>DATKMS010000091.1:0-5377 GCA_035541735.1 Candidatus Margulisiibacteriota bacterium
GGCGCATGAGGTAGCTCATGCGTGCAACGACACGCGCGAAGGAGACAGCATGCGTCTAGGTTTGATGGTCGGTTACTGGATGTTCGGCCCGGAGGATCCGATCGACTTGGTGCTCGAAGCGGAACGGCTTGGCTACGACTCGGTGTGGACCGCCGAGGCCTACGGCTCCGACGCGATCTCGCTGCTGTGCTGGCTGGGCGCGCGCACCAAAAAGATCAAGCTCGGCACCGGGATCCTGCAGATCTCGGCGCGCACGCCGGCGTGCGTGGCAATGACGGCCACGACCATCGATCACCTCTCGGGTGGTCGCTTGATCCTCGGTGTCGGCGTCTCCGGGCCGCAAGTAGTCGAAGGCTGGTACGGCCAACCCTTTCCCAAACCGATGGGCCGCACGCGCGAATTCATTTCACTGCTGCGCACGATGCTGAAGCGCGAAGCGCCGGTGACCTTCGACGGCCAGCACTACCAGTTGCCGTACAAGGGCGGCAGCGGTCTGGGAAAGCCGCTCAAGCTCATCACGAAGCCGCTGCGCGCGGACATTCCGATCTACCTCGCCGCCGAAGGACCGAAGAACGTCGCCTTGGCCACCGAGATCGCCGATGGCTGGCTACCGCTTTACTACTCTCCGTATCGCCCCGAAGTGTACGCAGAGTCCCTGAAGAATATGAAGCCCGGCTTCGAGATCGCCTGCCCGGTGACGGTGAACGTCCACGAAGACCTCGCACAGGCGTTGCAGCCGGTGAAGTGGATGCTGGCTTTCTACATCGGCGGCATGGGCGCGCGCGGCCGCAACTTCCACGCGGATCTCGTGCGCCGCATGGGCTACGGCGATGCCGTCGACAAGATCCAGCAGTTCTTCTTCGAAGGGAAGCGCGCCGAAGCTGCCGCCGAAGTGCCCGATCAGTTTGCCGATGAGATCTCCCTCGTCGGCTCGCCGGCGCGCATTCGCGACCGCCTGCAGGCGTGGAAGCAGACACCGATCACCACGATCCTCGCCGGCACGCGCGACGCCGCGGCGCTGCGCGTGCTGGCGGAGGCGCTGTAAGCCGTCGGCGCTACCAGCACACGGCGCCGTCAGCGCTTCAGATCGTCCGCCAAGCGCGCCGCCGCCCGGGTTGCCAGCGCCATGATGGTGATTTGCGGGTTCACCTTGCATGAACTGGGAAACAGGCTGGCGTCAGCGACAACAAGGTTGCGGATGCCATGGTGGACGCCGTACGAGTCCGTGACGGCCCGCGCTGGGTCCTCACCCATGCGGCACGTCCCCTGCGGGTGAAAGGCCATCATCTCGAAAGCGGTCGGCCTGAAGCGCTCGCTCTGCAGTGCGCGCGCTTCGTCGGCGTTGTGCAGAACCGGATGTTGATGCATGCCGGGAAAAACCGCACGCGCGCCGGCGGCGAAGAAAATCTGCGCCGTGAGGCTGATGGCGCGCGTCAGCTTCTGCGTGTCCTCGGGCAGCATCTTGTAGGTCACCAGCGGCCAACCGCGCCCGCGCGCCCGGACCCGCCCTTCGGAAACGTCGGAGATCAACGCGCCGAAGGAGCCCAGCCGCGGAAACTGGCTCATCAGCTCCTTGTGCGCCGCGCCGATGCCCGGCAACACCGGCGCCGCGGTGCTCGGCGGCTGGAACTGGCCCTGGATGAAGATCCCCTCGCGCGTGAACTCGTGCACGTTGTAGGCTTGCGGCACTTCTTCCCAACCGCGCACGTCTTCATCAAACACTGCGCCGACCCGTGTCGCCGGATGAATGTGCAGGTTGCGCCCGCGCCAGCCCGACGCGTCCTCGATGCCGCTGCGTTCCAGCAGCGCCGGCGTCAGCATGGCGCCGGCAGCGACGATGACGCGGTCGGCAAGCACGCGGAGCTGCCGCCCGGTCTCGCGATCGTCGGCACCGAGGAGTGTTGCAAGCACGCCGAAGGCGCTGCCGCTCGCGGCGAGGATGCGATCGGCGCGGCAGCGCGTGTACAGCGTCGCGCTTGCGGCAAGCGCCTTGGGCACGTAGCTCACGTGCATCGCCTGCTTGGCGTCTTGCGGACAGCCGAAGGCACAGACGCCCGTGCCCATGCACCCTTTCTCGTTGCGCGGGATGCGCCCACCGGCGAATCCCAACGCCTGGGCGCCGCGCTCGAAGAGCTGACTGCTCTTGCCGTAGACGCCGTCGGCCACCGGATGCATGTTGATCTCTTGCTCCACACGCTCGAAGTACGGGCGCATCTGCGTTTCCGTAACATCCGACACGCCGTGCTCCCGCTGCCATGCATCGAGTACGTAATCCGGAGCGCGGTAGCATGTCCCGGAGTTGATCGTCGTCGTACCGCCGACGCACCGGCCGAGTGGGATCGGGATGGTGAGGCCGCCCACCGTGCCCGTGAGGCCGCGGTTGCGGTACAGTAAGTCGATCATCTGGCGCGGATTGCCGGTGAAGTCCTTGCCGCGATAGTACGCACCCTCCTCGAGCAGGCACACTTCGATACCTGCTTCGGCAAGCTCCTTCGCGATGACGGCGCCGCCGGCACCCGAGCCGATAACACACACCTGTGTCCGCACGTTGCAGTCGCGGTCGACCGTCGCGCCGTCAACGACCATGTCGGCCCGCATTTCCGACCGAAGGGCAGATCCAGATCGCCGCGGCATGGTGTGCTTCACAAAGCGAGACGGGCTCGATGGAACTCTGCGTTGGGACCGGCCAGTAGCTTGTCGCGCAGGTAGGCGCCGTCGAATCCAACCGCCGCAGCAACGTCGGGCCGATCGTAGAAGTGGAGCATGACGGCAAGCTTGAGTCCGTTCAACAACTGCCGGCGCGCACTGAAGTGCCCGCGCTCCCAACCGGCGAGGTACGTCTCGCGCTCTTTGGCGCTGAGACGTGAAAAGCGGCGGCGCCGCGGCCCGAACAGGTACGGGCCGAACTCGATGATGTAGAGGATCACCGTCAATCCTGTCGTGCCCAGCGGGTGCAGTCGCCCGAAGTATTGCCACACCGTCTGGTCGAGCTGCACGCTGGCGGCGCCCGGCGAGAAAGCGCCACCTTCCGGGACCATCGTACTGGTCAGCAGACGCAGCAGCTCCGCTACGCGCCCCTGCGGCTGCGCCAACGGTTGCGCCGCCTGCTCGGCGACGCCGAGCCAGAGGTAGCAGCCGAGAACGATCAAGACGATCGAGCCGTCCACGATGAAGTTGAGCAGGTAGAGGAACGTCGGCTGCGCGAACAGGAAGAACAGCAAGCAGGTGAACGACGATGCGAACTTTCCCGCGGCCAGCACCGGCATCAGTGCGCGGTTGCGGCGCGGGTCGGCGGCGATGCGCCACGCCAACACGGCCACCAGCACCATGTAGGCAAATCCCAGGCTCAGCCAGAATCGCAGGTCCGATTCGGGGGCCGGTGGGAAGATGCGGAAGACGCTACCCGCCGCGTTGATGAAGCGGACCGTGCCGTTCGGTGCGACCAGGAAGATCAGGCCGACGAGGGCGAAGGTCCACGCCAGCAGGCGGTGGACGAGAGCAACGGTCTCGTAGGCGTTGCGCTGCACGGCTGCGGAAGGTAGCCCCGATTGCCCGGAAAGGGAAGGCGTTGCGGTCACCCGCACACGCGACCGGGCATACGACCGCGACCCTCCGTGCACAGCGGGGTGCGAGCCTTGCCTACCGGCTGAGAAATCTGACGCGACGCTCGAGAGCGCCGCGCGGACAGTCTGCTGCTGCGGACCGTGCAGTGCCTACTTGCACTGCGCGAGGCAGCTCTGCTGCTCGTTGATACACTTCGTGAAGCAGTCCGTATCCGTCTTCTTGCAACTCTGACTGCATGCGGAGTACGCCTTGGCGCACGCGTCGGAACACGAATCCGCGGTCGCCCTACCGGCGTTCGTGATGAGGAAAGCGCCAATCAGTGCACCCACGACGATGATGGTAGCTCGCATGTCTAGCCTCCCTTCAGGTATCGGTCGCAATGCGCGCATAGTACTGGAATTGCGGGGTTCGACAAGAGCCGGGTACGCACGCCGCCGCTCCGACGACCTCTTGTCATGATGCACACAAGGTGTAGACAGTCAGTCAGAAGGATTTGTCGAGGAGGGGACTTCATGAAGGGCACGTCGAGGCCGCTTGCGGCGGTGTTGGTTGGGCTTTTGGTGTTGAACGGTGCTGCGCCACTGACAGCGCAAGACGTGCCACCGCCCGCACCTGCGGCAGCCCCCGCGCCGCCAACCTTCAAGCCGGAGGAAATCGAGCAGATCGTCGCGCCAATTGCGCTCTACCCGGACCCCTTGCTGGCCCAGGTGTTGATGGCGTCAACCTATCCCCTGGAGATCGTCGAGGCCGCGCGCTGGAGGAAGCAGAACCCCGACCTCAAGGACACGGCCCTGGAAAACGCGTTGCAGCAACAGACCTGGGACCCCGCCGTCAAGTCACTCACCGCGTTTCCCGATGTGCTGACGATGATGAATGAGGAACTCCCCTGGACGCAGAAGCTCGGTGATGCCTTCCTGGCTCAGCAGAAGGACGTCATGGATGCGGTCCAGACGTTGCGGGCGAAGGCGAAGGCAGCGGGCAATCTCGAGTCGAACGAGCAGCAGAAAGTGATCGTCGAACCCGCTGCGCCGGTGAACGTTCAGCAGAACGTGACCGTGCAACAACCGGAGGGCGCGCCCGCACCAGCGCCCGCGCCGCCGACGGTGATCAAGATCGAACAGGCCAACCCGCAGGTGGTCTATGTCCCAACCTACAGCCCGGCCGTGTACGGCCCGTGGCCGTATCCCGCATACCCACCTTATTCCTACTACCCGCCTGGATACGTTGCGGGCACCGCCCTTCTCTCGTTCGGCGTCGGGATGGCCGTGGGCGCCGCTGTGTGGGGTAACTGCAACTGGGGGCACGGCGATGTGAACATCAACACCACCAACTACAACAACTTCAACAAGACCAACATCGCGAACGGCAATTGGCAGCACAACGTCGATCACCGCAAGGGGGTGCAGTACCGCGACAACGCGACGCGACAGAAGTACAACCGCGGCGGCCAGGGCAACGTGCAGTCGCGTGAGGCATTCCGCGGCCGCGCCGAGCAAGGCCGGCAACAGATCGCCCGTGGTGCGGCAAGTGACTACAGGGGATCTGGCGGCCGGCCGACCGATCGCGGCGGGCGCCAAGGCTCGCAAGGACCCGCAGCCACGCAGCGCGGTGCCGGGCAAGGGCGCACCACGGCCGCGCAGCGCGATGTTGGGGGGGGACGCGCACCAGCGCAACCGCAACGTCAGGCGGCGCAGGCTCGCGATACCGGCGGCAGGAATCCAGCCGCATTCCAGGGCGTCGGCAACGGCCAGCAGACACGGGCGCAGAGCGACCGCGGGCGTGCCAGCCGGCAAAACGCTGCAGCCTTTGGCGG
>DATKMS010000092.1:0-2905 GCA_035541735.1 Candidatus Margulisiibacteriota bacterium
GGACGATCTGGCGAGCCTGCTCGCGAATGGCAAGGTGAACGGTGAGCCCATGGGGATGATGGATACCCTTGGCTACCTCCTGATCACCTTCACCGCGGGACACGACACCACGAAGAACGCCCTGGCGAGCGGCATCCATGCTCTCGCGCAGCATCCCACCGAATTCGAAAAACTCAAACGCAATCCCCATCTGGTACAGACCGCCGTGGAGGAGATCCTTCGCTGGACCTCGCCCGTCAACTACATGAAGCGTGTCGTTGCACAAGATCTGGAGTTCCGAGGGCAGAAACTTCGCGAGGGGGAGAAGGTCGTGCTCTTCTACGCCTCGGCGAATCGGGACGAGTCGGTCTTCAATGACCCGCACACCTTCCGCATCGACCGGGACCCGAACCCGCACCTCGCATTCGGGATCGGCGAGCATTTCTGCCTCGGCGCCCACCTGGCTCGTCAGTCGCAGTATGCCTTGCTCCGGGAGCTGATTCGCCGCATCGACGTTCTGGAACTCGCTGGTGATCCGGTCCAGATCTCATCCAGCTTCGTCGTGGGCCTGAAGAAGCTCCCCCTGCGCTATCGCGTGAGCCGAGCCGCATAGTATTGAGGTTCCAACGGCGTCGTGCGTCCGCACCGGAGGACACATGAGTATGCAAACGAAGACCGACTACGAAGAGATTCGATACGAAGTCGAAGACGGGCGGGCACGGATCACCCTGGCGCGCCCAGACAAGCACAACGCCATCACGCCGCTTCTCCTCGAGGAGCTGGAGAACGCGCTCTGGGAGGCGGACGACGACTGTTCGGTTCACTGCGTAGTGCTGCGCGGCGAAGGGGCCTCGTTCTGCTCGGGGTACGATCTCACCGCCTTGGGCGGACCGAAGCGGCCCGGGCATCGAACCGGCCGCAGCCACGACGACGATATCTGGCTGATCGAAAGGAACAACCGACGCATTCGCGCACTCTGGGAAATGCACAAGCCGTGCGTCGCACAGGTGCATGGAAACTGCCTGGCGGGGGGCACCGATCTGGCAATGGCCTGCGATATCGTGATCGCGGCGGAGGATGCTCGCATCGGATTCCCGGCGGCACGCACCATGGGCGCTCTGCCCAACAACCTCTGGATGTACAACTGCGGCCCGCAATGGGCAAAGCGGCTGCAACTGACAGGCGATTCCATCACCGGGGCGGACGCGGCGAAGATCGGCCTGGTGATGAAGGCCGTACCCGCCAACGTGCTCGAGGACGAAGTTGAGGGCTTGGCCGACCGCTTCAGCCTGATCGATTCAGACCTGCTCGCAGCCAACAAACGCATCACCAACCTTGCCCTCGAGCTCATGGGCGCCCAGGTCCTGCAGAGGCTGGCGGGCGAGAACGACGCCCGTGCCCACCGCGCGCAGGCGGTCCGCGACTACGGGCGCATGGTCCGCGAGCACGGCCTCAAGGAGACACTGCGCCAAAGGGATCACCCTTTTGGAGAAGGCTATGCGCGAGCGGGGATTCCCGAAGGGCGGCTCCGTCGGGCGCGACCTTCCCGTGAGAGATGAGCTATGTATCCGAAGGGGAGCCCGTGTGACCGGTCACCAACGAAAGTGCGGCAGGGAGGCATCAACCGGATGACCAGGAGACGGAATCCCGAGCGCGCCGCGGTTCGGATCGCCCGCCAGCTCGTGAGCGAGATCGGGCGCCGGCGACTTCGACCCGGGACGCCGCTCGCCGCCGAACACCGCATGATCGAAGACCTCGGCGTGGCGCGCGCAACCCTACGCGAGGCGCTGCGATTCCTCGAGCTTCAGGGGGCGGTCCGCATCAAGGCTGGGTCCGGCGGAGGCCCGGTCGTTAACGCACCGGGCGCCGATCATCTCGCGAGCGTGCTCTCCCTGCACCTACAGTTCGCCGACGCATCGTTCCGATTGGTCGTGGAGGCGCGTCGCGCGATCTATCCGGTCCTGGCGGCGGAGGCGGCGGAACACGCGAGTCGCGAGGACATTGCAATCCTGCACGAGAGCATCGCCCGGATGCACGCCGCCGCGCGCGAACCGGAGCGCTTCCGAGAAGAGGCCAGACGCTTCATGAGCCGGATCGCCGTCGCATCCGGGAACCGGGTGCTCGCGATTCTCGTGGAAGCGCTGCACCGAATGTCGGGAGAGTCAGGCAGCTGGTGGGATGAGAACCAGTGTCGATCGGCGGTGCGCAGCTATGAGCAAACGGTTGCCGCGATCGAGGGCGGCCACTCGGATGAGGCACGATCGATTCTGGCGAAGTCGTTGGCGGCGGCACTGCGACACTGGGAGCGAAACGCCCCGGATGAGCTGAAGCAGCCGGTCGCCTGGTTCGCTTCCGATCGCTGGCTGGACATGACTGCACCGACCCGAACGAAGCCGACGCGACTGAACACCAGGGAGCAAACGCGCCGCCGCAAGCGGGTGTCCTCTGCTGTGAAAGCGGGGAGCAAGGCATGACGGATCAGTGCGACAAGGACACCGAGCCCTGCTTGCTCTTCGACAGGCAGGCCGGCGTGGCGACGCTCACCCTAAACCGACCCGCGACGCGCAATGCGCTGACCACCGGCCTCTTCCTCGAGATGGAGCGCATGCTCCTCGAGGTCCAGGCGGACGACGCCGTGCGGGCGGTGGTCCTGACGGGAGCCGGTCGTGGCTTCTCGGCGGGTGGCGACTTTAGGCCCGTCTCTGAGAAAGAGCGTCGTCGCACTGAAGCTTCCTCTTTCCCCGGCGACCTTGGAGGCGACATCCTCGATCGGGGAAACCGCTGCATCCGTCGCCTGCGGCAGCTTCCGAAGCCCGTCGTCGGCAGCATCAACGGTGACGCCGTTGGCATCGGCTGCAGCCTCGCGCTGGCCACGGATCTGCGCATCGCCTCGCAGGCGGCGCGCTTCGGCGTGGTCTTCTCCCGC
>DATKMS010000093.1:0-6355 GCA_035541735.1 Candidatus Margulisiibacteriota bacterium
CGGGCACGATGGCCGGACTGCGCTTCGAAGTGCGCGGCATCGTCGGTGGGCGTCCGGCCATCGTCGTCGAGCACGTCACGCGTCTCGACGACGACCTCGCCCCCGAGTGGCCCGCGGGTCATGGCAGCTACCGCGTGATCGTCACGGGGTTTCCGAAGATCCGCTGCGAGCTGGAGTTCGAAGACGAACGCGGCGACCATGCGGTGGGCGGCGTGATCCTCACCGCGACGCGGATCGTCAACGCCATCCCAGCGGTGTGCGAGGCCGCGCCGGGTTTGCTCTCGGCCCTCGATTTGCCACTAGTTACCGGCCGCGGGCTCTACCGGGCGTGAGCTACGCTGCGCTCAGCAGGTCGTCACCGACCGTCTTGCCCTTGAAATCGCCGAGCAGCGTGATCGCCGTGGCTTCCGGCCGCACCAGCTGATTTGCCAGCGCGATGATGGCTTCGTTGGTCGTCGCATCGATGCGTGCCGCTACCTCCTGCGGCTCGATGTCCATTCCGAAATAGATCTCGTTCTTGGCGATGCGGCTCATGCGGTTGTCGCTGGTTTCCAGGCCGAGCAGCAGGTTGCCCTTGAGCTGGTTCTTGACGCGCGTCAACTCGTCGGGGCGCAACCCTTCCTTCTTCAGCGTCTTGAGCTCCGCAAGGATGATGCTGACGACCTCCTCCACCCATTCCGCACTGGTCCCGACGTAGATGCCGAGATAACCAGCGTCGAGGTACGACGATAAGAACGAATACACAGAGTAGGCGCGTCCGCGCTTCTCACGCACCTCCTGGAACAGGCGTGAACTCATTCCACCACCGAGGGCGGTGTTGAGCAGGTAGCCGGCGTAGCGCTCCTCGGCCGATTGCGAGATGCCGGGAGTCCCGAGACAGAGGTGGACCTGCTCGAGCGCTTTCTCGATGTACGACACGCCGCGTTTGGCCACCGGCGGCGCCCCGTTATGGGTCGCTGCAAGCCCCTGCAAGCTCCCGAACTCTCGCGCTGCCCACTCCACGAGGCGCTTGTGCTGGAGGTTCCCCGCCGCGGCGATGATGATCCGATCCGGCCGGTAGCGCGCCGCAACGAAATCCAGGAAATCTTGCTGCGCAAAACTCTGCACTGTTTCGACCCGCCCGCACACCGGGAAGCTCAGTGGATGCTCCGGCCAGAAGCGCAAATTGAAGAGGTCGTGCACGTAGTCGTCGGGCGTGTCTTCGACCTGCGAGATCTCCTGCAGCACGACGGTGCGCTCGCGTTCGATTTCTTCCGGGTCGAAGCGCGAATGCCCAAAGATGTCGGCGAGGATGTCCTCGGCCACCGGCAGATGTTCCGCCAGCACCTTGCCGTAGTAGCAGGTGTACTCCTTGCCGGTGAAGGCGTTGAGCACGCCGCCGACGGCGTCGAACTCTTCGGCGATCTGCGCCGCCGTACGGCGCTCGGTGCCTTTAAAGAACAAGTGTTCCAGGTAGTGCGAGATGCCGGCCTGGTGGCGCTGCTCGTAGCGCGAGCCGTTTTCCACCCAGATGCCCACGGTCACCGACGGCACGCCGGGCATGGCTTCGGTGATCACGCGCACGCCGTTGTCGAGGCACGTGCGCGCGACCTGTGAGCGAGTCTTGCGCATGGGCGGCCTACTGCTGCGACCCCGACTGCGCCGCCTGTTCGCCCTGCATCGCTTCCTTGCGGCTGAGGCGGATCTTGCCCTGCTTGTCGACCTCGAGGACCTTCACCATGACCACGTCGCCTTCTTTCAGCACGTCGGTCACCTTGTTCACGCGGCCCGGTCCGATTTGCGAGATGTGCAAGAGGCCGTCGGTCCCGGGGAGTATTTCAACGAACGCTCCGAAGTCGACGATCTTGCGGACCGTGCCTTTGTAGATCTTGCCGACCTCCGCTTCCGCCGTGATGCCCTGGATCAAGTCGATGGCGCGCTGCATGGAATTCCCGTCGCTGGAGGCAATGAGTACCGTGCCGTCGTCCTCAACGTCGATCTTGACACCGGTCTCCTCGATGATGCCGCGGATGACCTTGCCGCCCGGTCCGATGACGTCGCGGATCTTGTCGGGACGAATCTTCAGGGTGACGATGCGCGGTGCATGCGCTGAGATGTCGGTGCGTGGTTTCTCCATCACCGCACCCATGGCTTTCAGGATGTGCAGCCGTCCTTCGCGGGCCTGATACAGCGCCGCGCGCATGATCTCGCGATCAACGCGGCCGATCTTGATGTCCATCTGCAAGGCGGTGATGCCATCGGCAGTGCCGGCGACTTTGAAATCCATGTCGCCGAGGTGATCCTCGTCACCGAGGATGTCCGAGAGGATGCGAACCGCTTCGCCTTCCTTGATTAGGCCCATGGCGATGCCCGCCACCGGCCCCTTGATCGGCACGCCGGCGTCCATCAGAGACAGCGTACCGCCGCACACCGTGGCCATCGACGACGAGCCATTTGACTCAAGGACCTCCGAGACCACGCGGATGGTGTACGGAAACTCTTCCTCGCTCGGCAGGACAGCTTGGATGGCGCGCTCCGCCAAGGCGCCGTGGCCGATCTCGCGGCGGCCGGGGCTACGCAAAAACTTCACCTCGCCGACACTGAAGGGCGGGAAGTTGTAGTGCAGCATGAATTTCTTGTAGTGCTCGCCGATGAGCGCGTCGATCTTCTGCTCGTCCGACGACGTGCCGAGCGTCGCCACCGCCAACGCTTGTGTCTCACCGCGCGTAAACAGCGCCGAACCGTGCGTACGGGGCAGCACACTCACCTCGCAGCTGATCGGGCGGATGTCCTTCAAGCCGCGACCGTCGACGCGGCGGCCTTCACTGACGATGGCGCCACGCATGACGCGGCTTTTCACTTCTTCAGCCATGCCGCGCAACGCGCCGATACGGTCCGGGAACTCGTTGGCCAGCTCGGCGACTACGTCGTTCTCGGCCTGGTGTACGGCAGCGGCGCGCTCGTGCTTGCCGCTCACTTCAAACGCCGCCTTGACGCGCGGCGCCAGGAGCGATTCGAGGCGCGCGAACAGCGTCTGATCGAAGCTCGCCGGCGACACCGCACGCTTTGGTTGGCCGACGGCTTTCTGCAACTCGTCCTGCAGATCGAGCAGCTTCTGCAATGCTTGGTGCGCACTGAACAGGGCCTCCAGCATCACGTCTTCCGGCAGCATTTTGGCGCCGCCTTCGACCATGACGATACCGTCCCGACTGCCAGCAACCACCAGGTTCAACTCGCTCTGCTCAAGCTGGCTGATGGGCGGATTGACGACCAGCTGGCCACCGATGCGGCCCATGCGTACGGCGGCGATCGGGCCATGAAAGGGGACGTCCGAGACTTGCAGCGCCGCGGAGGCGCCGGTGAGCGACATCATGTCCGGATCGTTCTCGCGGTCATGCGACAGCACCGTGGCGATCACCTGTGTTTCACATGCAAAGCCGTCGGGGAACAACGGCCGGATCGGCCGGTCGATGAGGCGCGATGTGAGGATCTCCTTCTCGGAGGGGCGGCCTTCGCGCTTGAAGAAGCCGCCGGGAATCTTGCCGGCGGCGAACGTGCGTTCCTGGTAGTCGCAGGTCAGCGGGAAGAAATCGATGCCTTCACGGGCCGACTTGGCGGCGACCACCGTAACCAGCACGACGGTCTCGCCGTACGACACCAACGCAGCGCCATCCGCCTGCTTGGCCATGCGCCCGACCTCGATGGACAGCGGCCGTCCATGGAAGTCAGTCTCAACCTTCTTGTACATAACAAACCTCCCGGGCCAGTCAGGCCCTGTGGCGCGTAGCCTTCGGCGACGCGCACTGTGATGGGAGGGAAAGACGCGAAAGGGAAACGAACCGGCTGGTCTCCTACTTCCGGATTCCCAGCCGGTCGATCACGTTCTTGTAGCGATCGAACTCCTGACGCTTCAGATAGTCCAGCAAGCGCCGGCGTTGGCCGACGAGTTTCAGCAGCCCACGACGTGAATGATGATCCTTCTTGTGGACCTTGAAGTGCTCGGTCAGGTAGTCAATGCGCGCACTGAGCAGCGCGATCTGCACCTCGGGAGAGCCCGTGTCCGATGCATGAAGCTGGTACTGTCCAATCAGCTCCTTCGTCCGTTCGGGAGCTATCCCCATCTTTCCTCCATACTTTTGTTCGGGCGGATGCTTAACACGGTCATCCGGAGCGTTCAAGGGTTTCCTTTGGGTGACTGGGGACTGTTCCGACCGCCACGCCCCTTGACCCCTAGGAGCCTCGACCCCTAGAACTCTGGTTGTGCGCATTGCCCATCTGAGCTGCACGCGTGTGCCGGTGACCTTCTACGGTGGCAGCCAGCGCGTGATCTACTGGCAAGCCAAGGCGCAGGCGGAGCTGGGTCATGAAGTGACGTTGCTCGCACCGCCCGGCTCCAGTTGCCCAGGCGTCCGCGTCATCGAAGTGCCACCGGGTACACGATACAGCGAATATCTGCCGCCGGACATCGAGGTCGCGCACCTCCACGGGGTGAGTCCAGAAGGCCTGGCGATTCCCTACGTCGAGAGTTCGCAGGGAAACTCCCCTGAGGAACTGCGGTACCGGCCGACCAAGGTCTATTGCAGCGGCGACCATGCACGCCGCGGCGGTTCCGCCGTGTTTGTCTACAATGGAGTCGATCCCGACGACTACATCTATCGCGAGCGCAAGGACGACTATTTCTTGTTTCTCTCAAAGGTGAGCCGCCGGGTGAAGGGAGTGGACGTCGCGTTGCGCCTGGCCCGGCGCTTGGGCTTTCGGCTCGTGGTGGCGGGCGGTACGCGCTTCGACCTGCGCCGCACTGGAGGCTTGTGGGACAGTCTGCGGGCAGACGTGCTGTTCTGTGGAGAGGTCGGAGGACAACGCAAAGCCGAATTGATCGCCGGCGCGCGGGCCTTGCTGTTCCCTATCCGCTGGGAAGAGCCGTTCGGCATCGTCGTTGCCGAGGCTTTGATCAGCGGCACACCGGTGATCACCACCCCGCGCGGGGCCATGCCGGAGCTGGTGACTCCCGACGTCGGTTTCCTGTGTCGTGACGAAACCGAGTTGGCGGATGCGATCCAGCGCGTCGGCGACATCGCTCCGGCCGCCTGTCGCCAGCGGGCGCTGCAGTATTTCACCAGCACGGTGTGTGCACGCAAGTTCCTGATGTACTACGAGCGGCTGCTGGCAGGCCTGCCACTGGAGGACGCGGCGGCCACCGTGTCGGCCGCCGCCAATTGAGGAGCCACGTGTGCGCGCCGTCGGCAAACTCGGGCTGCAGCTCTCTGTCATCGTCAGCACCTACAACAACCCGCGGGCGCTGTCGCTTGTGCTCGCCGGCCTGGCGCGGCAGACGGTGACAGACTTCGAGGTATTGATCGCTGACGACGGCAGCGGCCCCGACACCAAGGCCCTCCTCGACCGGTTCGCGCGTGATGCACGCTTTCCGTTGCGTCACGTCTGGCACGCCGACGAGGGGTTCCGCAAATGCACGATCCTCAACAAGGCGATCGTCGCGGCGCGTGGCAACTATCTCATCTTCTTCGATGGCGATTGCGTGCCGCCGGCGCATACGATTGCGGCCCACGTCCGCCAGGCACGGCGCAATCGCTACCTCGCCGGCGGCAAAGTGCTTCTGAGCCAGCGGCTGACCGATCGGCTGACGCTCGAGGCCGTGCAGCGCGGCGACTTCGAGCACATCCGTTTCTGGTGGCGCGACGTCGAGAAGCGCCGCCGGCTGGTCATCAGTCGCGTGCCGGGCCTGCGCTTCCTATTCGACCGTAACGTCAAGCGCCCGCCCGGCTGGCGGGGCGAAAACTCATCAACCTTCGCCGAGTACGTGCAGCGCGTCGCCGGGTTCGATGAGCGCTTCACCTATGGCTTGGAAGACGCCGACTTCGGTCATCGTCTCGAAGCCACGGGCGTGATCGGCTACTCGCTGCGCTACACCGCGCCGGTCTTCCATCTCGAGCATCCGCGCCCGTGGGCCAACCCGGAGATGATCGCCGCCAATCGCGCGCTGTATGATGCCAACCGCGCCGTGCGGATGACGGCAACGCCGCACGGGTTGGGCCGCTCCCCCGCGCCCGGCCGTTAGGCGATCTCGCGGTACAAGTCGAGGATGTCTTCGGCGACCCGCCGCCAGGTGAACGCCTTGGCACGCTCGATCCCCTTGCGGCGCAGCTCCAATTGCAGGTTGCGGTTGCCCAACACCTCCACCAACGCATCCGCCATCTGCCCATCGTTCGTGGGATCAACGAGAATGGCGGCGTCACCGCACACCTCCGGGAGTGATGTCGTCGCCGCTGTCACCACCGGCGCGCCACACGCCATCGCCTCCAACGCCGGAAGGCCGAAGCCCTCCAGGAGGCTCGGGAAGAAGTACAACACACTGCCG
>DATKMS010000094.1:0-30987 GCA_035541735.1 Candidatus Margulisiibacteriota bacterium
GCGCTCGTCAAATCGTCAGTCCGCCATCGATCGACACAATCGAGCCGGTCATGAAGCGTGCCTCGTCCGAGGCGACGAAAGCGACGAGCGCGGCAATCTCGTCAGGGCGACTGTTGCCGAGCGGTGAGCGCAACTTGGCGATCAGCATGGAGTCGGCTCCCTCGGGTAGTTGCCGGAAGGCGTTCTGCAGCGGCGTCGCAATGCCTCCCGGCGCGACGGCGTTGACGCGAATGCCGCGGCGGATGTACTCGTCGGCGAGGGCGCGCGTCAGCTGCACGACGCCGCCCTTCGAGGCGCAGTACGCCGCGCTGTATGGTTGACCCATGAGGCCGGCGTTGGAAGCGATGTTGACGATGTTGCCGCCGCCGTCGAGCAGAAACGGCAGCACCGCCTGTGACATCAAGAAAGTTCCCGTAAGGTTGACCGCAATGATCCGCGACCACTCTTCGAACGGCATGTCGTGGGCGTTGGCGAATTTGCCGATACCGGCGCAGTTCACCAGGACGGACGGCCGGCCGCGGTCGCGCGCCGCCGCGCTCACCGCGGCGCGCACCGATGCGGGTTCAGCGACGTCCACCTGATATGCCCCCGCCGTTCCCTGCGTGGCGGTGATCTCTGCGGCGGTCTTCTCGGCAGCTTCCGGCACCAGATCCAGGCAGGCGACGCTCGCACCTTCCGACGCGAGGCGGAGCGCGGTCGCGTGTCCGAGACCGGACCCGGCTCCCGTAATCACCGCAGTTCTTCCCTCAAAACGCTTCATGTCGCCCGCACTCCTCTGTTGATGATGTGCGGCGACACTAACGCGCTCGATCGCGGACCGCAACGATCAGGTGCTGACGGAGCCCTTCCTTCGCCGCCGCACCATCTGCGACCCGCGCCAGGCGAGGAGGCTTGCGAGGAGCAGCAAGGCGATGCCCGAGAGCGCCGTCACATCGACGTTGCTCTCCAACCGCAGGCCTGCCCCGCCGTTGTTGCACACGATGCCGCCGCCGACCACATTTGCAAACCCTGTGGGGGGAGTGCCCAGACTGACGAGGTGGACTCCGTCCGCGGCGTTGTTGCCAATATAGGATGCAATGACGACGGCAAATTGCGCGCTCGGAACCGTAATGCCGTCGCCGGGGTTGTTCGTGAGCGCCGTTACACGGATGAAGAGAGCCGCATCATTGGAGCTCGAGACGCGGAAGCCGCTTCCCTTGTTTTCGTTGGCGCTGGCAAAGATGAATGTCGCCGTGTCTTTGGAATCAACATTCAACCCGAAACTCCCGTTCTTGGAACCCGAAACTCCCGTTCTTGTTCGCCGTGACTCCCTCGAACACCGCAGTGTCGCCGGCAACGACCTGGATACCAGTCGACTTGTTACCGTGGGCGCTGACCTGGAAGGGGGCCAGGACCGTTGTAACGGGCGCGCTTGTGATGCCGAATTGCGCCATCACTCTCCAAGCGCGAAGACTCTTACCGGACCGTCGGTTTCCGGTCAAAGGCAAAACCATTTGCTTTTCGACGTTGGCGGTCTCCGTGTCCGATTGTCCGTCTCAGACGATATACATATCCTCGGCCGCACGCAGCAGATCGTCGCGGAATTGGGGGTGCGCGAGGTCGATGATGGCCAGGGCGCGGTCGCGTGTCGACTTGCCCTTGAGATTGGCGACGCCGTGTTCGGTCACCAGGTAGTGCGTGTCGTTGCGCGGGGTGGTGACCATGGCGTTCTCGCTGAGGCGCGGCACGATACGGGAGACCGAGCCATTGCGCGCCGTGGAATGAAAGGCGAGAATCGACTTGCCGCCCTTGGCATCATAGGCGCCGCGCACGAAGTCGAGCTGCCCGCCGGAGCCGCTGAACTGATGGCCGGCGAGGACCTCGGCGTTGCACTGGCCGAGCAGATCGACCTCGATCACGGAGTTGATCGACACCATGTGGTCGTTCTGCGCGATCACCGCCGGGTGATTCGTGTAGGAGACCGGATAACTCTCGAAGGCCGGGTTGTCGTGGATGAAGTCCATCATTTCCTGATCGCCGGCGGCGACCGTGAACACATGCGTGCCGCGATGCAGCGTCTTCTTGGCCCCGGTGACCGCCCCCGCCTTCACGAGATCGATCATGCCCTGGCAGAGGAACTCGGTGTGGATGCCCAGATCCTTGCGATCCTTCAAGAACGCGCACACGGCCCCGGGCAGCTCGCCGATGCCAATCTGGAAGGTGGCGCCGTCGGGCACCATATCGGCGATGGTCCGTCCGATCGATTCGTCCACCGGCTGCGGCGTGCTGCGTGTAACCTCGAAGAGCGGCGTGTGGTTCTCAACCACGGCGCTGACCTGGGAGATGTGGATGCGCGAATCGCCGTGCACCCGCGGCATGTACTCGTTGACCTCGACGAAGAGGCGCCGCGCGCAACGCGCCGCCGTGGAGATGAAGTCATTGGCAGTGCCGAAGCTGAAGAACCCGGCGCGATCCATCGGCGAGACCGTGGTGGCGCACACGTCCACCTGCATGTGGTCCCTGATCAACCGCGGCAGCTGGTGGAAATGGTTGGGAACATAGTAGTTCAGGCCGACCTGCACGCGGCTACGGTCCATCGCGCTGACAAACATGGAACAGCGCTCGACGCAGTCTGCAAGATCAAGCGCCAGCACCGAGTCCATCGCGGTCGGCGTGGCCGGCCCGCTGAAGATGCGTAGCTGCTTCATATCGCCGCTGCGCAGGCGGTTGGCGAAGGCCCACAGCAATGCCGGCGGTTCGGCCAGCATCGTGCCGTAGATCAGGAGGCTGCCGTCGGCAACCGTGGCCACGGCGTCCTCCGCCGTGGTGAGTTTCTCGCGATAGAGCGATGCATATGTGTCCGAAGAGAACATAGTTTCCTCCACGCAGCGCGCCGCAGCGATCGCGCCTCATCGACGTGTGGGACGCATCGTACGCGCAGGTGCCCGGGTGTCGTCAAGGGCCGCGCGGCCGCCAATGATATTCCACATCGGGTTCGCTCTCGGGTGGCGGGCTGAGGCCGAATTTGACCGCCACGAACCCATGCTGCTCATAGAAGGCGCGTGCCGGCCTGTTCTTCTGATGCGTGTGCAGTTCCAGTCCCGCCGGACTACGCTGCATCGCAAATTTGACCAGTGATGTTCCGATCTTCCGACGCTGGTGACTCGGACTGACATAAAGGCGATCGACGTAGCTGCCCCTGAGAGCCAGGTAGGCGACGATTTCACCGTCCGCCTCGGCCACCCAGACCTCGCAGGTACTCGCGATCTCTTCCTGAAACACGCTGCGCGCCAGTTCGAGCGTGAAGCGCTGCCAACGTTCGATGAACGGGTACGCTACGAGACCGGATGCGTGCCACACCCGCACGACCGCTTCGACGTCCTCGTCTGCCATCAACCGGATGCGCACGCTTTCGGCCTCCTGCGGTCTAACCATGACTCACACGTCGATGTACGACGCTCGCTTCTCGCAGTGTGCTGGCTCGCCACAGAGCACGCTTCTGTTCCCGGCGCAAGCGGAGAGAGATTTGCTCGGACTTGCCGGTGTCCGGAAGGGCGGCTATTTGATGGTTGCGGGTTGTTTGGCCTGCCCGCTGAGTATAGCTCTGGTTGACGCGTGGGCAGTTTGGTTGCAGCGCGGCGAGAGTAACTTCATGGCGTAGTGTGGGGGATCGGACAGGCGCGGGTGCGGCGCGTGGCAAAGGACGGCGTGATGACGACATCGTGGCTGCCATCGTGGACGGTGACCGATATCATCAGACGGGGCGGACGGTTGGTGGGTGGCACCGGCCGGCGCTTCGTGCGGCTCGATGAGGAGGGGCTGCTCGCAGCGGCGCAGCGGCGGACCCGGCTGGCCGACTTCGGTGACCTGGCGTTTCGCGATCCCCTGCAGCGCCTGCTGCACTCGCTCGAGACCGAGGCCCGCCTCAATCTCGTCGGCCGCGTCGCGGCGCGCGAGGATATCACCCGCGTCCTGGTCAATCGCCTGGAGTTGCAACGAGATCGCCAGCAGTACCCGGGCATAGCCGCGGAAGAGATCCGAAGGCCCTTGTTCATCACGGGGATGCCGCGCAGCGGTTCGACGCTGCTGCATGGCCTGCTGGCACAAGATCCGGCCAATCGCGTGCCGCTGAATTGGGAGACGCTGCATCCGTCACCGCCGCCCGAGTGGGCGACGCACGAGACCGATCGGCGCATCGAGCGGGCCGAACGGGAAATTCGCTGGTTCAGTCTCCTGGCGCCACAGTTTCGCAAGATCCACCCCGTCGGCGCGCGCCTGCCCGAAGAGTGTGTGGTGATCTTGAGCCACGCCTTTCTCAGCTTTCAGTTTTCGTCGACCTACTTCGTCCCGTCGTATCAGTCATGGCTGGAGCAGCAGGACCTCTCGCCTGCCTACCGCTTTCACCGGCAATTCCTGCAGCATCTGCAGTGGCGTTGCGGCAGCGAACGCTGGGTGCTGAAGGCGCCGCCACACCTGCCGGGGCTGCGCGCCTTGTTCACGACCTATCCCGATGCGGGCGTCATCATGACCCACCGCGACCCATTGGAAGTCGTCGCCTCCGTGGCCAGCCTGCACACCGTGTTGCGTCAGACATTCAGCGATGCCGTCGATCCCCTCCAGGTCGGTCCCGAAGTGGCCGGCTTGTTGGCCGGCGACATTCGGCGCGGCCTGCAAGTGCTGGACAGTGGCTGCCTGCCGGCCGATCGGCTGCTGAACGTTACGTACACCCCGCTCATCGCGGATCCGCTGGCCGTCGTGCGGCGGATCTATGCGCAGTTCGACCTGCCACTGACGGCGGCGGTCGAAGCACGCATGCAACGCTTCCTGGCCGAGCACCCGCGTGATCGCGATGGGCATCACGAGTATTCGCTGCAACAGTTCGGCCTCGACGCCGACCGTGAGCGCGAACGGTTCCGCACCTATCGGGAACGCTTCGGGTTGTAGTCGACAAACGGTCAACGCCAGTGCGGCTCCTCTATATCGTTCTCAAGGACCTGCGTGTCATCAGCCGCGAGCGGGCCGCGGCGGTTCTCCTGTTGCTCCTGCCGCTCGTCGTCATCATGCTGGTCGCCAAGGTCGAGGGTGGCACCGGCATTCTCCTTGCCGTCGTCAACGACGATCACGGTCGCGTGGCGGACGTGCTGCTCAATGTCTTTCGACAGCACGTGACCGTTCGGGAAACAGATCGGAGCACGGCGGAGCGCCTGGTCAAGGTCGACAACGACGCCTCGGCAGCGCTGATCCTGCCGGCGGGCTTGAGCGAGCGCTTCCTGCACAATCAACCGACGCAGATCGAGATGTGGACCGATCCGGCGCAGGCGGGACGGATCGAAGCGCTCCGCGTCATTTTTCTCCTCGCCGCGCGCGAGGCGGGGTCGATCGACGATCCGTTCGAGAACAACTTGCTCTCCATCCAGGAGCGCAGCTTGACGACTCGACAACTGGAGATCCCCCGCCTCGACCAGCGCGTGCCCGGCCTGACCGTGATGTTCGTGCTGATGAACATGGTGTTCAGCGTGCCGCTCGGTCTGTGGGACGAAGAGTTGCACGGGACCGATCGACGTCTCGGGGTGGCCCCGGTGTCGTACGCCACGGTCTTGAGCGCCAAGTTGCTGGCTCGAGTGCTTATCGGCACAGCACAGTTGCTGGTCTTCCTGCTTTTCGGACACTTCATGTATGGCCTGACGCTGGGCGGCTCCAGGCTGGCGATGCCGTTGATTGCCGTATGCAGCGTGTTTGCGATGGCCAGTCTGGCCCTCGCCGTTGCCACCGTGGCGCAGACGCGCGAACGGATCATTCCGATCGGCCTGGGGGTTACTTTCGCTGTGGCGAGCGTGGGTGGGTGTTGGTGGCCGTTCTTTACCCAGCCACATTGGATGCAGGTGATCGGCAGAGGTTTGATGACGACGTGGTCGATGCTGGCGATCCAAGACGTCATGGTGCGCAACAAGAGTGCGCTCGACATCGGGCCGAAGTTGGGGATGCTCGTCGTTCAGGGCATGCTGTGGCTCGCTGTCGCCGTCGCGGCACTGCGCCGGCGTGCGGCCGTTTCAGGGTGACGTGCGGCGGCGCGCCGGCAGCCCCGACGCGGCGCTGGCCTGCGCTTGAATGGCGCGGATGAGAGCCGCCCGCGTCGCAACGACGTCGGTGAGCGGCAGCCGGCGGTGACGCGTGATCTCTCCTTCAGCGTACGGGATGAAGTCAGCGGGGATCTCCTCCGCGCTGAACTCGTGCACGATCCAGTTGAGCAGCGCTGCCGTGCGCGCGTCACTCAGCTCCGACTGCGCCGTGCCGGGGACGCGAATGAGATACTCGCGGCCGCCCGGGACCCACAGGAACTTCGCCACCTGCCCGCGGAACGATGGCGCCGCCCCCGGTGCCCCGCTGCCATCGGGCCCGTGGCAACCGCGGCAGTGCAGCATGTAGTCGGTCTGCGGATCAGCAAGCGTCGGCGCCGCAGACAGGACGACGAGAACAGCACCCCCAACAACCCAACAACAGAGCAACCTGACAGCCTGGTTCTTCATTGCTCGGTCGCCACCCCCAGAACGAGTGCGGTCGAGCAATTGTACACGACGCTCGTGGTGCCGAAGCACCAGTTGATGTCGTTGCTGCGTTGCGGGAAGTAGATCGGCTTGTCGCCCTGATTGCGGTGGCAAAAGCACAGGCCGCACATGTCCTTCCCGCAGCAGTCATTGTACGAGATGATATAGTCCTTGCCGTCGGCGGGATTGCGACAGGTGCCGATCCAGGTGACCGGCGACATCTGCGTACCGGGCGGGCACGCACGCGCCGAGCCGCCGCAGCAGCTGCACAGGAAGCCGTCGATGGCACAGTGGCGCCAGTAATCACAGTTGCCGGGATCTCCCGCCGGCGTTGCTGGATCGGGCTCGCCGGGCGCCGCCGCTCGAGATTGCCCGCGCGCCCGCGCCACCGGCAACAACGGGATAGTCGCACCGCCGACAAGCAGCGCGGCAAGCTGTGCGAGAACGCTGCGGCGCGAGCTGCGCCGCGCCATGCCGCGCGCCAGTCGAGTGACCCAGCGGTCGAGTGCGTTCATGTCGTCGCCTCCTCCCCTTTGTGCTTGGTGCGCAATAGCGGCGTGGCGGACGTAAAACCCCATAGCGGCCAACCCTGTCCTGAGCCCCGTCGAAGGAGGGAGCGAGCCATAGAAATGTCGCCGGCCGCCGGCCCTAGTGCGCCGTTCCGCCCCACGGGGCAACCATGACGTCGCTGGTCCAGCCGGTGGGCGTGACCCGGCGCATGAAAGCGCCGGTCAGCCCGTCATACACGCCGAGCGAGCCGCTGAACTGCGAGGCCGTGAACAACAGCGGCACATCGTCCTGCGTCACCTGGATGGAGTTGATGGCCGCCGGTGCGAACGTGTCCAGCATCCAGTCGCAGGTGCGGCTGAACGGCCACGGCCACGTGCGTCCGAATTCGACGGGGAAGCCATAGATGGTCAATCCCGGATTGATCAGTTTGATGCGCTCGATGCGCCGGCGCGACGCCAGGTCGTACGTCCAGATCTGCTCACCGTACTCCTTGTGGGTGTCGGCGCCACCGCGATGCATGAGCGAGTACAGCCGGCCGCTCCGCTGGTGCACCGCCAGATGCTGTAGTCCGCCGATGCGCCACTCCGCACGATCGGCGGCGGTGAGCAGTGGCCACGGTTCACCGAACGTGATCTCCGGACCCGAGACATCGACGGGGTACACCTGGCCCTCGAATGACACGAACAGCCACTGGTCGCCGTAGCGCACGGCCTTTTCGGTGACCGGATCTTTGCGGGGGTCGAAGAACGGCCGGCTGCGAGTCTTGCTCGCCTCATGGCCGTCATCATCCAGCCTGACGGTAAACACCGACCCGTCGCCGCAGACGCTGAAGAAACGGCGGGGACCGGCGGCGAACACCAGGCTGCACCCCGGGGTCATGACCTCGCCGACAAAGGCGCGCTTCTCCGTGTCGACGATGCTCAGCGATGTGCCGGTCGTCCAGTTGAAGACCGCGAGGAAACGATCGTCGTCCGACAGCGCCGCGTGTGCGAGCGCCACCGCGTTGGTGGCACGCCGCGGCGGAATGACCACCTCACCGAGGAGCGCCAGAGTACGAGTGTCGTAGATTTCGACGGCGTCGGTCCGCTCGCCGTGCGTGCGCCGGGCGTAGTAGGTGGCCGGCACGTAGAGCTCCGGGCGGCGCGACGGAAAGAGCGGCAGGACGGTTCCATAGCCACCATTGACGATGCCCAGGAAGCGGCCGTCGTCGAGGTCCACGAACGCCATTCGCGCGAGGACCAGATCCGCCACTCCCACCCAGTGGGCGTGGGGCGGCTGTGGCAGTGTCTCGACCGTGCCCGGGCTCTCCGGCGGCACCTCAGCGCCCGCCGGAGCGGCAGGAGACACGAAGAACAAGAGCACAACGATGAGCAGCTTCGTCCGCAACAGGCCTCTCCGTGCGAGACGCGACTAACACGGGTCCAGCTTCCGCCGCAAGCATGTGCGCCGGTGCACGCGCAGCACCCACGGTACGCGGCCGTGGTGCTCGTGGGCCGTTCCCGGTGTGAGCTCGCCGCCTCAACAAATGCTCGTCAATCAGTGCGGATGCGCCGCCCCACTTACGGCGCCACCGTGGCGCACAGAGCAAAGGCAGTCACGAACCACTTCGCATCGGTCGCCACCATCTCTTCGGCGGTTGCCGCCCAGCCATCGAGCGCGTCACTCGGGAAGCTCGCCTTCACGGCAACCGGACCGGCGCGATCGCCAGCCATGAAGACCTTCGCGCCGCCGGCGATCACCTTCTTGCCACTCGGACACTTGGCGAACGCCATCTTCGGGGACGTGCTATCGGCTAGGCTGGAGAAATCCACACGTTCGAGGCCGCGGACGCCGGCCGCGCTGCAGATGCCGTCGTCGGTACAGCCCGTCAGGGCCCGGTTGACCCCGGTCACGAGCTCGTTGATCGTCACCGCACCATCCCCGTTGCAGTCGCCGCAGCACTGTGCCGCCGCACCGTCCGCCACCAGTCCCAGCATCACAACCAGCGCCACACCTGCCACTCTCTTCATATCGCCTCCGTCCTTACACTCGAATTGCGTCTCATGTCCGGCCCGGTGTCCACCGAATCCGTGCCCGCCAGCGCTGCCGCGACGTTGATTGCTCTGATCTGCGCGCGCCACCTTGTACGCTGTCGTCGGTCACACCTTCGATCGACGATGAAGATCAGCTTCAGTTCGCCGCCCGAACAAAAGCTCGTCACGTCGAAGCGACCGGGGCGTGAGGGTCCATGCAGGTGCATCGCGAACTGAACCCCGTCGAAGAGGATCCGGCGTCGGTCCCACGACGAGAGTGTCTGCAGCATCTCCGGTATCGGATCGTCCGGAGAGTATACAACACCCAGGGGAAACATCGCCGCGAAGGCTCGCTTCACCTCTTGGATCCCGACCGAAGGGCTCCCGTGACGCCGGAGGTTGGCGAAGGGACCCCCAAGAACATGCATCGCAAGCCCTGCGTGCAGTGCGGACACTCCGTCCGGTTCCAGATGGGTGCTGGCGATTGCGTTGACCAGGCCGCCGCCGCAGCGCAACAACGCGTGCCGGTTGATGCGCGGGCGGGCGCGCGCCACCTCGTACCACGCGACTTGTCCAGGGGAGAGCACCGTCACCGCGCCGCAGCCGCGTATCTTCTTGGCAACGCGCTGTGCCATCCGCCTGACACGCCAGCGGTCCTCGTCAGCCCAGGCCCCGCCGCTGTTCAGCGGCCCCAAACGCAGCTGCACCTCGGATCGGAAGCGCAGCGAACGCAGACGCACCGGCTCTCGCACATTCTGCAAGCGCACCAACCAGTCGGTCACGGGCAGCACGCGCCGCTCGAAGATCTCATCAGCCGCCGTGGGCCCTGCCCAGCTCACCCAGCCGGTGACCAGCAAGCTCACGACGGCCAAACCGAGTACCTTGTACTCTTCAGAGGGCGTGCCGATCTGTAGCGCGAACATGAAGGCCAGCAGCACAGCCCCACTCGCGAGCAGTGCGCGGTACCGTCGCGAGGAGAACGCTTGGATCTGTGCGAGCGCCAGGAACGACCGCGCGATGAAGAACGGCCCGATGAGCCAATACAGCGCGCCCAGGGTGCGACCGCTGATCACGGTCCCGAGCACACACGCGAAGGCCCACAACACCGCACCGACGACCCACGCCAGGTGATAGGCCGAGCGCTCGTAGCGCTGCCGCAACGCCCGCAAGCAACCCGTGTTCAGCTTCTTCAAGTCGAAGTACAGCAGCTGCGCCCAATCGAAGCCCGCTTGGATGGCGGGGCTGATGCTCACGAAGAACACAAACAAGCTGACGCCGTTGGGCGCCGGCACGCGCGCGTGGAACATCGCCAGCATCAAGAACGCGTCCAACTTCATCAAGGCGTACGACAGCCCTGCAGCCAGAAATTCTGCGACCGTGCTCCAGCGCGCAAACTGGGAGCGCTCCGGTCGGCTCAGGCGCAGCGGCAGCCAGCCGAGCAACCGATACAAGCGTGTGCAGTAGTGCACGACGAGACCGGCCGACACCGCCGTGCCCAGGATGACCGCGATGGGAAAGCTCCAGCGACCCAGCCAGGGCCACAGCGCCAACACAGCGAGCATGCTGCTGAGCTCGACGGCGACCATGGCCGGCATGGGACGGTATACCCGGCGGACCGCATAGACACCGGAATGAAACATCAGGGTCACGAAATCCGCCCCCGCGCGACAGCCGATCGCAAAGATGTAGAGCTGCAGCACGTCGAAGGCGCGGTGACCATACGCATGCTCCCACACGATCCAACCTGCCGGCAGCAGCAGGCTCATGCCCCCGAGGACGGTGGCGACGGTCAACCACTGCCCGAGCTCCGCAGGGATGCGGTGGCGCTGCGCGTCATGCGACAGGTGGCGCACGCGGGCACGCAACACCTCGAGGCCACCCCACCAGAAGCTGGTCACCAGGCCAGCGATCGCGTTGAGCAGCAGGGTGGTGAGGAACGCTTGATGCGAAAAGATGTACCGCAGGAGGGTGAGCCGGACGCCGTGGAGAATCGCCGACGACACGCACCGCAGGGAGAAGTAGCGCAAGCGATAGAGCGCGTAGGCTCTCGCCTGATTGCCCAGAAGGGCGTCCTCCAGAGTAATCAGGCGTTTCTCACGCTCAGCCTGACGGTGCAGCCATGCGTCTATCGGTGTCATGTGGCGCGGCACAGCTCGCTGGCTCTCCGTTTGGGCCACTTGTTGCGCGCCTGGAGAAGGGACGTCAGGCGCCACTCCTCGCGCAGCGTGCGGTACGGGATCGTACGAAAGGCCTGCGCCCCGCGCTGCCCTGTGATGGCGCGGAGCACGATGCGCGCGATGCAGTAGTCGAGGTGCTTCAGATCCTCGCGGTCCGTCACCGCTCTGCGCAGCAACGTCGCCGACCGCTGCTGTGAAAACTCCAGTTTTGGTTCGAGGGCGCGATTGATCACGGCGCAGATGGTGCGGCCGGCCACCGCCGGATCGCGAGTCCGCAGGGCCCGTGCCGTCCCGAAGGCCCGATCCTCGATGTCCGCCAGAAACCGCCGCCGCTTCTTGCGGCTCAGCGACACGGCTCCACGTGCGGAGACCCGGCAACCGAGCAGCGGGACCTCGGTGGCCCCGCGCGCGTCCGGCCACGCTGACTGCTGCCGGCCGGCACCCGTCAGATACAGGTTGCGGCTCTTGCTCTCGTTCAGCTCGATGGCCAGGGCAGACAGGGTCTCTCGGATGCAAACGTCGGCGGCGCGCACGATGT
Source organism: Candidatus Margulisiibacteriota bacterium (assembly GCA_035541735.1). Classification (GTDB taxonomy): domain Bacteria; phylum Desulfobacterota; class Binatia; order HRBIN30; family HRBIN30; genus DATKMS01. The sequence goes on from DATKMS010000094.1 coordinate 11,762, forward strand.
CGGGGTCAGGATGTGCGAAGACCAGGTCGTCACAGTAGCGCGCATAGAACGCCCCCGGAACGCGATCGAGCTGTGCGTCGAGCCCAGAGAGGTAGAGGTTGAACAGCACGCACGAGATGGGTTGCCCGGTTGGCACGCCGCGATATTGGGTGAAGAGCTGCCCCGGCGTGACGAACGCCTCGGGTCGAACCACGGTCTCCAGCAGGTGCCAATCGGCCGGCGCGAGTGAGTTGCCGCCGTCGAGCGTGCGCACCAGGCTGCGCAGCATGTTCCAGACGGGTGAAGTGGGGCCAACAGGGATCGAGTCGGTGTACGAATCGATGTCGCGGCGGATGACATAGAGGCCTCGTCGGCGCACCTCCGGCTCGTTCTTGCGCTGCAGGCGGACGTAGGCGGCGAATGCGGCGATGGCCGTCCACCACGATACGCCTTTGCGGTAGGAGTACAGGCTCGGGGAGAGACGCGGTGCGACGGCCGCTTCGAGGATGCCGGCGACAACGCCGTGGACGAGGAGATCGGTGAGCCGGTAGGCAAAGACGATGCGTTGCTTGCCGTCGGTGGTGATGGTGCGAATTTGCGCGGGCTGCAGACGGTATGCGCCGCTGCCAACGGTGCGCGCCAGCTTGCGCGTTACCGCCGACCGATTCAACACGAAGCTGGCCAGGGAGACGTCCGACTGCTGCAGCTCATACAGGCGGCGAGTAAAGAGGTATTTCTGATGCAGCCGCTCAATCTGACGGTCGTACCGCTGCGGGTCGCTCAGGCAGGCGTGAAAATTCATGCGAGACCGGAGAATTGGGCGGCGAAGGGTTCGGAGGCGGGCTTGGCGTGTAGTTAGACTTTAGAAAGCGTAGCGCCGTTGGCTCGGCCGCAGGCGGCATGGTTGGGCGGCCGCAGGCGGCATGGTTGGTTGCGCCAGCAGCGGCATTCATCGCAACAACAAGACCGCAGTCTCTGTTCTTGCTGCTAGGTTTGCAACGTTCGTTGCAAGAGCCGCCAAGCCCTCCTCCGAAGCTGTTCAACGTCCTGTCATGTACGGACACATCATCGGTCAGTTCCCTTTGTCACGGTGATGGCGACGAGCGTGCGAAAAGCCGTCGCCGTGCGTGACGACATCCGCGCAAATGGCAAAGGCCGTCACGAACCACTTGACATTCGCCGTCCCATCGCTCGGCATCGCCTCGGCTGTTGCGGCCCAGCCGTCGAGTGTGTCGCTCGGGAAGCTTGCCTTCAACATCACCGGAAGGCTGCCCTTGCCAGCGATGAAGACTTTGCCCCCGCCACTGATCACCTTCTTGCCGGTCGGGCACTGGGCGAAAGCCTTCTTCTCGAGTGGCCCAGCGTCCGCCGAGCTAGAGAAGTCGACGCGTACGATGTCGTGCACGCCAGGAGGTCCCGGGTTGCCCCTATCTCCCTTATCGCCCTTATCCCCTTTGGGCCCCGGCATGCCCAAGCTGAGGGCGACCTCGTTCGACTTGCACTGCCCCGAGGGCGAGACGCGCAACTGCCCGGTGTCCTTCTGATAGCAGGCCTGGACGGTGCCCCCCGCGCGGGCGGCAGGTGACCAGACAAAGCTGCTGCCCGCGGCAAGGAGCGCTATCAGCGCAAGGCGGCAACCTGAGCTGCGCTGTGGATCCATCGGAACCTCCTTTCGCACTGCGGTGCAGACCTGCGCACCATGCGGAGCCTGCACGCCATTGGGTTGCCCCTCCCCTTAACCCCACGATGTTGTGATTCGAGGATATGTTTGGTCGGAGCCTGGGTGAATGTCAACGAAATTGTGCAGGTGCAAGCGTCGAGACACCGGGGTCGGGACCGTCTTATGTCGATCGACCCAGTGCCTGCGGGAGAAGGTCGTCGCGCACCCACTCACTGTTCTTCGTCTTGCGGATCACCGAGCCGACATAGTCGTAGCGGCGCCAATAGATGATGCGCTCGGCGGCGTCTTGGGGGTCGCGTGGTGGCTGCTTGTAGGTCCACTTCTCGTTGAAGGTGAACCCATACTCTTCGCGTTCGCGCGGTTCGTTGACGCTGCCTTCGGTGGCTTGGGGCTGGCCGAAGAACGTGACGACAGCGTTGCGGTGGATAGGTCCAGGCATGGAAGAAGTCAGATCTCGAAGCTGTCTGGGAATGGGCAGCGGCGTTCCTGCACGTGCCTTTCAAAATCGGGGCGGAACCGCTTGAGGAAGTTACCCGCCGCCCACGCCGCCGCGTCCGACAGCGCGCAGATGGTCTGGCCTTCCATGAAGCTGCAGACGCTGGCGATGGTATCGAGGTCCTCGGGTTGCCCGTCGCCCTGGTCGATGCGCTTGAGCAGCTTGTAGATGAACGCGGTGCCCTCGCGGCACTGCGTACACTGGCCGCAGGTTTCGTGGCGGAAGAAGCGGGCAATCACCGTGGCGGCGCGCACGGGACACACCGTGTCGTCCATGACCACGATACCGCCGGTGCCCAGGAGCGTGCCTGCCTTTTGCAGCGAGTCGTGATCCATGCGCACGCCGATGCTGTCGGCGGTGAGCACCGGCATCGACACGCCGCCGGGAATGATCGCCTTGATCGGCCGCCCGGTCGACACGCCCCCGGCGTGCTTCTCGATGATCTCCTGCAGCGGCGTCCCCAACGGCAGCTCGTACACGCCCGGGCGGCGTACGTGCCCGCTGATGCCGAACAGGGTATTGCCGGTGCTCTTCTCGGTGCCGATCGACTTGAACCACTCGGCGCCGCGCTGGATGATCAGGGGCACGTGCGACACGGTCTCGACGTTGTTCACCGTCGTCGGACAACCCCACAAGCCCGAGCCGGCGGGGTAGGGCGGGCGCTTACGCGGCTGGCCCTTCTTGCCTTCGATGGACTCCAGCATCCCGGTCTCTTCACCGCAGATGTAGGCGCCGGCCCCACGCGTGACGTAGATGTCGAACTTCTGTCCGGTGCCCATCACGTTGTTGCCGAGAAAGCCGCGTTCGTAGGCCTGACGGATCGCGTCTGTCAGGATCTGGTAGGCCGCAGTGTACTCGCCGCGCATGTAGACGTACGCCGCGACCGCACGGGTCCCGCGCCCGGCGACGAGCACGCCGTCGATGAACTGATGGGGATTGCGCTCGAGGATCTGGCGATCCTTGAAGGTTGCCGGCTCGCTCTCGTCACCGTTGACGGCGAGATAGCACGGTTTGGGTGAGTCCTTCGGCATGAAGGTCCACTTCATGCCCGTGACGAAGCCCGCACCGCCGCGACCGCGCAGGCCGGATGCTTTTACGACCTCGGCGACCGTCTCCGGGGTCATCTCGCGCCACGCCTTCTGCGCCGCCTGATAGCCACCGGCGGCGAGATAGTCGTCGATCGAGCGGCGCGACTGCCCGTTGGGCGGCAGCAGGTACGCCTCCACGCCCTCGGGGATCATCGACACGAGCGGTCCCTCTCCCGCCCAATCGCTCGCATTGTCGCTCTTGAGCAGGCGCGTGATCTGTTCGGTGCTGACGCGCTCGAGATAGGGGAGGTTGTTGACCTGCACCACCGGCGCGGTGCCGCACGAACCCAGGCACTGCACCTCGGCTACAGAAAACTTGCCATCCGCGGTGACTTCACCTTCACGAATATCGAGCGCCGACTCGATCTGGCGCACCAGCTTGCGCGCGCCCGCCAGTGCGCACGCGATGTTGGTGCACACCTGGATGTGGCAGCGGCCGACCTTCTCGGCGTGGAACATCGGGTAGAAGGACACGACTTCCTGCACCTGGATCGGCAGCACATCGAGCAACGCGGCGATCTCATCGCAGACGGGGCGCGGGAGAGAGCCCACCTCGGCCTGCGCCAGATGGAGTGCGGGCAACACGGCGGCACGCGACTGCGGATAGTTCTGCCGCAGCTTGACGATCTTCTCGCGGCACTCGGCCGACAGCCGGTGGCCGGCGCTGCCCGTCGTCGCGGTTGCCGCCCCGATCCCGCTCTGTGGCTCAGCGGTCACATTCGCCTCCGATCATGTTGATCATGTCGAACGTCGGCACCATGTCGGCGAGCAGTCGGCCCTGGACCATGCGCGCCAGCGGTTGGGTGTTCGAAAAACTCGGGGTGCGGGCGCGACACTTGTACGGCTTGCCGGTGCCGTCGCTGACCAGAAAGAAGCCGATCTCGCCGTTGGCCGACTCGGTGCCGACGTAGACTTCCCCGGGCGGCGGCTTCGGCCCTTCAGTGACTTGCTTGAACTGATCGATCAGCTCTTCCATGCGCATGTACACACGCGACTTCGCGGGCCAGCGGATCGCCGGATCGTCCGTGTCGACGGGACCGTCGGGAATCATGCGCAGGCACTGCTCGATGATGCGCGCGCTCTGCCGGAGCTCCGCGGTGCGCACGAGGTAGCGGTCCATGTTGTCGCCCTGCGACCCCAAGGGAACGTCGAACTCCAGCTGATCGTAGACCAGGTATGGCTGGGCGCGGCGCAGATCGAGGTCCACGCCGGCCGCGCGCAGCAAGGGCCCGCACACGCCGTAGGCGATCAGCTCCTCGGCCGGCAGCTGGCCGACGCCTTCCATGCGTGCCCGGAAGATCGGGTTATCGGTCAACAAGGCTTCCATCTCGCCGAGCAGATGCAGTGCCTTCGCTATGTTCTGGCGCGCCAGCTCGGCGAATCCGGCGGGCATGTCGGCGCTGACGCCGCCGATGCGAACGTAGTTGCTGGTGACGCGGCCGCCGCACAGCGCATCGACGAGATCCCAGATCAGCTCGCGGGCCTGCAGGCCGTACAGGAAAGGCGTGAACGCGTTCAGTTCGAGCGCGGTGGCGCCGACGCACAGGAGGTGATCCGCGATGCGTGCGATCTCGCCGGCGATGACGCGCAGGAACTGGCAGCGCGGCGGCGTTTCGATCCCGAAGAGCTTCTCCACCGCCATGCAGTAGCCGATGTTGCACAGGATGGCCGAGCTGTAGTTGAGGCGGTCGGTGTACGGGATCGCCTGGTAATAGAAACCGCTCTCGCACTCCTTCTCGAAGCCGCGGTGCAAGTAGCCGACTTGTACGTCGGCGTTGACGATGGTTTCACCGTCGAGGTCGACGACGATGCGCACGGTGCCGTGCGTTGCCGGGTGCGAGGGGCCGAGCTGGACGCGCATCAGCTCCGAGCCGAGCATGCCCTTGTCATGCACCGGTGCCGGCAGGTCGGCGGCATACGGGTGCTCATCGCCCACCGAAGCGCCGCGCCGCGACCCCGGACCGATCAGCGGCTGGCGCTTCTCCTTGGGATAGTCCTTGCGCAGCGGGTGACCGTCGAACTCGTCGTAGAGGTAGATGCGCCGCAAGTCAGGGTGGCCGCTGAACCGGATACCGTACATGTCGTAGGTTTCGCGCTCCAGCCAATTGGCCCCCACCCACACCGGCGTCACGCTGGGAATGGTCGGATCCTTCTCGGGCACGCGCGCCTTGAGACGCAGGCGATGGTGATGCTTGGTCGAATAGAGATGGTGGACGACCTCGAAGCGCGGTTCCTGCCCGATGTAGTCGACCGCGGTCACGTCCAGCGGCATGTCGAAGCGCAACGTCGGATCATCTTTCGCGAAACGGGCGACTTCAAGCAGCGATTCGGGACGTACCGTGGCGCTGGCGTCGCCGCGGTAGCGGTCGATGGCGAGCACGTCGGTCGGAAAGCGCTCGCGCAGGCGCTCGAGAATATCCTGGCTCATCGGTCGTAGCCGCGGCGAATGTGCTGCAAGCGCGGTGCGAGCTTCGACACCGGGATCAAGAGGTCGTCCTTGTGCCAGAGGGTGCCACGCCGGGAGAAGGCGGCGATTTCGACGTTGTGACTCATGACGATGGCTTCCTCCGGGCAGGCTTCCTCACATAGGCCGCAGAACATGCAGCGCGACATGTTGATGTCGAAGACCTCCGGGTGGCGCTCGATCTCATCTGCGGTTTCCGCGGGGTAAATGGTGATGCAGTCGGTCGGACAGGCCCACTCGCACAGGCCGCAGGCGACGCAGCGCTCCTTGCCGTTGTCCATCTGCACGAGCACGGGCATGCCGCGGAAGGCGTTGGGGAAGGGCAGACGTTGCTCGGGATACTGCACCGTGAAGACGGTCGGCTTGCGGCGAATGAAGCCCCACAGGTTGCGCACGAAGTGGCGATGGGTGAGCGCCATGCCCTTGAGGATGGCGCGCGCGCCCAACAGCCACACCCCGAGCGTCGTGCGCTGCGCCGTGGGCCGCGGGCGCGCGACCGAAACCGTCCGCGTTGCCATCAGGCCGTCGCCTCTGGCGCCGGCTGCGTGGTGCCAACCGGGAGTTGCCAACCCAAGGGTCCGACCCGCTCGAACGTCAACCCCGTGTACGCGGGCACCGCGGCGGCGATCTCCTCCAACACCGCGGCCGGTTCGAAGGCCGGCAGTCCCTCCGTGACCTGCGCCAGCAAGCGTGAAAAGATCTCGCCGTCGCCGAGCTGTCCCTCCGGTGGCGTGACCGCACGAAACAGCCGCTGCACGCGACCGGCGACGTTGGTGAACGTGCCCGTTTTCTCTGCAAACGTCAGGGACGGCAGCACGATGCGGGCGCGTTCCGCCAGTGGCGAGCGCACGCTGTCCTGCACGATCAGACACTCGAGGTTGGCAATCGCTTGTTCGAGTTGTTGCCGGTCGGTGGTCTGCCACAGATCGGGCCCGCACACGTAGAGCACGCGGATGTCGCCTTTGGCGGCGGCGTCGAGGATGGCAGGAAGACCCAATCCACCGGGCCCGGAGCGCAACCCCATGTCGCGGGCGCCGCGGGCGTTGGCGGCCTTCTCCGCCTTGATCAGGAAGTGGTCGGCTGGGCCGACGCTCACCGCAACATCGACGTTGACCACGCCAACGGAGCGCAAGAGCTGCGCGAAGCGGAAACTCTCCTCATTGGTCAGGTGCGGTGAAGCCACCGCCGCGATGGCGCGGCCGTTGGTCTCGCGCGCAGCTCCCCGTAACGCCGTCGCTGCCGTCGTCAGCGCCTCGTCCCACTCGCACGCTTCCAGCTCTCCGTTGCGCCGTAGCAGCGGTTGCCGCAAGCGCTCGGCACTGTTGACGTGCTTGTAGTTGAGCCGGCCATGGTCGCACATCCAGGTGTCGTTCACCGCGTCATTGCGCCGCGGCATCATCCGCCAGATGCGGTCGCGGTAGTGATGCACGGTGACGTTGCAACCGTTCGAGCAGCTCGGGCAGATGCTCTCGGTCTTCTTCAAGAACCAGACACGCAGCTTGTGGTGGAAGTCCTTGCTTTCGAGGGCGCCGACCGGACAGACGTCCGCTGTGTTGATGGAATAGTCGTTGGCCAGCGGTTTGTCATCCAGGATATCGAGCACCGAATGGTCGCCCATGTTGAAGACGCCCAGCTCGTTCGTCTTGGTGATCTCGCGACAGAAGCGGACGCAGCGGCGGCAGAGGATGCAGCGCTCCTGATCGAGAATCATACGCGGCCCGATGTCCTTGCGCTTCTCCAGCTTGCGGCGCGGCTCGCGCGTGCGGGCGCGGCGGCTGCCGTACGCAAACGAATAGTCCTGCAAGAGGCATTCGCCGGCTTTGTCGCAGATCGGGCAGTCGAGCGGATGGTTGACCAGCAGCAACTCCATGACGCCGCGCCGCGTGTTCTCGACAGCGGGCGTCTTGGTGCGCACGACCATGCCGTCGCGAATGGGAGTGTTGCAGGCAATGACCAGCTTCGGGCTGCCTTCGACCTCGACCTGGCACATCCGGCAGCTGCCATCGATGGACAGCTTCGGATGCCAGCAGTAGTGTGGAATATGAATGCCGTTCTCGAGCGCCACCGGCAGCAGCATGGCACCGGCGGGCGCCTCGATCGCCTGACCGTCGATCGTGATGGTGGGCATTCAGCTCAGTCCTGGATGGCGCGGCCGCTGCCGTGAATCTCCGGCCATCGACGGTTGCCGCGTTCGTTCTGCACGCGCTCTTGCAGCTTGAGGAGGCCGTCCAGTACCGCTTCCGGCCGCGGCGGGCAGCCGGGGATGTAGAGATGCACGGGGAGGATCGTGTCAATGCCCTGGACGACTGCGTAGTTGTTGTACGGGCCTCCGGACGATGTGCATGCGCCGAAGGAAACGACCCACTTGGGATCGGCCATTTGTTCCCAGACGCGCCGCAGCACCGGTGCCAGGCGATGCGTGATGGTTCCGACGACCATGACCAGGTCCGACTGTCGCGGTGTGAAGCGCGGCAGCGCGGCGCCGAAGCGGTCGATGTCGAAGCGTGGACCGGCGGTGGAAAAGTATTCCATGCCGCAGCACGCGGTCACGAACGGGTACGGGAAGAACGAGTACTTGCGTGCCCATTGGACGGCGTCACTCAGACGCGAAAGCACGAAGCTTTCGCCGAAGGCGTCCGCGGCTTCCAGCGGCTGACCGGTGACGGCGCGTAGGCGCGACAAAAACCCCCCACCTTTGACAGGCGCGCTTGTTTCACCCGGTGCTGCCATCGCGTTCCCTTTCATCTTCCGTCCATCTAGCCCACGGCTGCTTCGCCTACAATGCGGTGCTTCCCCTGCGCGTGCGCCGCGCACGACCGTGCGAATGAAACCCCTGTACCATGCCACGCGTGCGGGATGGCTTCAACGGACCCCGCCGTACTTCTCCTAATCGGAGCGAGCAGCGCCCCTTCAGACGCGTTGCCATGGGCAACCCGCAGTGGTAACCGTAGAGGCATGCCACTCCCTTCGGTGCTCGACGAGATCAATCGGCTGTTTGATGAGCTGGTCCGTCGCCCCTGGGGTGCTGCGTCCCGCCAGCTGGTGCCGGTCCAGCTCCGTGAGGTGAAGGACGGCTGGATTGTCGACTTGCCGGTCGAGGGTGTGCGCGCCACCGACTTGAAGGTCGAGGTGCACGACCGACAACTCACTGTCAGCGGACAGCGCCGCAGCGGGCAGCAGAAGCGCGCGGGGCAAGGCTGGACGCACACGCGGGAAGAGGTGTCGTGGTATCGGACGGTTCCTCTGCCGATGGACGCAAACCCCGACGATGTCGAAGCGTCGATGGAAGGCTCAACGCTTACGATCCACATCGGACGACGCAAGCGGTGACAGCGAGCCCTTCGGATACCCCCCAGGCGGCGCCGCGGGCGACGCCGGCTGCGCCGCCGCGCGAGCTGTCTGCGGACGCGGCGGCGTTTGCGGTGCCGGCAGGAGAGTTGGCGTTCCAAACCACCGCCGAGCTGGACATTGCCGCTGATTGGGCCGGCCAGGAGCGCGCCCTCGGCGCTCTCGAAGTCGGTCTGCGCGTGCCGCACGCCGGCTTCAACCTCTATGTCTGCGGCCTTGGCGGTACACACCGCGAGCACACGTTGTCCAAGCTGCTCAGCGATTTGACCCGCGGCCTGCCGCGACCCGGAGACCGCGTGCTGGTGCAGAACTTCCAAAACCGTGACCGGCCGCGAGCATTCTACCTGCCGGCGGGGCAAGGCAAACAGCTACGCCGCGACCTGCAGGAACTGGTCGAGGACCTGCGTCGTCTGTTGCCGGAGACCTTCCGCAAGGAGACCTTCGAAGAGGAGAAGGAGCAGCTTTCCGAGCGCTACGGCCACGAAGGCGAGACCATCGCCAAAGAACTGCAGCAGCGCGCGCAAGAGAAGGGCTTCATGATCCAGTTCCACCCGCAGGGCGGCGTCTTCTTCATTCCCATCAAAGACGGCAAGCCCATGGAGCCCGAGGAGTTCGAGAAGCTCAGCGAGGCAGAGCAGAATGAACTGCGACGCCGCGAGCGCGAACTGTCGCGTGAAGTGAAGGTGATGTTGCGGCGGCAACAGGCCCTCGGGCGCCGGCTCGGCCGCGAGGTCAAGGAGGTGGAACGGCGGGTGGCCGCCGACGTGATCACGCCGCTGATCGAGGAGATCATCCAGCGCTACGACAACCCCGAGGTCCAGCAGTACCTTACTGAGGTGCGCGAGCAGATGCTCGATAGCCTCGACGCGTTCCGTGAGCAGCCGCCGACCCCGTTTCCCTTCCCCGGAATGTTCGCCGGCGGGGCTCCGGACGGCCTGGTCGACTACGAGGTCAACGTCCTCGTCGACAACAGCGCCACCTCCGGCGCGCCGATCATCGTCGAGTCGTCGCCGGCGTACAAGAACCTGTTCGGCGCCGTCGAGCGCATGGTCGACCCGTCGGGCAAGTTGGTCACCAACTTCACGCGCATCAAAGCCGGGTCGTTGCTGCGGGCGCACGGCGGTTGCGTGATCATCAACGTCCTTGACACCCTGTCGGAACCACTGGTGTGGCGGGCGCTCAAGCGCTGCCTGAAGAGCGAGGAGTTGGAGATCGAAGCCTACGATCCGTTCGCCCTGTTCGCGACGACCACGCTCAAGCCCGAGCCGATGCGCATCTCGACACGCGTGGTGCTCACCGGCCCGACCGAAATCTTCCAGCTCCTCTACTTCCTGGATGAAGAGTTTCGTGAGATCTTCAAGGTGCGCGTCGACTTTGGTTTCGAAGTCGATGGAGAGCCCGGGCGGCGCAACTTCATCGCGCAGGTGGCGCGCATCGCCCGGGACGAACGGTTGCCGCCGTTTCGCGCCGCCGCGGTGGCGCGCCTCTTGGAGTTCGGCGCCCGCACCGTGGGTGATCGGCGCAAGCTCCCCAGCCAATGGGGCGACGTTGCCGACACCATGCGCGAGGCCGCGTTCTGGTGCCGCAAGAGCGGCGGATCCGAGGTCGAGGAGGCCCACGTGCAACGGGCGCTGGACCAACGCATCTTCCGCCTCAACCGCATCGAGGAGAAGCTGCGGGAGCTGATTCGAGACGGTGTCATCCTGGTGGATGTCGATGGCAGCAAGGTGGGGCAGGTCAACGGCCTTGCCGTCGCCAACATCGGTGGCTACGAATTCGGCCGCCCGTCGCGCGTCACCGCCGCTGTCGCCATGGGTTCGCAGGGGATCATCAACATCGAGCGCGAGGCGCAACTCAGTGGCCACACGCACGACAAGGGCATGTTCATCCTCACCGGTTACCTGCGGCGGACCTACGCGCAGGACTTTCCACTCAGCCTGACGGCGAGTGTGTGTTTCGAGCAATCCTACGGGGGCATCGATGGCGACAGCGCTTCGTCGACGGAGCTCTACGCGCTGATCTCCAGCCTGAGCGGGGTGCCCCTGCGTCAGGATCTCGCGGTCACCGGCAGCGTCAACCAGTGGGGCGAGATCCAGCCAATCGGCGGCATCAACGAAAAGATCGAAGGGTTCTTTGCGACCTGTCGGGCCGTGGGTCTGACGGGTCGGCAAGGCGTGGTGATGCCTGTGCAGAACATCGACGGCCTCGTCCTGCGCCCCGAGGTGATCGAAGCGATCCGCGCCGGACAGTTCCATCTGTATCCGGTGCGCACGGTTGATGAAGGTATCGAGGTGCTCACAGGGTGCAAGGCGGGGACGGTCTCCGAAGAGGGCACGGTTCACTCCCTGGCGACGCAGCGCCTGCGGCAACTGGCGGAGGGGTTGCGGCAATTCGCCGCGGCAGCCGCCCAGCCGGGAGGTGGGAGCCCGCCCGCCGAGCAGAAGTGAGAGGCTGCAGTGCGGCGAGCCTCACCGAAGAGGCCTTGACTCCGGCAGCTAACCTGTTTAAATGCCGACAAACGCTGAGTTTCGTTCCAGGTGAGTTATCCTTCCATCGAAGGCGCTTCCGGGTGCGACGCCACATCCTCCAAGGGCTGCTGTCCTGTTGACACGGGTTTGATCGGGCCGAGCTGTGTGTAGCCTCAGACGTGCGAGGCTCTCAGGAGCCGCTGCGATGCTGACTTCCTCGAGTAGATCCTAACCCTCACTCACTGGAAGGCCGCGCCGGAGACGAGGCATGCAGAAAAAACGAGAGCAAAGAGGAAAGAAGTCGCCGAAGCCGACGGTGCCGAGTGTCGGGCGGTTCGATGACATCGCCGACGCGCTGCCGCACGACGCGGCCCCGGCCGATGAGATCGAGGGGGCCATCTCGATGCTGGGCGAGATCGACGTCGAGTCGGTCGATGCCATCGCCGAACCCAACCTCGCCAAGGAGGAGGAGAAGGAAGAGTGGGTTGAGGAGGAGCGCGAAGAGAAAACCTTCGGGGAAGACACCTCCGATCCCGTTCGCATGTATCTCCAGGAGATGGGGGCGGTCTCCCTCCTGACGCGCGAGCAGGAAGTGGAGATCGCCAAGCAGATCGAAACCGGCGAGGGTGACGTCCGCCGCGAGGTCCTCGCCCTGCCGTTCACCATCACCTACTTGCTCGAACTGGCGGAGCGCATCAAGGCCGGAGAGATTTCGGAACGCGAACTGCTCGACGAGGAGGCGGAGGAAGAGGACACCGAGTCGGGCGAACCTGTGGAGAAGGAGCCCGAAGGGGCGATCCTGAAGCAACTGGAAAAGTTGCGCCGCGTCGTCGAGGACCGCCGCGAGGCGGAGGAGGCGGCACGCCAGCGCCGCAATCACCCGCGCACAGCGAAACAAGCCGAACGACGCCTCAGCGCCTTGGAGCGCCGCATCGCCAAGGCGCTCGAAGAGCTGGAGATCGGTCGGCGTCACATTGGTGTGATCGCCGAGAAGCTCAAGATGGCGGCACGCTTCATCGAGCAGCAAGAGCACTTCGTCGCCCGCTGCGAACGGCGCAGCGGCCGGTCGGCCAACGAGATCCTCAAGGTCGGCGGCAAATTGCGCTCCGACGACGGGCGCGCCGCTGCAAGTGCCAGCCGCCGCCTGCGCCTCGGGGTTGAGGAAGCCCGCACCCTGGTCGAGGACATCCGCAATGCGCGCAAGAAGATCTCGGAAGCCGAGCGTGAAGTGGGCATGGAGTACGCCAACCTCACGCGTGCCTTGCGCGTCATCCGCGCCGGCGAGGAAAAGGCGCAGGACGGCAAGAAAAAGCTGATCGAAGCCAATCTCCGACTGGTCGTCAGCATTGCCAAACGCTACACCAACCGCGGCCTTGGCTTTCTCGACCTCGTGCAGGAGGGCAACATCGGCCTCATGCGTGCCGTCGAGAAGTTCGAGTATCAACGCGGCTACAAGTTCTCCACCTACGCGACGTGGTGGATTCGGCAATCGGTCAGCCGGGCAATCGCCGATCAAGCGCGCACGATCCGCATTCCGGTGCACATGATCGAGACCATCAACAAGGTGGTGCGCTCCTCGCGCTACCTGGTGCAACAGCTCGGACGCGAGCCCTCGCCCGAGGAGATCGCCGCCAAGATGGAGATGCCGCTCGACAAGGTGCGCAAGGTGCTGCGCATCGTGAAAGAACCGGTATCGTTGGAGACCCCCATCGGGGACGAAGAAGAAAGCTCGCTGGGCGATTTCGTCGAGGATCGCCAGACCGTGTCGCCCGCCGACGCAGCCGTGTACACCAGCCTCGAAGAACAGACGCGCAAGGTGTTGGCCACGCTGACGCCGCGCGAGGAACAGATCTTGCGTATGCGCTTTGGCATTGGTGAAAAATCCGACTACACATTGGAAGAGGTTGGACAGCGCTTCGCGGTCACCCGCGAGCGCATTCGACAGATCGAGGCCAAGGCGCTGCGCAAGCTGCGGCACCCCAGCCGTGCCAAATCAATGGAGGCGTTCGTCGGCAGCTGATGCGGGTGACGTGACGGAGTGTGGTGGTGCGGCCAGTGGCGCGCCGCGCTGCGGTGGGTTGTGGTGAGGAGTCGACACGTCCGGTCAAGGAGGCAGTATGATCAAGAACAACCTGGAGAAAGAGTTGCGCAAGTGGCGCGAAGCACGCGCGCGCAAGCAAGGTGGGAGGCAGACGCCGGCTGACCGTCGTACGTTGCGGGTGAATGGGCAGGAGGTGGTGGTGATTACCAAGCCGAAACGCGCGCTCGCCTAAGCGCCCCTCGTCGGCCGCTACGGCGGCCGCAACCTCTCCGACATCCTCAAAAGAGTCTATCACTGCGACTGCACGTGCAGCTCGCCGGGGTGCTGTGTGCACCCCGCGCACCCCAGCCGTGCTTGCAGGCCAAGGGTAGACGGCGGTATGATCCGCCGCCAAATGTTTGCCCGCCTCCTTCCCAGCGAGGGAAAAATCTTCTTCGATCTGTTCGAACGGCACGCCGAGAAGACAGTGGAAGCCGCGCGGCTACTCCAAGCCATGCTTGCCAACCCGGGTGCGTTGGGGCGTTGCACGCAACGTGGTCTGGGCGTGGGTGCTGACCGTGCCGTGCACCGCGCTGATTGCTGCGGCAATCCAATTCCTGGTCAAAGAGATGTGACGGCGGCTACTGGGCCAGCGTCCTTTCGGCCGCCGGGAATGCAACACGCACGGTGGTGCCCCGACCGAGCTCGCTGTCGATGCGCATCCAGCCACCGTGGACCTGCATGATGTGCTTGACGATCGCCAACCCCAACCCCGTGCCGCCCAGCTCGCGCGAGCGTGCCTTGTCGACGCGGTAGAAACGCTCGGTCAGCCGCGGCAGTTCCTGCGAGGGGATGCCGATGCCTGTGTCGGCGACCGCGATCTCGACGTAGTCGGCGCTGGGCCGCGGGCGCATCGGGGTGCCCTCACGCTCGCCGTTGCCGGCGCGCCGCGCCGTCACCGTCACGCTCCCGCCGCTGGGAGTGTACTTGACGGCGTTGTCGATGAGGTTGACCAGCACTTGCTCGACACGGTCGCCGTCACCGTCGATGGGCGGCAAGTCGGCCGCCTCCTCGTGCCGCAGTGCCACGCCGCCGCGCCGCGCCTTCTCGCCGACGACTTCGCAGGCCGCCTCGATGGCAGCCTGCGCGGAGACGGCGGTGCGCTGCAGCCCGAGGCGCCCGAGCTCGAGGTCCGACAGTGTCAGCAGGTCGTCGATGAGACGCGTGAGGCGTTCGGCGTTGCGCTCGATCACGCCGAGGAACCGGCGGGCGTGCTGCGCATCGTCGAGCGCGCCGCCCAACAAGGTTTCCGCGTAGCCGCGGATGGCCGTGAGCGGTGTGCGCAGTTCGTGCGAGACGTTGGCAACAAAGTCGCGCCGCACCGCCTCCAGCTTCTTCAGCTCGGTGATCTCGTGGAAGACCAGCACGTAGCCGAGCGGCGCCTGGTCTCCGTGCACCGGGGCGGCATTGACGGCGAGCACGCGCGCCGCCTCGCCGGCGATGGCGATCTCGCGTGCGAGCCGTGCTGCCGTCGGTGGCATGCGCACGGTATCGCGGATCAACTGCTGCAGCTCCGGGTCGCGGCACATCTCGACGATGGGCCGCCCGACGTAGTCATGGGCTGGATCGAGCCCGAAGATCTCACGCGCGCGCTCGTTGAGCAGCACCAACTCCCCACGGTCGGTGACCACGAGGACCCCCTCCACCATGCTTGCCAGCACGGCGCGCAGCTTCTGTTCCTCCTCGCGTGTGGCGCGCAAGCGCTGCCGCACGGCGCGGCCCATCGTGGCGAGGTCCTCCTCCAAGCGGCCCAGATCGTCGCGTCGCTCACGGCTCAACCGCGGCGGTTCCCGGTCGGCCGCCACGGCTTGTGAAAACGCGACCATGGCGTCGATGCGTCGCGACAGCCACTGTGACAAGCGGGCCGCCGGCCACAGCCCGAGCACGGCTGCCAGTGCCAGCGACAGCAACAGGATGGACCGGATGCGTTGCTGTGCGACGCCGACCGCCGTGGTGGGCAATGCGAAGCGAATGATGCGTTGCCGGTCGCCGGCATGCTGCATGTACGCCCGATACATGTACCGCTGCCCCGTCGTGGCGCTCTGACGCAGGCTCTGGCCATCGCCGTTCTTCAGAGCGTCCTGCACCTCCGGCCGCCCCAGGTGATTCTCCATCTGGGCGGCCACCGCTTCCGTATCACACAGCACGGTACCATCGACTTGGATTACGGTGAGTCGTGCCGCGGGGTCGGGTGCCAGCTCGCGGCAGCGGCGGTCCAGCTCGGCGTCACGCGTGTCCCAGGGTAGGGCGCTGCCGGCTAAGCGGGCCTCGCGCAACAGTTCGTCGGCCAGCATTTGCAGGTGCTGCCGTTCGAGGGCGCGATCGGCGTAGAGCACCACCGTCAGAGCCACAGCAGTGATCGAGAGCAGATAGGGCGCGAAGAAAAGGAGGAAGAGCCTAGGATTCCAGCGCACGGTCGTTGAACCTGTAGCCAACGCCGCGCACCGTGCAGATCAGCTCGGGGTTCGCGTCGTCACGCTCGATACGCTGGCGCAGGCGGCGGATGTGCACGTCGACCGTGCGCGGCTCAACGTAGGTGTCCTGACCCCAGACCAGATCGAGGATCTGCAAACGATCGTAAGCGCGATTCGGCGAGCGCACGAAGAAGCGCAGCAATTCGAACTCGCGCAGGCTGAGATCGATCTTCTTGCCGTCGAGGAACACCTCGTAGGTGTCGAAGTCGATGCGCAGCCGGCCCTTCTCGTAGACGTCGTGCACCTGCCCCGCCTCGCTGCCGTAGGCCCGGCGCAGCACGGCGCGGATACGGGCGGTCAACTCGCGCGGGCTGAAGGGCTTGGTCACGTAGTCGTCCGCGCCCATCTCCAGGCCGACGATGCGATCCATTTCGGCGGCCTTCGCGGTGAGCACGACGATCGGCACGTCGGCGGTCTGCGGGTTGGCGCGCAGCATGCGGCAGACATCGAGTCCAGGGGTGCCGGGCAGCATGAGATCGAGCACCACCAGCGCGGGATGCTCGCTCTGCACGATGTCCAACACCCGATCGCCGGTATCGGTTTCGATGACCGTAAAGCCGTCCTGCTCGAGGTTGTAGCGCACCAGGTCGCGGATGTCCTTCTCGTCCTCGACGATGAGAACCCTGCGCGCCTCGCGCTCGCGCGGCTCGCGCTCCACTGCGCGCGGTGCAGACGACTCGGGTAAAGATGCAGTGCTCACACGCGCTCCGGGAGATGATTGAGGTGGCGGATGCTCTTCCCCTTCACCATGAAGATCACCATCTCGGCGATGTTGGTGGCGTGGTCGGCGATGCGTTCGAGGTACTTGGAAACGAACAGCAGCCGTGCCGCCCGCGTCACCGTCTGCGGATCCTCCGCCATGTACGACAACAGTTCGCGAAAGAGCTGGTCGGTCAGCGCGTCGATGGTGTCGTCTTCGGCGCACACCTTCAGCGCCAGCTCGGTATCCTCGCGCACAAAGGCGTCGAGGCTTTGGCGCAGCATGCGCTGCGCGATGTCCGCCATCTGTGGGATATCGATGAAGGGCTTGAGCTGCGGCTCGTTGTTCAGCTCGAGGGCGCGTTCGCAGATGTTCTCCGCCATGTCGCCGATGCGTTCCAGGTCGGTGGTAATCTTGAGGCCGGTGGTGATCAGCCGCAGGTCGCGTGCCGCCGGCTGATGCAGCGCCAGCAAGCGGATGCACAGCTCATCGATCTCGACGTCCATGCGATTCACCGCATGGTCGCGGGCAATGGTCTGGCGCGCCAGTTCGGAATCGCGACGCACGAGTGCGGCGATCGCGTTGGCGATCTGCTTCTCCACGAGACCGCCCATTTCCAAAATATTGTGGTGGAGCGCGTTGAGCTCCTCTTCATAACGCCGATCAGTATGCAGACGTGCTTGCACGAAACGTCTCTCGGCCTACCCAGCCACGATTGTACCGGGTTGTGCGGGTGCTTGAAAGTGCACAAGAGCAAGCCATGCTGCCGGCCAGCATAGAGCGGAATTGTGGCGGTTTGCTTACAGCCCGATTAAGTTCTTGCTGCAGCACGCCTGGCCGCGCCCGCGCCTCGGTAGGCGCGCCAGCTACCGTATCGAAGACAGTCCGCCGTCGACCACCAGCATCTGCCCGGTGATGTAGCTCGCCTCCTCGGATAGCAGGAAGATGGTGGGGTAGGCGACCTCCCAGCCGGTGCCCTGCCGTCCCAACGGGACCGGCGTGCGGTCGCGCGCGGGGCGGCCGCGCGCGGCCAGCCGGCCGAGCGGGGTGTCGATCAGGCCGGGCACGACAACGTTGACGCGGATGCCGCGCCGCGCCGCCTCGAGCGCGACATGGCGGCTGAGGCCGAAGAGGCCCGCCTTCGAGGCGTCGTACGCCGGAATCAGGCTGCCGGGGCCGAGCCCAGCGACCGACGAGATGAACACCATCGACCCGCCATCCGCCAGCTTCGGGAGCGCCGCTTTGGCGACCAGGAAGTGCGCGCGCAGGTTCACGGCGAAGGTGTAATCCCATGCCTCCGCCGATGTGCCTTCGAGGCGCTGTCCCGCGGCGATGCCGACGTTGTAGACGACGCCGTCGAGCCCGCCGAGGTGCGCGCTCGCTTGCTGCACGACGGTTTCGCAGGCGGCCGGTTCCGCGACGTCGGCGACCAGCACGACGCCGCGCCCGCCTTCACGCTCGATCATCTCGAGCGTGCCGCGCGCCGCGGATTCGTCGAAGTCGGCGCACGCCACACTGGCGCCTTCGCGGGCGGCCAGTACGGAGATGGCGCGTCCGTTGCCGATCGGCGGGTCGGGCTCATCAGACGGCCGAGTCCCTGCGCCGACAACGAGAATGCGCCGGCCATGCAACCGGCCGCGACCAGCGGCGGCGCCGCGGCTTTCGGGTGAGAACGGCAGCGGGCTGGTCATGGGCGACTCTGTCCCACCCACACTTCCCCGTCAAGGGGAATGACGGCGCCGTCAAAACGCGAGTGAGAAGTTTAGTGTCCCGCCGCTACCCTGGTACGCGGTCACCAGGAAGTAGTAGGTCGTGCCAGCGGTGACCGCCACCGCGACCCGTGATTGCAGCCCGCTTGTATCGTCGTTGCACCCGCCCGCCACCGGACTGAGTGCGCCGCAGCTTCCGGCGTAGACAGCGAGGATCGTGTCGTAGCCGCTTCCAAACGTGTTCGCGGTGAGCGTCCCGCTGGCGGGAGCTGTGAAGCGGTACCACACGCTCCGGGCACGGCTATGGTTGCCGCAGCTTGGTGACGGGTCGCTGGCCTCGGTCGTAGCGGTCAGGGTCGAGGTGGTTCCCGAGTATGGAGTCGCGATGATGCCTATCGCACTGCTGCAGGCGTCGTTCCCCACATTGGGCGCGCGCGTAGGCGGGGCCGTCGTACGGGTCACGGTCGGCGTGGCGCTGCGCACTCCGGGCGTCGGCGTCGCGCTCGGCGTGCCAACGCCGCCGCTCCCCAGGCTGAGTTGCAAGACGAGGGTGCCACCGCTCGGGCCATAGGCGGTCACGAGGAAGAAGTACGTCGTGCCGGCAGTGACAGCAACGGAAATTTGCGACTGCAGGCCGCTGGCGTCGTCGTTGCAGGCGCCGGGGAGTGGTGCGAGCGCTCCGCAGGTGCCGGTGAAGGCGGCGAGGATCGTGTCGTAGTTGCTGCCGAAGGTGTTGACC
>DATKMS010000095.1:0-11568 GCA_035541735.1 Candidatus Margulisiibacteriota bacterium
GACGCAACTGCTGTTGGGGCAATCGTCGTTGCTGCTGCATCCCCATCCCGCCTTGATGCCGTCGAGGCACACGCCGTCGCCTTGACACTGGTTCTCCGCGGTACACGAGGTGCCGGCATTCGGCCCACCGATGCAGGAGCCCGGGCCGGGGTCGCATTCTTCTCCGGACTGGGTGATGCCGTCGCCGCAGAACCCTTGTCCGGATGTGCAACCGTGGAGGGCGCTGTTAACCGCCTGGACATTCGTCGCCACGGTAACCGTGGTGCCGGAAGGAATCCCGGATGTGCACGCCGAGGCATTCTCGGTACCCAGGTTGATGTCCACCAGGGTGATGAGCTCGTCGATGGTCACAGTCCCGTTGTTGTTACAATCGCCGGTGCACGCTGCGCGTGCACCCTGCGGTGCCAAGGCGAGAGTCGCTAAAGCGACCACAACCGCCACAGTTCCAGACGTGCGGCGATACCCGATTGAGTGCTCAGTGCCTTTCATGAAGATCCTCCTCTCGTCGTAACAATCATCGTTTCCCGCGTTAGTCGAGCGGAATATGCGCTGAGCTTCCCCCTGGGGTCGCTGCGCGCCGTCCACGGCTAGTTCAGCTGATACGTCATCCGCAACGCAATCTGGTCACGGTCACGGAAGAAGCCGAGCGAATGAAACATCCCGTCAATGTGCACCAGGTTCAGATCAAACAGCAACGCATCCGTCCAGCGATAGGTGAGCGTCGGGTTGACCGCATATGTCCCCGCCGGCCGGAAGTAGCTGATGAGGGTGACCGCAGGGGTCAGCCGGCCGTGCAGGTAATCCGTCTGCAGGTGTGTTTGGCCGAAGACCTCGACCTTCTGCAGTTGCACGAAGTCGGCCGGTTGGGGGCTCGGGTTGGTGCCGGTCCCGTTCTTCTGCTGGCCGTCGAAGCGGAAATCCCGTTGCGAGTTCTCGTCCATATTGTACGAGCCGACCACTGCGGTCACCCACGTGAAGCTGTTGGTGGGATTCAGCGGGCGGAAGAAGAAGAAGCGATCGTAACCGGTTTCCCAGCGCAGGAAGTCGGCGTGCGGCACCTGGCCCGCAGTGGCGAAGTGGCCGATACACTGCACCGGCCGCCCCGTCGGGCCCGTGCAGGCGTTGATGAGGAGACTGGGATTCGTGTTCACTTGTGGGATCAGCAAGTTGACGCTCGGGATGAACCCGGGCTCTCGATTGAAGTACTCCGCCTCCATGCGGATGATGCCATTCAGCGGCTGGAAGAAGAACGTGTTGGCTATACCGATGACCGGGACGAGTTTATGCACTAGCTCCGTTCCGAGGATGGGTCGGCAGCCGTTTACCCCAGTCCCCGGGACGCAGGCCGCAGAACTCTTGAGTGGCAGCGCCACGCTGTCGATGCGCGGCACCGGGGCTTGATTGAACGCCGTATAGTACCACGCACTCACCGTGTAGTCGCGGGCCACGACCGCCTGCAGGCGTACGCCGTAGCGACTATTCGACATATTCTGCTCCGGCACGTGGTCGATCAGAGCGAATTGCGGGTTCCTCAAGATCTTGAGGAGCGGGTTGTCCTGCGGATCGATTCCGGGAGCGACATAGGGCGCGAGCGTCGGGGGCGGCACCACTGAGGTTGTCGCATCAATACCCCCGGGTACCCAGTAGGCTTCTATGAAACCACTCGACAGCGGTCCGAGGGTGTCGAACAATGAATAGCTGCCACGAATCGTCCACAGCGGAATGCGCGCTTCGTCGATGTCCTCGAAAAGGCCGGGCACTCCGAGTGTCAGATCGAACGGGTTGTTCTGGTCAAGCAGAGCCACCGTGTCCGACTCACCCCAGGAGATGGCCTGCTTGCCGACGCGCAAGAAGACCGGCCCTTTGGAATAATTGAGGTACAACTCGTTGACGCGTTGCTTGTCCTGGAAGATGTCGCGTGGGTTGTCTCGGTCACCGGTCCCATCCAAGATCTGGTTGATGTTCGTCGCTTCAAAGAACTGTGCCTTGGTCTTGGTCAGCTGGCTGTGGAACTGACCGGTGCCGTAGTCGTAGATCCCATCGTAGAAGCCCCAGCCGGCGAGGCGGAAATCGAGGGCGTCGGGTGCCATGAAGCCGAGGCCGGAGCTCTTCATCCACGTTGTATAAGAAACCAGCTTGGCTTCCAGCTCCGGATTGAAAAAGAAGCGATTTTGCACCAACTGCCCGGTCTTCACCGTCGGCGTGGTGTCGCCCCTCGAGTCTTCTATGCGCACCGAGCCTTGGCTGTAGGTCCGCAGCCGCAGGCTGACCGTCTGTTCCTCATCAAGGTAGATCGCTTGTGCCGCGCGCAGCTGGCCGAACCCCAGAGCCAACACCGCCACCCACCACCATCCGCTGAAGGTCGTCATCCGCCGCATGCGCTTCCCCCTTTCCTGCCGGCCCCAGTGCCGAGTCCTCCCCGAACGCCGTACGGCCGGGAGCCCCGCGTGGATCAAGCGATTAATTGACCGCGCTTTTAGTCCGCAGCGCGTCAGACTGTCAAGCAGGTTTTGCCGCAGTGTGTTGCCGCAGGTCGGGGCGCGGGTTGGCGGCGACGCCGAGTTCGTGCCCGAGCTTGACTTCCTGCGCGCCTTCTTGCATTCAAGCAATTGATTCAAACGATTGATTGAATACGCAGAGACCGCCTGGGGAGTTCTATGCCGCCGATCCTGTGTGAGAAGAAGGGACGCATCCTGGTCATCACCATCAACCGTCCGGAACGCCGCAACGCCCTCAACTTCGAAGCGTTCGGGCTGCTTGCCAAAGCCTGGATGGACTTCCGCGATGATCCGGAGCTGTGGGTAGCAATCATCACCGGCGCCGGTGACAAGGCCTTCTGCGCCGGAGGTGACCTGAAGGAGTTCATCCCGATGGTAACGCAGAACATCGGCGAGCTCTCTGCGTCGGGTGGCACGCAGACGCTCGGCGGCGCCATCCCGGTCAACGCGTCGCTGGTCGCCGTCTTGCGTGAAGTCGAGATCTACAAGCCGATCATCGCCGCAGTGAACGGCTTCTGCATCGCCGGCGGCATGGAGATGCTGCAGGGTACCGACATCCGCATTGCCTCGGACAATGCCAGCTTCGGCATCGGCGAGCCGCGGCGCGGTTTGTTCCCCGGCGGCGGGTCGACGACCAAGCTGCCGCGGCAGATCTCGTTCCCGTGGGCGATGGAAATCCTGCTCACCGCCGAGCCGATCAGCGCACAGAAGGCGTATCACTACGGCATCGTGAACGAAGTGGTTCCGCTCAAGGACCTGATGCCGACGGCGATGCGCTACGCCGAGCTGATCTGCAAGAACGGCCCGATCGCCGTCCGCAAGGTGAAGGAGTCGGCGCTGAAGGGTCTCGGCTTGCCGCTGAAGGAGGCGCTGGATCAGGAGATGATGTACTCGGCCGAGGTGTTCTCCACTGAAGATGCGATGGAGGGCATCCACGCCTTTCAGGAGAAGCGCGAGCCGCGCTGGAAGGGCCGCTGAACGGCGGAGCCAAGGGGCGCGCCTGTATCAGCTACGTCGGGGAACGAGGCCCCGGTCCCCGACACTGCCCCAGCCGGCCACGGCGGCCGGCTGGGGCAGGTTACACGCCGGGACTGCCAGGGAAGAATGAGCATGGCCAACCTGTCCGGGAAATACGCCATCGTCGGGGTCGGAACCTCGCGCTTCGGCAAGCTGCAGGGCGTCAGCACCATGGGCTTCACGCTCGAGGCCAGCAAGCGCGCCATCGAGGATTGTGGCGTGTCACGTGACGACATCGACGGCGTGCTGGTGATGATGCCGGCGATCATGGGCGAGCAGCACGGCTGGGCGGCGCGCGTCGCCGCGTATCTCGGTATCGAACCGACGTTCTCTGCGACCATGGACATGGGTGGCGCCACCGCCTGCGGCGCCGTGCAGACCGCCACCGCCGCCATCGACGCCGGCTATTGCCGTACGGTGCTGTGCTGCTTCGCCACGCAGAACTGGCCGCAGGGCGTCGCCATGCAGCTCTTTGGCTCCGAGTTCCAGGTGCCCTACGGTGACGTGGGTGCCATCACGTTGATGGCGCACATCAAGCGCCGCCAGCAGCACGAGCACGGCTACAAGGACGAGCACTACGGCCGCATCGCGGTGACGTGGCGCGAGCACGCCATGCTCAACCCCGACGCACAGATGAAGAAGCCGATGACGCTCGCAGCCTACATGAATTCGCGCTGGGTCGCCGAGCCGTTGCGTCTGTTCGACTGTTGTCCCAATACCGACGGCGGCGGAGCGTGCATTGTGACGTCGATGGACCGCGCCGGCGATCTGCCCAAGCGTCCGGCGCGCATTCTCGGCGCCGGCCAATCACATTCCTCTGAAATGATCCACCCGCGTGGCAACGACGGCGATCACTGGGGCGGAAAAAAAGCGGCGCAGATGGCGTTCGGCATGGCCGGCGTGTCGCCGCAGGACATCGATGTCGCACAGTTCTACGACGCCTTCACGCCACGCGTGATCCACGACCTCGTCGCCTACGGCTTCTGCAAGCCCGACGAGGTGGGCGCGTTCATCGACGCCGGCAACCTCGCTCTCACCGGCAGGCTACCAGCGAACACGGCGGGCGGTCTGATCTCCGAAGGCCACCTGTCCGGCTTCGGCCACATTCGGGAAGGCGTGCGTCAGTTGCGTGGCGAATGCGGCGCACGCCAAGTGCAGGACGCCGCACTTTGCCTGGTCACTGGTTACGGCGGCGCTCCGCACGAGGCCCCGCCGACCGTCAGCTACAGTGCCTTGATCCTGGGGCAGTGACGAGGAGGAGCCAACGATGTTCGCCATCGAAAAACCCTTACCGCGACCCACCGAAGACAGCGCGGCATACTGGGAGGCTGCTCACAAGGGCGAGTTGCGTATGCAACGCTGCAGCGACTGCGGCCACGTCCGCTTTCCGCCCGCCGTGCTGTGCGCGCGCTGTCTATCCGAGCGACACGAGTGGGCGAAGTTGAGCGGGCGCGGCACGGTCTTCAGTTGGATCGTCGTGCACCAATCGCAGCACCCGGCGTTCAACGCCGACACGCCTTACAACGTCACCATCGTCGAACTGGAAGAGGGCCCACGCCTCCACACTCACATCGTCGAATGCCCCAACGACGAGATCCGCATCGGCATGCCCGTGGAGGTCGTATTCGACCGCATCAACGACGAGGTCACCCTGCCCAAGTTCCGCCCAAGGAAATAGGCCATGGATTTTTCGTTCACGCCTGAGCAGGAAGCCTATCGTCAGACCATCCGCGATTTCATCAAGCGCCACTGTCCGCCCGAACTGGACCGGCAGCTTGAGCAGGAGGAGCGCTACCCACACGAGCTGCTGCCGAAGCTGGCGCAGACCGGGATCCTTGGCGTCTACTTCCCCGAGGAGTACGGCGGCATCGGGGGCAACGCAATCGACTTCTGCCTGACTGCGGAAACGCTCGCCTACGGCAGCGAAGCAGCGTCCGCGTGTTACCTGCTCCCGGTCTTCTTCGCCGGCCACATGATCAAGATGAACGGCAGCGAGGAGCAGAAGCGCGCCTACCTGCCGCGCATCATCCAGGGCAAGATGAAGGGCTGCTTCGCGCTCACCGAACCGGAAGCCGGCTCCGACGCCGCGGCCGTGAAAACCTTCGCCGAGCCCGACGGCGACGACTTCATCCTCAACGGCCACAAGCACTACATCTCCGGCGCCGACGTCGCCGACTACATGATGGTGGTCACACGCACCAACAAGGAGGAGCGCTACGGCGGCGTCACCATCTTCATGGTCGAGCGCACGCTGCCCGGCATCACGTTGCGCAAGATGCCGAAGATGGGCTCGAAGGTGATCTCGCTGCAAGAGATCTTCTTCGACAACGTGCGCGTGCCGCGCGCGATGATCATGGGCGGACCCGACGGCCTCAATCAGGGCTGGTGGCAGATGATCAAGAGCCTCGACATGGAGCGGCTCATGGTCGCCATCTCGCACGTCGCCATCGCGCAGAAGGCCTTCGACATGGCGTTGGAGCACGCCAAAACCCGCCGCCAGTTCGGCCGTCCCATCGGCAGCTTCCAGGCGGTGCAGATGCAGATCGCCGACATGGCCATCGGTATCGAGGCCGGCCGGCAGATGACCTATCACGCCGCCTGGCTGCACGCGCAGGACAAACCGTGCTCGCTGGAAGGTGCGATGGCCAAGGTCTTCTGCACCGAGATGTGCCTGAAGACCTGCGAGCTGGGCATGCAAGTCCTCGGCGGCCAGTCATACCTTGAAGACAACGACATGAACCGCTGGATCCGTATGGCCCTGCTCGGCCCGGTGGGGATGGGTTCGAACAATATCCAGCGGAGCATCATCTCCAGCATGCTGGGGCTGCAGATGCGTGACCTGCGGTAAGTGAACTTGCCGATCCATGGGACATGGGACGGCGCCCCGGTTCCATGACAAAGGTCAGCTTGTTCGACGACTCTTGCCATTCACAAACTTTCCTGCCGTTGCGAACAGGGTCCTGAAGGGCGGTGTGAACTCGGGACGCCGCGAGGTGGTGTGCTCCGTGCTTCGGTTGCGGGCAGCCCGGGAGGTGCAGGATGGGCAACGTCGTGGTCGACCTTTCGCTGTGGCAGATCATCGCGTGGATCGGCATGGCGGTCGCGTCGTGGTTCTCGCTGACCTGTGCATACAGTGCCTGGGAGTTCTTCGCCCGCCGCCGTCCTGAGGATGCACCACCGCCGGATTGGATGCCGGCGGTCACCATGCTCAAGCCGCTCAAGGGCCTCGATCCGCAGCTATACGAGAACCTGTCCACCTTCTGCCGCCAGGACTATCCGCGCTTTCAGATCGTCTTCGGCGTTGCCGATCGGCAGGACCCTGCGATCGCCGTGGTGCGCAGACTGCAAGCCGAACATCCGACCCTGGATGTCGATCTGATCATCGATGGGCGGTTGTACGGAACCAACGACAAGGTCTCCAACCTGATCAACATCTGCCGCCGGGCCAAACACGACGTCCTAGTGCTCTCGGACGGCGACATCCGCGTCCCGCCCGACTACTTGCGGCGGGTGGCCGCGCCACTGCGTGACGAGCGCATCGGGTTGGTGACGTGCATGTATCGAGCGGTAGCGGCGCAGCGCGATCTGCCCACATTGCTGTGGTGCGCCACGATCAATACGTTACTCACCCCGCAAATCATCGGCGCGCGCAAGGTCGAGAAGCCAACCTATGCCTTCGGCGCCACGCTGGCGTTGCGGCGGTCGACACTCGAAGCGATCCACGGTTTCGAGGAAATCGCCAATATGCTGGCCGACGACTATCAGCTCGGAAACCGCATCGCCGCACACGGGCTGCAGTTGTGGCTGAGCGAGTGCGTCGTCGATACGGTCCTGGCGCTCGCCTCGTGGCGGCAGCTGTTCCACCACCTCCTGCGCCGCGCGCGTACGAACCGCAGTCACCGTCCTGTCAGCTACTTCTTCACGATTCTGACGCAGGGGTTGCTGTGGGCAATAGTCAATGCACTTCTGGGTGGCTTCAGCGGGTTCGCATTGACGGCGTCGGCGCTCACCGTCGGCATCCGCTTCGCCACCGTGGCGGTCGTCGATCGCTATCTTCGCGTGCCGCTGCGACTTGCCGATATGGTGCTCCTGTTACTCACCGACATCCTCCAGGTAGCTGTGTGGGTCGGCGGCTTCCTCGGGAACAGCGTCTGGTGGAGTGGCCGCCGCTTCCGTGTCCTGAAAACGGGTGAGATGCAGCCGCTGCCGGTGACCTCGTCGCCGTGAGCGGAGTAGCCCGGCCAACAATCAACCCTGCTGGCTGGCGGCCCGCTCTTCCTCGACCGGGGCGACGGCCCCGTCGTTGCCGGCGTGACATCAAGCGGCACGAACGCCTCCTGCCTGCCGCCCGATCACTCCTTCGACGCCAACGTGTACACGTACCGCGACTTCATCCTTGCCGAGCTAGGCACGGACGCCACCACCGCGTGCGGCGGGCCGCCGCCGGTTGGCGATCCGCAGGTCGATGTGTTCGGCTTCGACGGCCGGCTCGACGACACCACTCCCGCGGCCACCTACACGGTCAACGTCGGCGCCGGCAGGACCTCCGCGCGCTTCACGCTGAATGCGCTGGAGACCGTCCGCCGCGACGCACCGCAGCGTACGTTCGACGTCAACATGTACGTAAAGGCCGGGACAGGCGCGAGTCCGACCGACTTCGACTGCAAGGCCGACGCTGCCAATGTTTTCGAGGCGTGCATCTTCGACCTGCCTGCCGCCGCCTCGTACTCGGTGTTGCTGCAGCGCGTCGTCGGTGCAGGGGACTATCAGCTGACCGCGACCACATTTAGTGCAGCACCGCGGAGCAAGGTGCAGCAGCCCTGCGCCAAAGCCATCCGCGACTCGTTCACGACGTTCTTCAAGGCCAAGCTGGCGGCGCAACAAACCTGCATGAACAATGTGAACAAGGGCAAGGGGACTCCGCCGTGCCCGGATGCCAAAGCCGCAGCCGCCATCGCCAAGGCGGCCAAGAAAATCGACCCCGTGAAGCTCGGAAAGAAGTGTCCGGCGGAGGGAATCCTGACGATCGGTTTGAGCGGCTCCTGTATCAACGCAGCGAACGGCGCTGATCTGGCAACGTGCATCGTGACCGAAACGGAAGCGGCGGTCGATGCGGTGTTGGCAGTCGAGTACAGCAAGCCCGACGCCGTTCTCGCCAGCCCGGAGCAAAAGTGTCAAGCGGCCGTGGCCGCGGCGACCAAGCAGTACGCGACCAGCCGGCTGAGCATCTTCTCCAGCTGCTTGACCCAGCGCGACAAGGTTAAGCTGGCGTGGTGTCCGGACGCGAGCGCGCAGCAGAAGTTGACCAACGCGGTCACCAAGGTTGGACCGGCCATCGCTAAGAAGTGCAGCGATGCGGTCGTGCAAGCGCTCAACAGCACGAGCTTCGGAGGGAGCTGTACGACAGCGACAAGCGCGGCGGCGCTCGCCAGTTGCCAGGTCACCGAGCACGATGCCGCCATCGAGGATGCGTTGCCGAGCCGGCTCCAATAGCGAGGAGAGAGCGGCGAGAGGACGCGCCCGCTCTAGTGTCGAAACGATGCAGCACACCGCCGGCGCGCTGCATCAATGGCCCCGCAGGCAAACCCGCCCCACCTGCAACGACTGCTTGCCTAAATAATTCTTGTCGGGTATGTACAGGGAGAATACCGGAGTGAATACCATGCCACACCGAAAGACGGCGATTGCGGTACCCGAGGACATCATGCAAGAAGTCGACCGCGCTGCGCGCGAACGGGGCGAGTCACGCAGCCGATTCATCAGCCGCGTGTTGCGGCTCGCTGTGCGGGCGCGCCGCGATGCCGAGGTGACCCGGCGGCTCGATGCCCTCTTTGCCGATGAATCGCTGCGCGAAGAACACCGCCGCGACGCACAGGAGTTGGCGCAGCTTGGCATCGACTGGGACAGCGAGCGGTGGTGATGCAGGGTGAGGTGTACTGGCTGCGCTTCAAGGGCGAGGGATCCGAACCGCGCGGCCGCCGGCCAGCGGTCGTCGTGCAGCATGACCGATTCAACCGTAGTGCCATCGCGACGACTGTCGTGGCGGCCATCACGTCGAACCTCCGGCTTGCGGCAATGCCGGGGAATGTGCGCTTGCGCAAGGGCGAAGCCAACCTGCCGCGCGCATGCGTCGTCAATGTGACCCAGTTGCTCACCATCGATCGGGCACGCTTGGCTCGGCCGCTGGGCGCGCTCAGCCACACACGCCTGCGAGAGGTTCTTCAAGGGCTCGCGCTGTTGTTCGGCACAGATCCGGCAGCGGCGTGAGGGCACACCAGCTCCAGCGATTTCTCATCTGGAGACGGCTGCCCTCAGCCTTGCAACTCTGACGGTGCGATCGTCACTTCTGCTGGTCGTACACCTTCCACATGTCGTCGTCGTCGAAGATCTTCTCCGAGTCGTCGGCGTGCATGGCGTCGCGTTCGAAGTCGCGGTAGCGGCCGCGGGCCGCGCGGAATTCCTGGTAGAGGTCGTGCTGGATCATGGCGCTCATGACTTCGTTGGTGCCGGTCCAGATCTGTGCCAGGCGCGTGTCGCGCACGGCGCGTTCGATCGGGTAGACGTCGGTGTAGCCGATGCCGCCGGTGATTTGCATGGCGAGGTTCGCCACGTCCCACGCCGCCTCGGTGACGAATTTCTTGGTCTCGGAGACGATGCGGCGCACGGCTGGTGCGCCGACGTCGGCGGCACGCGCGGCTTGATAGATCATCGCCTTGCTGGCATCGATGAGCACCTGTGCCTTGGCAATCATGAAGCTCACCGCCTGGAACTTGCGGATCGGCATTCCAAAGGCTTTGCGGCGGTCGGCGTAGTTCATCGCCACATCGAGGCAGGCTTGCATCATGCCGGTGCACGGCGCCGCGCTGGTCAGGCGTTCCGGGATCATCATGGTGTTGAAGACCACCGCGCCGCCGTGCAGCGGGCCGATGAGGTTGCCCTTGGGGACCTTCACGTCGCGAAACACCACGCGTCCCGTGCCCCCGCCGCGCGTTCCCATGAGGCCGTAGAGGTACTTCACCTCGACTCCCGGACCGCGGTCGATGATCATGGCGCTGATCCGCGCATGTGCCGGCGCGTCGGCGGCGGCATTGGTGCGCACATATGCCAGGAAGAAATCGGCACCTTCGGCACCGACGATGAAACGCTTCATGCCGCGCACCACAAAGTGATCGCCTTTGTCTTCGGCGCGGCTGCTTGCCCCGAAGAAGTCGGAACCGCCACGTGGTTCGGTCAGCGCCTCGGCCGACACCAACCTCCCCTCGAGCATTGGTATCAGATAGCGCTGCTTCTGCTCCTCGGTTCCAAAGGTGTTCAGCGCCTCGCCGACGATCGAGGGCATGACATAGGCGCAGCCCGCCGCCATGCCGAGCGCGCCGATCTCTCCCATCGCGGCGCATTCGGCGACCCAACTCGCTCCCTGGCCGCCGTATTGGGTCGGAAAGCGCAGCCCGAGGAGGTGATGTTTGGCATACGACTCGTAGAGCGCGCGCGGAAAGCGAATCTCGTCGCGATCCATGCGCCGCAAGTACTCCGGGTCGATCTCGTTCCTGACGAACTCACGCGCCTTGTCCTGCAACGCCCGTCCCTGCTCATCCAGCATGAAGTCATTCATCGTGTCCTCCGGTGGTGCAACGCCCGAGCGTTGCAGACTGCATACCGCACCCAAACCCGAGCGAATCGGAGCGCCTGCCATGCAATACGCTCCCCGATCTCAGGAAGAGCGGTTCGCGATGTCGTCGTTTCTGGGAATCTCGAGTCTGCCAGCGCGCTGTGGAGGGGGAGTGCTTCTGGTGCGTCTCTTGGATGGGTTGAACAGTGCGAAAACAACCCACATGACACAGATCACAAAAGGACGTGAGAAAGGTCGCAGCCTGAGGGCCGTGCTGCTGGCTGTCGCAGCCCCAGTGTGCGGGCCCACTGCCACCGATTGCGCGAGCTGCGCGAACGGGCTGTCCCTTGTGAACGGCGCGTGCGTGCTGCCGGCAGCGACGTCAACACCAACCGCGACGGCACCGACAATGACAGTAACCCCAACACCGACACCCACCCCCCC
>DATKMS010000096.1:0-86023 GCA_035541735.1 Candidatus Margulisiibacteriota bacterium
GGAGACGTACCGATTCTCTTCCTGTTGGCAGGTGTTCTCATTTGGCTGCATCCGCGGCGCTGGGGCGAGGACCGGTCGCTGGAACGCCGCGCCGCATAGCCTACCGCTTCTCGGCACAGCTCGACTTGCCCTCATGGCAAAGGTGCGCCATTGAGTCAGCACGTCGATGCGCATCCTGTTGGCCGAAGATGAGCACAAGGTCGCCAGCTTCATCCAACGTGGGCTGGAAGCGGAGCACCACGCCCTCGACGTCGTCTCCGACGGCGAGGCGGCTCTGGCGCGCGCAACGGACGGCGACTACGACCTCCTCATCCTAGATGTCATGCTCCCGAAGCGCGACGGCCTCTCGGTCCTGAAAGCGCTGCGCGCGCGCCGGCTCACACTGCCAGTGCTCCTGCTGACGGCGCGTGATACGGTTGCCGACAAGGTTGCGGGCCTCGATAGCGGCGCCGACGACTACCTGACAAAGCCCTTCGCCTTCGAGGAACTGGTGGCGCGCGTGCGCGCCCTGCTGCGTCGCGGCGTGCCGCCGGCACCTGCGGTGCTGCAGCTCGCCGATCTCCGTCTCGATCCGACGACCCGTGAGGTCACACGGGCCGGCCGGCGCATCGACTTGACCGCGAAGGAGTACGCTCTGTTGGAGTTCTTCTTGCGACGTGCCGGGCAGGTCGTGAGCCGCGCGGTGATCGCGCACCACGTCTGGGGCGTCGACTTCGACACGTTCACCAACGTCATCGACGTCTACGTGAACTATCTGCGCAAGAAGATCGACGCCGACTTCGAGCCGAAGCTGCTGCACACCGTGCGTGGCGTCGGCTATGTCTTGAAGGAGCCTGCCTGAGGCTGATGCCGCATACGCTGCGCGGCCGGCTCATCGCCTGGTACACGGCATTGCTGACCGCAACGCTGGCAGCCCTCGGCGGCACGACGCTCGTCCTCTTGGATCGCAGCCTGCGCGCCAACGTCGACGTGTCACTACAGTCCCTTGCACAAGCGATCGCGCAAAGCGTCCGCCAGCCGTCACCTCTCGGGCCGCCGCTCGATGAGATGCTGGAGTCCATGCTCGGTCCGGGCTTCGCCGAGCGCTTCTTCCGCCTGCTCGATCCCCGTGGTCGACCCGACCCACGCCTGGCGCCGCGTGGCCGCGGGCAGCTACCCCTGAGCGCCGAGGCCTTGCGCAACGCCGCCGAGGGACAGGAGACCTACGAGACGCTGGTGCTGCCCGGTCGGGCCACGCCGCCCCTGCGCATGCTTACCATGCCCGTGATCGAGCAAGGCCAAGTCATTGATGTCGTCCAGGTCGCCGCGTCCCTCGAACCGGTCGAGGCCGCGCGCTCGCGTTTTCTGTTCATCCTCCTCGCCCTCGCCCCGCTGGCGCTGCTGGTTGCCAGCGGCGGCGGCTGGTTTCTGGCGCGCCGGGCGCTGGCGCCGGTGGATGCGATGGTGGAGGCAGCCCGGCGCATCGAGGCGGAAGACCTCTCGCGACGCATCGACGCTGCGGAGACGCAGGATGAGCTGGGCCGGCTGGCCGCCGTGTTGAACGACATGCTGGCGCGGCTGGAACGCTCGTTCGCAACCGTGAGTCAGTTCAGTGCCGATGCGGCGCATGAGCTACGGACACCGCTGACCATCCTCAAAGGTGAGATCGAAGTAGCACTGCGTTCCTCTCCCGGCGCCGGCGAATACCGCCGCGTGTTGAGCAGTTGTCTGGAAGAAGTCAATCGGCTGAGCGCCCTGGTCGAAGACCTGCTCTTTCTGGCCCGTTCCGAGGGCGGCCGCGTATCCGTCACCCTGGCACCGCTGAACCTGGCCGAGATCATTGCCGAGGTCGCGCCGGCCTTGCAGGCCTTGGCGGACGGCGCCGGCGTCACTCTTTCGATTGCAGCGCGGGCGCCGGCGTGGGTATGCGGCAACGCCTCCATGCTGTTTCGCGTAATCTTCAACCTCGGTGAGAATGCCATCAAGTACACTCCGGCAGCGGGCCGCGTGACTGTCGCGCTGAATCAATCGGCCGCGGAAGCCGTATTGGAGGTGTGCGATACCGGTCCAGGCATCTCGCCCGCCGATCTGCCGCATATCTTCGATCGCTTCTATCGTGCTGACCGCGCCCGCAGCCGCGCCGGTGTCGGCCTCGGACTGGCGCTGGTGCGATCCGTCGTCACCCTCCACGGCGGCACGATAGCCGTGGAAAGCACGCCGGAAGCGGGCACATGCTTCCGGGTCGTCCTGCCACTTTGCTCACAGACGTGAGCCGCCAAACGTGCCGCGCCTAACTGCCGGACCGCATCCCCAGCCTTAGAATCTTCTAATCTGCCTCTCATCCTCCGTTCATTTCGCGGCGCTAGCTTCGGCGTCAAAAGGCGCTGAACGCCTGACTTGGAGGAGGTTACATGGACACATTGAAGAAGGCCGTGGTCAGCACGATGGCCGGAGTGCTGGTGCTCGGCGGGTATGCGGCCGGCCGGTTCGGACAACCAGAGCGCGCCCACGCGGCATCGAGCGAACGAGAGGTGGTGGCACCCGTGACCGAGGTCCCCGCCACAACGGGCGCACGCACCCTGCCCTCGTTTGCCAACCTGGCTGATCAGGTTTCAAAGGCGGTTTGCTCCATCAAGGTCGTCTCTGTGCAGAAAGCCGCGGCACCGAACGACCTCGAGGAATTCTTCGGCAGAGAGAATCCGTTCCCCGGCTTCCGCATGCCATTTCCCGCGCCGCCGCAAGGTGGTTTCAAGCGCCAGGGAGCAGGCAGCGGTTTCATCGTGCGCAATGATGGTCTGATTCTGACCAACAACCACGTCGTCGAGGAGGCGAAGGAGATCACCGTCACCCTCAGCGACCAGAGCGAGTACCCCGCCAAGGTCATCGGGCGTGATGCGAAGACCGACCTCGCCATCGTGAAGATCGAACCCAAGGGCGCGTTACCGGCCGCCAATTTGGGTGACTCGGATCAGCTGCGTGTTGGGGATTGGGTGATGGCGATCGGCAACCCGTTCGGATTGAGCGAGACGGTCACCGCCGGCATCGTCAGCGCCAAGGGCCGCGTCATCGGTTCGGGGCCGTACGACAACTTCATTCAGACCGACGCGTCGATCAACCCGGGCAACTCGGGTGGACCGCTGTTCAACGAGCGCGGCGACGTGGTAGGCATCAACAGCGCGATCTACAGCCAGAGCGGCGGCAACGTCGGCATCGGCTTCGCCATCCCGATCAACCTCGCGAAGTCGTTGCTGCCGGAACTGGAGACCAAAGGCCACGTCACGCGCGGCTGGCTGGGCGTGTCGATCCAGAAGATCACGCCGGAACTGGCGCAGTCCCTCGATCTCGACGAGAATCAGGGCGCCCTGGTGGCCGACGTCACCGCTGACGGACCGGCTGACAAGGCGGGCATCAAGCGCGGTGATGTGATCGTCAAGTACGACGGCAAGAAGGTGCAAGAGTCGTCCGCGCTGCCGGCAATGGTCGCTGCCTCACCGATCGGCTCGACGGTGCCGGTGGAGATTCTGCGCAAGGGAAAGACCAAGGACCTGGAGGTGACGATCGCCAAGCTCCAGGATCAGAACGCCGAGGCGGACGAGGCCACGCCTCAGAAGGGCAAGTGGGGGTTGGCGCTGCGAGAGGTCCGTCCCGAGGATCGGGAACGCCTCGGGCTGAAGAAGGGTGAAGGCGTCGTCGTGGCCGACGTGCAGCCCGACAGCCCCGCCGCCGAAGCCGGCGTGCAAGCCGGTGATGTCATCCTGCAGGTCAACCAGACGCCGGTCAGCTCGCCAGACGAGGTGAAGGAGGAAGCCGCCAAGGTCAGCGGCGACAAACCGCTCCTACTCCTGCTGCGGCGTGGAGAAGGCGACAGTCGCTTCGCCGCGCTGAAGGCGAAGTAACGCAAGCGCGGGGCGGTTCCCGGGAACCGCCCCGACAGTTGTCATAGCGCGTCAGCCATCGGAGCAGCG
The DNA here is from genome assembly GCA_035541735.1 of Candidatus Margulisiibacteriota bacterium. Lineage (GTDB taxonomy): Bacteria > Desulfobacterota > Binatia > HRBIN30 > HRBIN30 > DATKMS01. The sequence continues at coordinate 3,945 of DATKMS010000096.1, forward strand.
GGTTTCAAACCCGCCGCTTCTCTATCAACAGGCCTCGGCAGCTCATTCCTCTCCGCCCCAGGGCCACGGCAAGGAGCGTCCGGGCTAGCGCGCTCCTCTTGAAGCGCTCCTCTTGAAGCGCTCCTCTTGAAGCTTGACAGGCGGTTCATCCGCTTCGTATAGAGGTCGAGCGGTCACCTTCCAGAAGTCGCGGGGAAGCGGCAACGTCTGATAGCTGGGTATTGTGTCCACTTCGCCGTCCAAACCGCCCGGCAGGGAGGCGAAACAAGTCGTCAGGGACCGTTCTGTCTCGCCAGATCGCCTCTCAAGGGACGGTCAGCGCATGCGCGGCTGGTATCGAGGCAAGCGCTTCTCCGGTTTTACGATCGCGCACTGGTCTCTGAGATCGTTAGTTGTCCTGGCGGTCGCCAACGGCATCGTGCTGTGTTTCTGCCACTACCTATCGTTCCGATCGCTTTGGCTGGATGAGGCGTTTGTTGCGGTCAATCTGAGGCACCGTTCTCTTGGCGGGCTCTTTTCGACGTTGGAGTATGGGCAACAATTTCCGCGCTTGTACCTGGCGTCCATTTGGGTGCTGACTCGGGCAGGCGGATATGAACTGTGGAGTCTGCGGCTTCTGCCGCTGATCTTTGGCATCGCCGGTCTGCTGTTGTGGTCGAAACTGCTTTGGGACGAATTCAACGTCAGCGCGTCTCTTCCTTTCCTTTCCGCAGTCGCGGTGTTTCTGTTCCTCACCAACCGCTGGCTCTTTTACTTCCCTGGTGAATTGAAGCAGTATTCGTCCGACCTTTTGTTCTCGGCCTACGCCCTCTGGTATGCGCGGCGGTTCATTGTGCAGGAAAGCCAGCGCAGCGTGGCAGGACTGTCGGCGGTTTACGCTGGGTGGGTCGCCCCCACGGTATGGAGTCTCACCTACGCATTCGTTCTCTTGCCTGTAGCCGCTGTCATCTTTGTGCCTTTGCTGTTGAAGAGGCCGCCGGCAAGGCACGGGCTGCTGCGAGTTGGCCTGTTGGGAGGATTCGTCCTCCTCGGGCTGTCGTTATCGTTTGCGCTCGATCTTCGGTATGTGGGCCCAGAATTGAACAGCTACTTTCAGCCCTGGTTCATTGCTGGGTCGACGTGGCGCGAGTGGGCCCGATCGGCGTGGACGGGGATCGCAAACGTCGTCGGAGGATGGTGGATCGAGTCCACTTCGCCAGTGTTGACCCTCATTGGGTTTCTCGGAGTGGGCTGTTTCGTGTCCGGCCAATGGAAGGGGCGCGATTCCTTGCTGCTCGGAGGGGGTGTCCTGATCCTGGCGGAGTTGGTCATGCTCGCCGTGCTCCAGCGATATCCCCTAGAGCACGGGCGGACGGCATTGTTCTTCTTTCCCTTCGCGGTCGGCCTGATCTGCAACGGGATCGGGCTGTGCATGAACGCCAAGTGGCGGGTCGTGCGGCTCGCAGGCTACGTGCTCTTGATTGCGACGGCGACCTTCACGTTGGTCTCGGAGACACCAAAAGTCAGCCGCTGGTACTATCAATTCGACCATTGGCAAAATCTCAACCCGGCCTTTGAGGCGTTGAACCCCCGGAAGGCGACTCTCGTGGCGTATGGCGATGGGACGCGCGCTCAGATCGACGCGTGCCCGCATCTTCCGACCGCGTTCACCTTTGTGTACGCTCCCGACCTGAGCGGGCTCAGCCCCGAGCATGCGCGGCGGATGACGGAGGGAGATTTCTACTACCTGTATGCGCACCCGACCGGTGATCTCCAGAGATTCACTGGGATGATCAACGCAGTGCGGCCACATATGGTCCAACGGGTCGTTCGCCATCTGTACTTCTTCAAGAACAGCCAGTTCCCACGCTGATTGCGACGCGTGACATGGTCGACGGCTCGGTACCTGAGCGACAGTCGCACCTCACCCCTTCTTCCTGCTCCCGTAGTCACCGAACGGATCATCACGCTCACGCACCGCTTGTCTGAAGCCAACCTCTTGCGCACGCTGCACGAAGTCCAAACCTTCCTGTGTGTGGCGCGCGATGCCGTCGAAGAGCGTGCCCAGCATGCGACTCGCTGCGAAGCCCATGTTCTCCGCGGTCTGGTTGGCGAGCAGCTTGAGCATGATGAGCTGGTTGAGCGGCACTTGCGCCATGCGGCGGGCTAGGGCCATGGCGTGGTCGTGCAGGCGGTCGTCCGGCACGGCTTCCAGGATCAAGCCGATGCGTGCCGCCTCGGGTGCGGAGATCTCGTCGCCGGTGAGCATATAGCGTTTCGCCTTTTCCAAGCCCATGCGGTAGACCCACATCGCCGTCGTTGGCGTTCCCCAGACGCGTGACGGCGGGTAGCCGAACTTCGCACCCTCGCCCGCGACGACCATGTCGGCGCACAGCACCATGTCGGTGCCCCCACCGATGCACCAACCCTGCACGGCGGCGATCGTCGGCTTCTGCGCGTACCACAGCTTCATGTAGGTGTCGACGAAGTGCTTCATCATGCGCCAGTCGGCCACCGAGTCCCAGACGCGCTTGGTTCCTGCTGCGGTCGGGTCGAGAAGGTTCTGTTCGCCGGCCTGCGCCGCGGTCGACCAGTCCAGCCCGTAGCCGGCGCAGAACGCCGGGCCTTCGGCACGCAGCAGGATGACCCGCACGTCGCGATCGGTATCGGCATCGTCGATCGCCTGCGCCAGCTCGTCGCGCAGCTGCGGGGTGATGGTGTTGTACTCCTTGGCGCGACACAGGATCAGTGAACGCACCCCAGAGGCGGTCTCGGTTCGGATTGTTTGCATGGATCGTCTCCTTCCCTGATTTGGTGGCACGGGCCTACGTGAACGCTTGCGTTAGTCTGCGATTCCGGTCAAGCAAGAGGCCTCGCATTGCACAGCGGCAGGGCCCGCCCGCCTTACTAATGACGAATCAGGGTAAGCCCGACCGCCACATCCGTTCGGGAGGTGGATGGCATGAAGTTCGGCATCATGTTCGCCAACGCGGGACCGTTCGCGTTTCCGGAGGGTCTGGAGAATCTGGCGCGTACAGCCGAGGAGGTGGGCATCGAATCGATCTGGACGGTGGAACACGTCGTCGTCCCGCTGGACTATCGGTCAAGGTACCCCTACAGCGAGACGGGCAAAATGCCCGGACCGGAGAGCGTTCCCATTCCAGATCCGATCGTCCCGCTGGCCTTCGCGGCGGCCGTGACCAAGAAACTGCGCCTGGCCACCGGCGTGCTCATCCTGCCGCAACGTCATCCGCTCTACGTCGCCAAGGAGATGGCGACGCTCGACGTGCTGTCGAATGGGCGTGCCATACTCGGCGTTGGCATCGGCTGGTTACAAGAGGAATTTGAAGCGGTCGGCGTCCCGTTCACGCAGCGGGCGAAGCGGACGGAAGAGTCGATCCGGGCGATCCGGTCGCTGTGGAAGAGTGTGCCTGAGCCGTTCGACGGGCGGTTCTTCAAGTGGGGGCCGGTCGAATCGCAGCCAAAGCCGATCCAGCAGCCGGGCGTGCCGATCGTCGTTGGCGGCCACTCCGAAGGGGCCGTGCGCCGCGCCGCACGACTCGGTGACGGCTTCTTCCCGGCCCGTGGCGAACTGGCAAGCCTCACCAAGCTCCTAGCCACTCTGCGTGACGAATGCGCCCGGCTGGGCCGCAAGTCAGAAGACGTTGAAATCACCTGCGGGATCGGCAGCAACAATGCGACCTCCGCCGGCGGCGCAATGCAACGCGATACCGTGTGCCGCTATCGGGACCTCGGCGTCGCGCGTCTCATCATCGCCCCGCCGGCGTTCGACATCGAGGGCGTGCGTCAGGGACTGCATGCCTTCGCCGATCGGGTGATCACCAAGCTATCGTGAGGGCCTGGGCACGTATTGAGCCCGTTGCACCGCTCGACTAGGATGCCGTCGGATCTCATGATCAAGGCCGAGCATCTGACCAAGCGGTTCGGGACCTCCACCGCCATCTCCGACCTTTCGTTTGCCGTCGCGCGGGGTGAAATCGTCGGCTTCCTCGGACCGAACGGCGCCGGGAAGAGTACGACGATGCGCATCCTGTGTGGGGTTTTCCCGCCAACCTCCGGGCGTGCGGTGATCGCGGGGTACGACGTCGTCACCGACTCGCTGCGTGCGCGCAGCGTCGTCGGATATTTTCCGGAACGCGTCTCGTTGTATCTCGACATGACGGTGCGCGAATACCTGCGCTACGTCGCGGCCATGAAGGACCTCGAAGCGCGGCAGCGGCATGCCAGCGTCGAACGTGCGCTCGACGGCGCCGGGGTTGCACACGTCGCCCATCGCCTCATCGGCACGCTCTCGAAAGGCTACCGCCAGCGCGTCGGCATCGCCCAGGCCCTGCTCGGCCAGCCGCGCGTCCTCATCCTCGATGAGCCCACCGCCGGTCTGGATCCCGAGCAGGTCGCCGAGATGCGCCACCTCATCCGTAGCCTGCGCGGCGACAGTACGGTGATCCTCTCAACGCACATTCTCTCCGAGGTGGAAGCGACCTGTGACCGGGTGATCATCATCAATCAAGGACGCATGTTGGCGGTCGACACCCCTCACAATCTTAACCAGCGTATACGGCAGACATCGCAGATTTACGTCGAGGTCGTTGGGCCGACAGACAGGGTAGTGGCGCGGCTGTGCGCCGTGCCCGGGGTTGTGAGCGTAGAGCCCGCACCGCACGCGGGCGACGACGTCGTCGCGCTGACCGTGGCGACGGCCAAAAACCGCGACCTGCGTATCGAACTTGCCGCCTGCGTCGCCGCGGCCGGGTGGGGCTTGCGGGAGCTGCGGCCCGTGGCCTTGTCGCTCGAGGCCATCTTCCTCAGTCTGGTGGCGGCACCCGGCAGCGGCCAGGCCGCTGGAGAGCATGAAGTTCCTCGTCGTCTGTCGGCGTGAGCTACGCTCCTACTTTACGTCGTACATCGCCTACATCTTACTGGCAGTGTTCCTGCTGCTCAGCGGCTACTTCTTCTACAGCGACCTGATCTTCTTCGTTCTCTTTGGCGGCTACGTCCTGCCGACGGGCCTGTGGCAATTCGTCTTCCTCGACATGCGGCTGTGCCTGCTGCTGGTGCTGCCTTTGATGACGATGCGGCTGTTCGCGGAAGAGAGAAAGCTCGGGACAATCGAGCTGCTGTGGACCTACCCGGTGCGCGACGGTGAGATCGTGGCGGGGAAGTTTCTGGCCTGCTGGCTGTTCTTCCTGCTCATGCTCCTGCTCACGGGCATCAACCCCGTCGTCTTCTACCGATTCTACCAGTTCGATATCGGGCCATTGCTGGCGGCGTATCTCGGCATCTTCCTGCTCGGCACGGCGTTCATTGCGTGCGGCCTCTTCGTTTCGTCGCTGACCGAAAATCAGGTCGTCAGCGCCATGACCACGTACGGCATCCTGGTCTTCTTTTGGTTCATGACCTGGAACGAGGAAGCGGCCAGCGCGCGCCTCTTGCAAGCGCTGCTGCGCCTATCGCTCTTCGATCGCTTCTACAATTTTTCGCGCGGCGTCATCGACACGCGTGACGTTGCGTTCTTCGTCCTCTTTGCCGGCTTCTTTCTGTTCCTGACACTGCTGTCGCTGAGCGTGCGCAAGTGGCGCGGGGTGCGCTGAGCATGGCGGCCGTGGGGTGGTTCAACCAGTCGGTGCGCCAGGTGGCGCTCCTCGTCGTGCAGATCCTCCTGGCCGCCGTCCTGTTCGGCCTTCTGGTCATGCTGTTCGACAACCACAATCGCCGCTTCGACCTGACGCCGACGAAGAGCTTCGTGCTCTCCGACGAGGCACGCCGCGTGGCGCAGGGCCTGAAGGTACCCATCACCATCACCGCCTTCTACAACTCACAGGAGAGCGAGCAGCGCCGACAGATGGAGGATCTCCTGCGACTCTTCCAGGACGCTTCGCCGCTCATCAGCTACCGGCTCCTCGATCTCGACCGCTCACCGGCGCTCGCCAAGAAGTACAACATCAGCAGCTTCAACACCGGGGTCATTGAGGCCGGGGAACAGATACGCGAGCTCCGCACGGTCGACGAAGAAGAAGTCACCAACGGGCTGCTCCAGCTCACCCGCCGCGGCAAGCGCATGCTGTGCTTCATCACCGGACACGGGGAGCACAGCCCGAATGATGCCAGCGATCGGACGGGGTACAGCGAGGTCGCCAAGGCGTTGGAGAAAGAGCACTTCGGCATCCGGGTCATGGACACGGTACCTGCGGAGGGCGTTCCCGCGGACTGCACGGTGGCGATTCTCGCCGGTCCGACGCGCGACCTCCTGCCAGGCGAGGCCGACCAACTCTCGCGCCACCTCGAGGCCGGAGGTCACATCCTGCTCATGGTCGATCCGCACGCGCCAGACTCGGTGCTGCAGTTCCTCGCGCAGCACGCTGTCCGGGCGGGCAACGACATCGTCGTCGACGAACGCAATCGCTTCTACGGTGCGGACAGCTTCATGCCGCGGGTCCCGATTTTCGATGAAGGCACCTTCAAGAAGAACCTGGACACCGCGGCCGTGTTCGCCTTGGCCCGCACCGTGGCGCCGATGGAAACCGAAGACCGGACCGTCAAGGTGCTGCTGCTGGCACTCACCAGCGCCGACAGCTGGGCCCACATCGATGGTGGGGTCATCCCCGAGGGCAAGGTGCAGTTTCGGCGTGAGATCGACAAGCCGGGGCCGCTGCCGGTTGCCGTGATGGTCACGACCGCTGGCAGCGCACCAGAGCACCAAGACGAAGCCAAGGCCGGCGTTGGCGGGCGCATGATTGTGTTCGGCGACTCGGACTTCGCCAGCAACTTGTACCTCAACCTGCTCGGCAACAAGGATTTGTTCATGAGCAGTGTCGGCGTGCTGGCAGAGGATGAGGAGATGATCGCCGTGCGGCGCAAGGGGCTGCCGCGCAGCTCACTGTCGCCGGTGTCCCTCACGGAGCGGCAAGGGCGGATGATCTTTTGGAGCGCGGTGATCATGCAGCCGGTCGGTTTCGCGTTCCTGGGGCTGCTGATCACGTGGCGCAGGCGGCGCCGCGCCAGCGCGTGAACATGGGCGCTCGCGGTACCCTCGTTCTCGCACTGCTCGTCGTTGCCATTGGCGCCTATCTCTGGCTGGAGGAAGCGCCACCCCCACGAGCGGGTCGATCACCCGAGACGCTCCTGGGCGAGCCGCGGGGCGTGGATCCGAATCAGCCGGTGCGCCGCATCTTGGATTTCCAACCCGCCGACGTCGTTGCGATACGGCTGGAGCGCAACGGCACGTCCCGTGACACGGAGCGTTCGGGCGATGTGTGGAGCAAAGCCGCCAACCCCGCCGCGATCAAGGATTTCCTGCAGAACCTCGCTCAACTCGTGGTGCTCATGGACATCCCGGCGGACGCAACCGACCTGGCGCACTACGGACTGGCACCTCCCCGTGGTGTCCTGCAACTGCAAGTCACTGGGCGCTCGACCCCGCTGGTGTTGCAAATCGGCGACCGTAATCCCTCGGTTACCGGCGTCTACGTTCGCCTCGGCGCGAATGGCCCGGTGGTCCTTGCCGGCGCATTGGTGGCCTGGGAGTTCGACAAGGCATTCCGTGCGCTGGGGCCGCCTCAGGAGAACCAGTAGCGGTCTGTCAGCGGACCGAGTCGGCCGGCGCGCGCAACTCCACGGTATTGCCGTCCGGATCGTGCACCCAGAGCTGTCCGCTCCCGAACTCGAGCATCTGCGCACCGGCGGCTTGTATGCGCCGGCGTAGGCTCCCGAGGTCATCAACCTCAATGGCGAAGTGGGGATCAGTCGCGTTGATGATCGTCGTCGCGTTGTCCCGCACGTCCGCTGGCTGGCGCTCGATCAGGTGGAGTTGTCCCTCGCCGAGTTGGTACCACATCCCGGGAAATCCAAAGTCGGGACGCTCTGTCGGCGTCAGCCCCAGCAGGTCCTCGTAGAATTGTCGTGAGCGTTCGACGTTGGTGACACAAATCGAGGTGTGGTCGAGTAAGCGCTGCGCCATAGGCTCCTCCTATTCACCGCCGATAAGGCGGGTGAAGCTTGGTTGGCCCGTAGCGGCGGTCACTCCGCCATCGATGACGATTGCCGCTCCGGTGATGTACGACGCGTCATCCGATGCCAGGAAAGCCACCACCGCCGCCACTTCTTCCGGGCGCCCCACCCGGCCCATCGGCACCAACTTGTTGTACTCGTCTTGCGCCCCGGGGGCCGCCAACAAGGGGTTGAGAAGGGGAGTGCCGATCGGCCCGGGACAGACGGCGTTCACCCGTATGCCCTCGCGGGCGTGATCGATGGCGACCGTCCGCGTGAGGTTCACGACTCCGCCCTTTGCCGCGTTGTATGCGGCCAGCCCATAGTCACCGAACAAACCCGAGATCGAGGCCGTGTTGATGATGACGCCGCCACCCGCAGCACGCAGTCGAGGGATGGCGGCGCGGCAGCCGTAGAACACGGAGTGCAAATCGACGGCAATGACCTGCTGCCACACTGCGATGTCGAGATCCGGCGCCTTGCCGTAGGCACCGACGCCGGCATTGTTGAACACAACGTGCAGCGCCCCATAGCGGTCGACAGCAGCCTGCATGAGGGCGTCTACCTGATCTGGGTCACTGACATCGGTGCGCCGGAAGTCCGCCTTGGCCCCTTCGCCAGCCAACTCCGCAGCCAAACTCCGTCCCTGGGATTCGTCCACGTCTGCTAGGACCAGCGACGCGCCCTCCTTGCCGAAACGGCGAGCTGTTGCAGCACCAATCCCGGACGCCGCCCCTGTGATTACGGCAACTTTTCCTGAAAATCGACCGCTCATTCGCCTACCTACCCTCACGCCGAAATGCCGAGAGACTACTGCTTCGGGGAAATGGCGTCAATTCATCGCCACGGGAGAACAATCGAAGAGGAATTAGGGTTGAATCATGGAGTCCCCGTGTCCATAATGCGTTTTATGAAGAAGAACGATGCTATCCGGGAGGTCCGCATCAAGATCGGGGGGAAAACCGTTACCGCATGGGAGCCCAAGTCGCCCATCCTGCGCAATCTCGGTCGGTGGACCGATCCGAAAGCTCTTTTGAGACGCATCCACGAGGTCGAACACCCCGAAGAAGTACCCGTACCTGAGGGACCCGGACGCCAATGGCAAGCAACCTGGCGCGGCCGCTTCAATCCGTCTCCACGCCAGAAGTCACGCAAGGCCGCGTAACCCACGGGCAGCGTCTACAAACTATTGTCATCTCGCTGACCACACGAGGCGATTACGCCTTGGGTAGCTCGGCGCTCGGCGGGCTGCCGAGGATGCGGATCGTCGCGACGACATCGGCGGCGTTCACACGCGTATCGAAATTGGCGTCGGCGCCGCGTTGCGCAGGTGGTAGACTGCACCGGCGATCCGTTTCAAACAGCACGGCGACTTCGGCATCGACATCCCGTGCGTCCACCACGCCACTGCCTTCCGGGTTTCCAGCCACGCCATCGATTGCACCGACGTCACCATGGAAGTTCACTGGCGCGGGTGCACCAACACTGAACCCCGCCGAGTTGTCGAGCAGCGGATCATTCGGCTTCAAAAACTGGTTCTGCCGCAAAGGGTCAGCAACCAAAGCTTCCCCCAGCATCGGCGACATCGCCGGGCTACCAAACGGGGCATTGTCGCCCGTGAAGTTGCCGTACGCCACACAATCGACGGGTCCCGACCCGCAGTCGGGGCGCAAGTCGCAGTCACCAAAGCACGCCCGCCCGTCTGGATAGGGCAGCACGCCGGTCGCGAGCACATCGGCGGTGACGCAAAAGAGCTCTTGCGCCCAGGGCGTTGCCGCAAGGACATTGCGATTGTTGGCATCAATAGGGTTCGGGCAGTCCTTCGCAGCACACGCCGGACTCACCGCCGGAAGGCTGCACGCAGAGGGGTTGGCACAGAAGGCCGCAAAGGTCCCGACGGGGTTTCCAGCCGCGTCAAACACCGGGAAGGGCTGGCCGAAGACGGCGGTCTGCAAGACCGCCTGCATCCGGAGCATCACATACTGCGCGTGTGGCGCCTGCTGGAAACCGGTGAACACCTGCTCGATGACCATGATGTGAAACGTTGCCTGTGCAGGAAGGATCGCCACGAAGCTGCTCAACGTACACAGCAAGACAGCGATAGATGCCCTTCTCATGACGACATCCTCCTTGCCGGATTGGGGCTCGGAAGCTTCGGAGACGGCGGGAGTCTCACCCAGAGACATCGTCAAGTCAATGCATGCAAATGCGCCGGGCGGCGGGCGATGACCGACACGGAGAGACGCTGCGTCGCGGGACCTCAGGCCAGCTTGCGGATCAGCTCGCTCGCCAACTTGCCGTCGAATTGCCCGACGTAGCGCTCGCGCAGCTTCGCCATCAGGGGTCCGATCTGCGTCGTCCCCAACTCAGCTGCCAGCCCTTTGATGACGTCTTCCAGCGCGCGAGCGCTGAGTTGCGGGGGCAGATAGGCTTCCAGCATAGCCCTCTCACGCTCGTTCTGATCGACCAACTCTTGCCGGCCCGCCTGGCGGGCGAACTCCACCGCTTCGCTGCGTTTGTTGATCTCCTTGCGCACCAGCACGGCGATGTCAGCCTCTGGCACCTCCCGCAACTGTTTTTCGACCTTCAGATTCTTGATGGCCGTGATCAGCCCGCGCAGGATGTAGACCTTCTCCATGGCGCGCGCTTTCATCGCGGCCTGGAGATCATCCTGCAACTGCGCTTCGGTCGCCATTGGTCACGACCCCGGAAACAGCTCGTGTGCCACAGCGAGAACATCTTGCGGCGTGACGAAGCCATCGCCGTTGGCATCCACGCCGGCGCCCGCCACGTACGTACCGCCGGTCACCCGCACGTCTTCGACGCGTCGGCCGTTACCGTCACCAAGCTCGCGGATCACCGCGAGGGTATCGGCGACGCTGACCCGTTGGTCGCCGTTGCCGTCACCGCGCAGCACCGCCGTTGCACCGATATTCGTCAGTACGGAAACACTTCCAGCAACCAGCTCATTCACCGCAATCCCGTCGGAGCGTCCGTCACCGTCGACGTCTGCCGCACCGGCCGCCATCGGCCCGCGGCTGACGGTGATGTCATCGAAACGGCTATCATGATTGAAGGTTCGCCCATTGCTGTAGTACGCCGAGACCAGGTTCGAAGACTGGTCAGTAACCAGGATATCTGGAAGGAGGTCGCCGGTAACGTCACGTGCAGCCAGGGCCGACGGGCTGCCGCTCACCCCGAGCGGCACCCCCGCCACGAAGCCTCCCTGCCCGTTCCCATAGAAGACCGTCACGTTCGGATTAATGGAAACCGCAATCGCAAAATCATCCGACCCATCGCGGTCGAAATCTGCAACCGCGATTGCCCGCGGCCCGGCGGAGCTGGAAATGGAGGTTGCCGGTTGGAACGTCCCGTCACCCTTGCCGAGAAGTATCGACACGTCGCTCGATGAAGCATTGGCAACGGCCAGATCGCGCTTACCATCCTTGTTGAAGTCGCCAAAATCGAGGGCCGCGGGACCCATCCCGACCGGGAATGACTTGGGGGGGCTGCCAAAGCTCCCGTCCGCATTGGCGAGCAAGACATCAACTGCACCACTAGACCCAGTACCTTGCCGCGCCACAGCCAAGTCGGCGCGCCCATCGCCGTTCAAATCCACCGCCGTTATCGCCGACGCTCCTGCACCGACCGCATAGTCGTGCAGGGCACCGAAGCCGGTGGCGGTGCCCAGGAACACCGATACATTGTTCGTCGACTTATTGAGCGCCGCAACGTCGAGCCGCTCATCCTGGTTGAAATCTCCGACCGCCACGGCCACTGCATCCCCAGTGGTGCGCAGCACCGTCGGTGGTGCGAACCCTCCCGCGTGGTCGGCTCGGATGACCAGCACGATGCCGCTGCTCGACTGCAGCGGCGGCAACTCAGACACGATCAGGTCCGACAATCCGTCGTTGTCGACGTCCCCCGTCGCCACGCCGGTGGGCGCGGGTTGCGTGATCACATCCTCGACCGCTGCCAACGAGCCGCCACCAATTCCCAACAGTACGCCGAGGCTCGGCGTCGCGCTACCGCGGTTCACGGTCAGGACGTCTGGCAAGGCGTCGCTATTGACATCGATGGCGGCGACCGCCTGCGGCTCCGCATCCGAGACGAAGGCGCGCGGCGGAGCAAAGTTGCCACGCCCGTCGCCCAGCAGCACGCTGGCGTCGCTGCTGCGGCTGTTGGCGACGATCACGTCCATGTTCTTATCGCCATTCATGTCGGCAAGCGCCAGGCTGATCGGGAGGCTACCCGCACTCCCGCTCGGAAACGAGCGCGCCGCCGCGAACGTCCCTCCGAGTTGGCCATTCAGCACCGCAATAGTGTTGTTTTTGTTCAACACGATCAGGTCGAGCAAGCGGTCGCTGTTCACATCAGCCGCCGCAATCGCCGCCGGCTCCGGCGTTCCGCTGCCGACACTGGGCACTTGCCCGTAAGTGAAGTTACCCGTCCCGTCGCCGAGCAGAATATTCACGTCGGCCGATAGGGCGTTTGCGACCGCGACGTCGATCTTACCATCGCGATTGAAGTCGCCAAGGACGGCTGATTCGCTTCCCAAACCCGTGGCGAATGTCGCCCCTGTTGTAAATGCCCCCTTCCCATCACCAAAGAGAACCAAGATGTCGCCATTGCCCCGCTGGTCGTGGTCGTTCACGACAATCGCGTCCATGTCGTCGTCGGCGTTGAGTTTGGCGGTAAGGATTGCCGCGACCCCGTTTAGTCCCGCCGACACCACCACGACTGGCTTTTGGAACGAGCCGTCGCCGTTGCCCTTGAGAAAACGCACCTTGCTGGAGTCGCCAACGAGCAGATCAGGCGTTTTGTCGCCATCGAAATCCTCCAACGCAATCGCGGACGGAATAGTCTCGAGCAGAGCAGTCGGACCGGTGCTGAAACCTCCATGGCCGTCGCCGAATTCGACTGGCGCCTTCCCGTCCTGGTTCGCCGTGATGACGTCAGGGATGCCGTCCGGAAGGCCGTTCTCCGAGTCCGAACCAATGTCGGCCGTGATCAGCGTGCTCAGATAGAAGGTTGTAAGAGCCGACCCCGGCAAGCTGTACGTCGACGCGCTTTGAAATGTCGGCGTCTGGGCGGTGGCGATGGCCGCCATGACCAGGATCATCCCGCCAATACCCATTGTGCGCATTACTTTAGTCCTCCGTTCCATCACGTCCCCCCTCCACCCTACTCAATCCCAGCCCCGAGACGCTCTCACCTCAACAACGTCCTTCCGCGACATATCGGCGCGCGATGATAGACGATTCGCCCTGGCCGGGCTATGCCTCGACCTTGAGCACGGCAAGAAACGCTTCCTGCGGAATCTCGACTCGACCCACCTGCTTCATGCGCTTCTTGCCCTCCTTCTGCCGCTCCAGCAGCTTGCGCTTGCGCGTGATGTCGCCCCCGTAGCACTTCGCCGTAACGTTCTTGCGCAACGCCTTCACGGTCTCACGTGCAATGACCTTGCTGCCGATCGACGCCTGGATGACGACCTCGAACATCTGCCGCGGAATGAGCTCCTTCATCTTTTCGGCCAGCTCCCGGCCGCGCGGGTAGGCCCGGTCGCGATGGACGATGAGCGACAGTGCATCGACCGGGTCGCCGTTGATGCGGATGTCGAGCTTGACCAGCTCGGCCGGCTGCATCTCCAAGAAGTCGTAGTCGAGCGACGCATAGCCCTTGCTCACCGATTTGAGGCGGTCGTAGAAGTCGAGCACGATCTCGTTGAGCGGGAGCTCATAGGTGAGCATGACACGGCCGCGGCCGAGATACTTCAGTTCGCGTTGCCGGCCGCGCTTCTCCTCGCACAGCTTCAACACACCACCGAGGTAGGCTTCGGGCAAGTGAATTGTGGCGAGGATGACCGGTTCCTCGATGGTGGCGATGTCCTGCACGGGCGGCAGCTTCGCCGGGCTGTCGACACTCAGCGTCTCGCCGGTCACGGTGGTGACGCGGTACGCCACGGTCGGCGCGGTGGTGATGAGGCTGAGAGCAAACTCGCGCTCCAGCCGCTCCCGAATGATCTCCATGTGCAACAAGCCGAGAAAGCCGCAGCGAAACCCGAATCCCAGGGCAACCGAGTTCTCGGGCTCGTAGGTAAAAGACGCGTCGTTGAGACGCAGCTTTTCGACGGCGTCGCGCAGCGGACCGTACTGCGCCGTGTCGGCCGGGTAGAGGCCGCTGAACACCATCGGCTTCACGGCTTTGAAGCCGGGCAACGGCTGCGTGGTGGGCCGCGCCGCCTCGGTGATTGTGTCGCCGATCTTGGTCTCGTGTACCTCTTTGATGCCGGCCATGATGAAGCCGACCTCGCCGGGACCGAGGCTGTCCGTCTCCTGCGGGCGCGGGCTGAACACACCGACGCGCAGCACCTCGTATGACTTGCCGCCGGCCACCATCAGGATGCGGCTGCCCTTGCGCACGCAGCCGTCGAAGACGCGGACCACGACCACCACCCCATTGTAGGAATCGAACCAGCTATCGAAGATCAGGGCGCGCAGCGGTTGGGCGGTATCGCCCCGCGGCGGTGGAAAATGCTGCACAATGCCTTCCAGCACCTCCTCGGTTCCGCGCCCCTCTTTGGCGCTCGCGAGCACCGCGTGCGAGGCGTCAAGACCAATGATCTCCTCGATCTCCTGCTTGACGCGCTCCGGCTCGGCACCGGGCAGGTCGATCTTGTTGAGTACCGGCAGAATCTCCAGATTGTTGTCGAGCGCCAGGTAGACGTTGGCGACGGTTTGTGCCTCCACTCCCTGCACGGCGTCGACCACCAGCAAGGCACCTTCGCACGCCGCTAGGCTGCGTGACACCTCGTAGGTGAAGTCGACGTGCCCTGGGGTGTCGATCAAGTTGAGGATGTACTCTTGGCCGTCGCGTGCCTTGTAGTGCAAGCGGACCGCGCTCGCCTTGATGGTGATGCCGCGTTCACGCTCCAGATCCATGCTGTCGAGGATCTGTGCGGTGCGCTCGCGCTCGCTGATGGTGCCGGTATATTCGAGCAGGCGATCCGCGAGCGTCGACTTGCCGTGGTCGATGTGCGCGATGATCGAGAAGTTACGGATGTGGGACAGACTCATGCACAGCGGGTGGTCTCACGCTTTTGCGGCCACACGAGCACGGAAGAACGCGAGCGTCTCACGCAAGCCGTCCTGCAGGCTCACCTCCGGGCGCCACCCCAACACTCGTTGCGCCAGACGGTTGTCGATCACACTGCGGAGCTGCTCGCCCGGCTTCGCCGGGCCGTGCTGCTCGGGGGCCGCCGACCCAACGAGCCCGCGCAACTGCTGGAAGATCGTGTTGACGTCAGTCTCAATGCCGGTCCCGAGGTTGATGGCGCCCGTGAAGTCGGACGTCAGGGCGGCCAGATTCGCCCGCACCAAATCGCCGACGTACACGTAGTCGCGCGTCTGCTTGCCGTCGCCGTTGATCATCGGCTGCTCGCCACGCAGCAGCTTCTCCGCAAAGATCGCCACCACACCCGCTTCGCCATGCGGGTTCTGCCGCGGGCCATAGACGTTGGCGTAGCGTAACGCCGCGTACGAGATGCCGTACGCCACCGAGTAGAAGAACAGGTAGCGCTCGCTGGCGAGCTTGGCGACGCCGTAGGGACTGATAGGCTCGGTCTTGTGTGTCTCCGGCGCAGGGTAGACATCCTGCTCACCATAGATCGCACCACCCGTCGATGCGAACAGAACGCGCTTGAGGCCATTCGCACGACCGTGCTCCATGATGTTGAGCAGGCCCACCAGATTGATCTTGGCATCGAGGACCGGGTCGGCCACCGAGCGCCGCACATCCATCTGCGCGGCGTGGTGGCACAGCACCTCGGGCCGCTCGCGGCGCATGACCTCAGCGACTCCTGGATCCTGCACATCGAGGTGATAGAAGGCCGCTTTGGGGTTCAGGTTCTCGCGCTTGCCCGATGACAGATCGTCGAGCACTGACACCTGATGCCCGGCCGCGACGAACGCGTCGGTCACATGCGATGCGATGAACCCTGCCCCACCGGTGACCAAGATTCTCATGCTTCCCCCGTCGCGAACAGAGTGCGGAAGTAGTCGATCGTGCGCGACAACCCTTCTTCCAGGCTCACT
Organism: Candidatus Margulisiibacteriota bacterium; assembly: GCA_035541735.1. GTDB lineage: Bacteria > Desulfobacterota > Binatia > HRBIN30 > HRBIN30 > DATKMS01. Next base: position 20,024 of record DATKMS010000096.1, read on the forward strand.
TTGGGCTCCCAGCCGAGAAGTTCCTTGGCGCGCGTGATGTCGGGCTGCCGGGTCAGCGGGTCGTCTTTGGTCCGCTCATCCTTGGGCGAGACGAAGACAATCTCCGACTTGCTGCCCACCAGATGCCGGACGGTCTGGGCAAACTCGAGCACGGTCATCTCACGGGGATTGCCGAGATTCACGGGTTCGACCTCGTTCGACGCCAGCAAGCGGACGATACCGTCAACCAGGTCGGCGACGTAGCAGAAGCTGCGCGTGCGCGACCCGTCGTCGTACACCGTCAGCGGCTGACCGCGCAGCGCCTGTGCGATGAAGTTGGTGACCACACGACCATCGTCGGCGCGCATGCGCGGGCCGTAGGTGTTGAAGATGCGGCAGATGCGCGTGTCGATGCCGTGGTAGCGATGGTATGCCATGGCCATCGCTTCCGCGAAGCGCTTCGACTCGTCATACACACCACGCGGGCCGATGGGATTCACGTTGCCCCAATACGACTCCGGCTGCGGATGCACGCGCGGGTCGCCGTAGACCTCCGACGTTGAGGCCAGCAGGAAGGTGGCGTTGTGGGCGCGCGCCAGACCGAGCGCTTTGTGCGTGCCGAGCGCGCCGACCTTCAGCGTCTTGATCGGCTCGCGCAGGTAGTCGACCGGGCTCGGCAACGACGCAAAGTGCAGAATGGCGTCGAGCTGGCCCTCGACATAGATGTACTCGGTCACGTCGTGTTTGATGAACTTGAAGCGGTCGTGGCCAACGAGGTGGCTGATGTTGCGCGAATGCCCAGTGAACAGATTGTCGAGGGCAATGATCGTATGACCGTCGGCGATCAAGCGGTCGGCCAGGTGCGAACCGATGAATCCGGCACCGCCGGTAATGAGAATGCGTGACATGCCTTAGCGAGCGGCGGAGCGACAGTTGGTCTGCTGGCAGGCCTTCACCATTCAACATTCACCATCAACATTCGGCCTCCGGCCGTATCGGCCGGCGGCCGACCGAATAGTAAACGAACCCCAACTCGCGCATCTCGTTGGGATCGTAGATGTTGCGGCCGTCGAACACCACGGGTCGCTTCATGATCCGCTTCATACGCTGGAAGTCCGGACGGCGGAACTCGTTCCACTCGGTGATCACCAGTAACGCGTCAGCACCTTGGAGCGCATCGTAGTTGACACGGTGATAGTGGATGCGGTCACCGAAGATCCGGCGCGCCTCGTTGAGTGCCTCTGGATCGTGCGCATGCATCTCGGCTCCAGCCTTGAGTAAAGCCTCGATCACCGTGATCGCCGGCGCTTCGCGCATGTCATCGGTCCGTGGCTTGAACGCCAGGCCCCAGACCGCGAAGCGCATGTTGCGCAGATCTGCACCGAAGTGCGCCATCACCTTGTCAACCAGCGTGCGCTTCTGCCGTTCGTTGACCTCCTCGGCCGCACGCAACATGCGGAAGTCCAGGCCCTGCTCGTCGGCGCTACGGATGACCGCCTTCACGTCCTTGGGAAAACACGAGCCGCCGTAGCCAACGCCGGGAAAGAGAAAGTGGTGACCGATGCGCAAATCGAACCCCACGCCGCGGCGCACGTCGTCGACGTCGGCGCCGACACGTTCGCACAGGTTGGCGAACTCATTCATCAGCGAGATGCGCGCCGCCAGCAAGGCGTTGGCGCAATACTTGGTCATCTCGGCGCTCGCCGCGCTCATCACCACAATGGGCCGCTCGGTGCGCACAAACGGGCTGTACAGCTCCTTCATGAGATCGATGGCGCGCGGACTGTCGCTGCCGATGACCACGCGGTCCGGCTTCATGAAATCGTCGACGGCAGCTCCCTCCTTCAAGAACTCGGGGTTTGAGACCACGTCGAACGGGTGACTCGTGCGCCCTGCCACGACTTGACGTACACGCTCCGCTGTCCCCACGGGAACCGTGCTCTTGTCGACAATCACACGGTACCCGTCCATCGCCTCGGCGATCTCGGTGGCGACGCGGATAACCGCGGCGAGGTCCGCGCTGCCGTCCTGTCCAGGCGGCGTGCCGACGGCGATGAAGCAGACCAACGACTGGTGCACCGCGGCGGGCAGCTCGGTGGTGAACGAGAGCCGCCCCTCGGCGACATTGCGTCTGATGAGCTCCTCCAGCCCCGGCTCGTAGATGGGTACGACGCCCTGGCGCAGCCGCGCCACCTTCTCTGCGTCGATGTCGACGCAGATCACATCATTACCACTCTCGGCCAAGCAGGTGCCGGCGACCAATCCGACATAGCCCGTGCCGACGACACAGACCTTCACGCTCCCTCCTCATCGCGGTGCAAAAAAGGGCCTGCCGGCAGCATTGCCATCGCAGACCCTTCCTCTCACACCCCGTCGTATCAGGGGTTTCGTATAGCGGCGCCCGGAGGCGAAGTCAACGCATTTACCGATGCCGGCTCTCGACAGGCGGACCCCAGAGTCGTTCAGGCGCTTTCGGTCACGTTGGGCCCTCCGCCCCCGCGCAGGACTTCGGCGACCCGGTACACCGGTTTGTTCTGTGATTCGTGATAGGTGCGCACCAGCAACTCGCCCAGCAGGCCCATGGTGATGAACTGCAACCCCATCAACGTGAGCAAGATGCCGAGCCACACCAACGGTCGCTGGGCCAGCGGCACGCCCAAAAGGAGGCGCTCGAAGCCGAGGATGCTGGTAATCGTCAAGCCGATGGCGCTGCACGCCAGGCCGATGCCACCGAAGATTTGGATCGGGCGGGTCGAGTAGCTCGACAGAAACTTCACGGTGATCAGGTCGAGCATCACGCGGATGGTGCGTGACAGGCCATACTTCGATACCCCGGCGCGGCGCGGACGATGATGCACTTGCACCTCGGCGATGCGCGCACCAAGGTCGTCGGCCAACGCCGGAATGAAACGGTGCATCTCGCCATAGAGCCGCAGGCCGCGCACCACGTCGTGGCGCATGACCTTCAGGGTACAGCCGTAGTCGTGCAGGCGCACGCCGGTAATCAAGCCGATGAGGCTGTTGGCAATCACCGACGGTAGACGCCGCGACCACAACGGGTCCTGCCGTGGGAGCCGCCATCCGGCCACGACGTCGTATCCTTCGCCGAGCTTGGCCAGCATCGCGGGGATGTCGGCGGGATCGTTCTGCCCATCCGCATCCAACGCCACAAGCACCGCACCGCTGGCGTGGTCGAAGCCCGCAGCCAGGGCCGCCGTCTGGCCGTAGTTGCGGGGCAGGCGCACGACAACGATACGCGGATCGCGCCGCTGCAGTTCGCTGAGCACCGCAAAGCTGCGGTCCGTACTCCCATCATCGACGTAGATCACCTCGTACGACCGTCCCAGGGGCACCAGCGCGCGACTGATTTCGGCGTCGAGGGGTTCGAGATTGTCCGCCTCGTTGTAAACCGGCACGACGACGGAAAGGTCGATGCTCATACGCCGTTGAGGTCTGTCAAGCTGACGAACTGACGATAGCGATGCTCGATGGCGTCGTGTGTCAGCGCCCGCAGCCGGTTCGTCCCAAAATCCTCGACGACGAACGACGCCATGACACTGCCGTAGACGATGGCGCGGCGCAGCCCCGCTTCGGAGCGATCGCCCGAACGCGCCAGCTGACCCATGAAGCCGCCCGCAAAGGTGTCGCCGGCGCCGGTCGGATCAAAGACCTCTTCGAGTGGAAACGCCGGCACGGCGAACACCGAGTTGGCGGAGAACTGAATGACACCATACTCGCCGCGCTTGATCAGCACGCGCTGCGGACCCATCGCGAGCAGACGGCGGGCCGCCCGCACCACGTTGCGCTCGCCGCTGAGCAGCCGGGCCTCCTCATCGTTGATCACCAGGATTCCCACGCGGCCCAGCAACTCCTCCAGGTCACCCCGTGAGCCGGTGATCCAATGGTTCATGGTGTCGCAGCCGACGATGCCCGGAGCCGCGAGCTGATCCAGCACCATCGCCTGCAGCTGCGGATCGATATTCGCGAGAAACACGTACTGCGCCCCGCGATGGCTGGCGGGCAGCTGCGGCTTGAAGTCGGCGAAGACGTTGAGCTGCAGGTCCAACGTGTCGCGCTGGTTCATGTCCTCATGGTAGCGCCCGGCCCAGAAGCCAGTGCGGCCCGTGCGCATCTGCAAGCCGCTCAGATCAATGCCGCGGCGCTTGAGGAAGTCGATCTCCTCCTGCGGAAAATCCTCGCCGACGGCGGCCACCATCTGCACTGGGGTGAAAAAGCTCGCGGCGATGGAGAAATACGTCGCTGCGCCGCCGAGAGCGCGGTCGATCTTGCCATGCGGGGTTTCGATCGAATCGAAGAAGACGGAACCGACGACGAGAATGCTCACGGAGAACTCCTTGACTGATGGTTTATCGCGGATCGCTCATCGCCTTCGCAGAGCGACCGCATGCGTGGTTCTCTGACCATCGGTGCTCGGCCAGCTTCTCAGAGGTACTTCCCAATGATGATGGCGAGATCCCGCCTGACGGCCTCCGGGACGCGGGCGCGATCGGTGATGATGGCGTGCTGCAGCGCCCGCGCGCAGGCGCAGCTGCGCTGGCCGGGCAGATGCGGCACCGCGTCGGCAATCACGCTCTGGGCCTTGGCGACGTTCTCACCAAGAATTCGCAGCACGTCGCCAATCACGACGTCGTCGTGCACCTCATGCCAGCAATCGTAGTCGGTCGCCAGCGCCAGGGTGGCAAAACAGATCTCCGCCTCGCGCGCCAGCTTGGCCTCTTGCAGATTGGTCATGCCGATGACGTCGGCACCCCACTGCCGATAGAGGAACGACTCGGCGCGCGTCGAGAACTGGGGGCCTTCCATGCAGACGTATGTGCCGCGTGGATGCGCCGTCGCGCCCAGCCGGGCCGCCGATTCCACCAGCGCCGAACTGAGCACGGGGCAAAATGGATCCGCAAACGTGACGTGGGCGACAAGGCCGTTGCCGAAGAACGTACTGGGCCGCCGATACGTCCGGTCGATGAGCTGGTCCGGGACGACAAGGTCCCCGGGCCGGATCTCCTCCCGCAGACTGCCAACGGCGCCGACGCCGATGATCCATTCGGCACCCAGCTTCTTCATGCCGTAGATGTTGGCCCGGAAGTTGACCTCCGAGGGCAGGATGCGGTGACCGCGACCATGGCGCGGAAGAAAGATCAGGCGCACGCCCGACAGGGTGCCGCTGACAAACTCGTCCGAGGGATCGCCGAACGGCGTCGTCAGACGGGTGCGCTCGACACCGGCCAGCCCCGCCATCTCATATAAGCCACTGCCGCCAATGACACCGACGGTTTTCACCACGCGCCCCCTATTTCTGGATGATCGTCAGTCGCGGCCCGGTGCGTACATCGAGTTGCGGCACCACACCGAGCACGTCACCATCGATCATGTACTGGCTCGGCCGTGAAAACTCAACTCGCACATGCCGCGCGACATTGTCGTACAGCTCAGCGATTTCCAACGGCAAGCCGCGCCGCAGCCGCCACAGCCGCGGCACAACCTCGCGTGGCGTGATTGGACCCGCGAGCAGGTGGAAGAAGCCCCGCTTGCGCGTTGCCAGGTAGGTCGCTTTGAGCCCCAACCCGATATCGGTGATGCTGCTGGCGTAGATGAAGGTAAACCGCCGGTGAGGGACGCGTTCGTCGTCGCAGTCGATGTCCGCCTCGATTGGCTGCAACAAACCGCGCGACAGTGGCGAGTTCGTTAGCGATGACAGAATGAGCCGGGCAAACAGCCTGGCGGCTGCCCGCGGTCCGGCGGCGCGACCGGCGTAGTACACGTGCAGGAAGTTGACGACGATACCGGCACCGACCATGAAACCGAAGTGCTCGCCGTTGACCCGGATCAAGTGGCGTTCGGTCACCTCGAACGGGCGACCCGCTCGATAATCGCTCACCGCATGGGCCAGGACCCGTTCCGGGCTGCCGTGCCGGCAACCGACCGAACGCGCAATGGTGTTCATCGAGCCCGCACGCAGCGGCAGGAACCGCGGCAACGGCGCGCCGCCGTACGCACGCACGACGGCGGAGAGGGTACGAAAGAAACTCCCATCACCACCGCAGACGGCGAGGATGTCGATGGCGCGCTCGCGCAACTCGTGCGCCAACTCCTCCATGGCCGCCAGCGAGGTGGTCTCGCGCACGATGCCGTCGTCGCCGACCGCCTCGGTGAACAGACGGACGCGGTCGCGCGACCGTCGGTTGGCGCGCGCGTGCGGATTGACGACGACACCGATGCCGGGCACGGCTACGCAACTTCCCGATGCAGGCGGCACCCTTGGCGACTGAGGTCAATGAAGGGTGCGGCCCGCCAGCGCCAGCTGACCGCACGCCGCTTGAATGTCGCGCCCGCGGCTCTGGCGGATCGTGGCGTGGACGTTGTGCGTCAGCAACCGTTCCTGAAAGCGCAAGATGGTCGGCGCGGATGAGCAGGCAAAGCCGGCTCCTGGGAACGGATTGAACGGGATCAAGTTGACCTTGGCAGGGATGCCGCGCAGCAAACGCACCAACCGTGCAGCGTCATCCAGAGAGTCATTGACGCCGGCGAGCATGACGTACTCGAACGTGATACGCCGGCGCTGCGGGATCGGCAACGAGCGGCACATCGCCATCAGCGTCTCCAATGGGTAGCGCCGGTTGACGGGCATGAGCCGTTCGCGCTGCGCATCCGTGGTCGCACTCAACGACACGGCGAGCTGCACGTTGGTGTCACCCACCAACCGCTGCATCGCCGGCACCAACCCGACGGTCGAGACGGTGATGCGCCGCGCTGACAGGCCGATGCCCCAATCTGCAGTCAGCAGCTCGATGGCCTGCACGACCGCGTCGTAATTGGCGAGCGGCTCGCCCATCCCCATGAACACGACATTGGAGATGCGTTCGCCCGCACGCAGGACTTGCTGCGCGGCGAGCACCTGGCCGGCAATCTCCGTCGCCGTCAGATTACGGACCAAGCCTAAGCGTGCCGTGGCGCAGAACGCGCACGCCATGCCACACCCCGCTTGCGACGAGATGCACAGCGTCAGCCGCGGCGGGTCGGGGATGAGCACCGACTCGATGGCAGCGCGCGCGTCCAATTTGAAGAGAAGCTTGCGCGTGTCGTCGGCCGACTCGACAACCAGCGCCGGCGTCAACCGCGGAAAGAGGAAGTGGCTCTCGAGCGCCGCCCGCAGAGTCTGCGGTAGGTTGCTCATTGCCGCAAAGCTGCTGGCGTGCCGCCGGTACACCCAGGAAAGGATCTGGGTGGCCCGATACGCGGACTCGCCCTCTGCCGCCAGCCAGGCACGCAGCGCTGCGGGTGTCAGCGCCACTGGCGCACGTGCCACCGCACGCACCGCCAAAGTGGAACATTTGTGCGCGGCGATCGTCGGGTCAGCCTTCGCAAATCTCGGCTTGGCTGAAGAAGAAGCTGATTTCCCAGCGCGCGGTATCGGGGGCGTCTGACCCATGGCAGGCGTTCTTTTCCACATCGGTCCCCAAGTCGCCGCGGATGGTTCCTTTCGGAGCCTTGGTCGAGTCGGTCGGGCCCATGATGTCGCGGTTCTTGGCGATGGCGTTCTCCCCTTCGAGCACGGAGACGAACACCGGCCCCGAGGACATGAAGTCGATCAGGCTGCGGTAAAAGGGCCGATCCTTGTGGACGATGTAAAAGCGCGCCGCGGTGTCGGGCGACAGCCGCAGCAACTTGCCGGCGACGATGCGCAAGCCGGCCGCCTCGAAGCGTCGCAGAATCTCGCCGATCGCGTGCTTGCGCACCGCGTCGGGCTTCACGATGGAGAGGGTGCGTTCGATCATTTCCGTGCCTCCTTCAGCGCCGCCGCCATGGTGCTGCCGAGCTCGGCGGGGCTCTTGGCGACGCGAATCCGCGCGGCCTCGAAGGCCTTGATTTTGTCGGCGGCGGTTCCCCGCCCGCCGGCGATGATCGCGCCGGCGTGCCCCATGCGCTTTCCAGGCGGCGCCGTCTGCCCAGCCACAAAGGCCACCACCGGCTTGCTCATGTGCTGCTGCACGAACTCCGCAGCCTGCTCCTCCGCAGAACCTCCGATCTCACCGATGAGGATGACGCCTTCGGTGCCAGGATCATCCTGGAAGAGCCGCAGGGCGTCGATGAACCCGGTACCGATAATTGGATCGCCGCCGATGCCGATGCACGTCGACTGCCCCAACCCCAACTGCGTGAGCTGGTGCACCGCCTCGTACGTCAACGTGCCGCTGCGCGAGACGACGCCGATGGTTCCCGGCTTGTGAATATAGCCTGGCATGATGCCGATCTTGCACTCTCCGGGGGTGATGATGCCCGGGCAGTTCGGACCGATGAGCCGCGTCGAACGCCCATCCAGGTAGCGTTTGACGCGCACCATGTCGAGCACAGGAATGCCTTCGGTGATACACACCGCGAGCGCCACTCCCGCGTCCGCCGCTTCCATAATGGCGTCGGCAGCGAAGGCCGGCGGCACGTAGATGACCGAGGCGGTCGCCCCGGTTGACGCCACCGCAGAGCTCACCGTGTCAAAGATCGGAATGCCTTCGAAATCGCTGCCGCCCTTCCCGGGAGTCACGCCGGCAACCATTTGTGTTCCATATTCGCGGCAGGCACGGGTATGGAACTGCCCGGTCGCCCCAGTGATCCCTTGCGTAACCACCTTCGTCGACTTGTTGACCAGAATGCTCACGCGCTACACCTCGATCGCACAGTGCTCCGCAAAGGCGGTACCGTAACCGCTCGACGGAGCGAAGTCAATTTTTGTGGTGGGAGTGTCAGGGCGCCGCGCGCGCCGCGGCGCTGCGGGCCAACTCAGCGCGGAGGGACTCGAAGGTGCGGCGCATGCCGTCTTCGAAACCGACGGTGGGATGGTAGTTCAACAAGCGCACGGCCTTGTCGATGGACGCCTGGGTGTGGCGCACGTCACCGGCACGCGCCGGCGTATGCTCGATGGTGAGCTTGCGCCCGAGCAGTGTCTGGACCGTGAGGGCGATCTCGAGCACGGAGTGGCGGGAGTTGCAGGCGACGTTGAACACTTCGCCGCCAATACCCGGCGTGGTACACGCCAGCAGGTTCGCTTGCACAACGTTGTCGATGTAGGTGAAGTCACGCGATTGTTCGCCATCGCCGTGGACGATGAGGGGCTCGCTGTTCAGCGCGGCGCGGATGAACAGCGGGACGACGGCAGCGTACTTGGATTCCGGGCTCTGCTTGGGCCCGAAGACGTTGAAATAGCGCAGGCTCACCGTCTCCAGACCGTACAGGCGCGTGTACATGCGGCAGTAGAGCTCCGCCGCGAGCTTGGCGACGGCGTACGGTGAAATCGGCGCCGGCGTCTGATCTTCGACTTTGGGGAGAACGGGTGAGTCGCCGTACACTGATGACGACGAGGCATAGACGACGCGCCGCACGTGCGCTTCGTGGGCGGCGACCAGCAACTGCAGGGTCCCATGGGTGTTCACCGCATCAGTGCTCAACGGATCGTCGACCGAGCGCGGCACCGAACGCAGCGCGGCTTGGTGGCAGACGTACGTCACGCCGGCGACGGCGCGGCGCACCGCCTCCATGTCACGCAGGTCGCCCTCGACGATCTCCACGCGCTCGTGCACCGCGGCCAAGTTCGCCCGATCGCCGGTCGAGAAGTTGTCCAGCACCCGCACCCGCTCGCCCTTGCGGACGAGTGCCTCCACGATGTTCGAGCCGATGAAACCGGCGCCCCCAGTGACTAAGTACATCGGTTCTCCTCTCGTTCGAGTTTCACTTACCGGCGCGCCGGTCGGTCGCCACGCCGTCGCCTTCGGCGAGGGCAAAATTCTTGAGCCGCGCCACCGGTTTACGGAGCCGCCCGTCCCCAGTGCTGCGCATCAGCGCCTCGAGCGCACTGACCCGCGCCTCGAGATCGCGGGCGCGGCGTGAACGACCTTCTCCGGTCAGCGCCGCGCGCCCGCCTTCGAGGAACGTGTTGCGGATCTTGTAGGCCGTCGTGTGGCTGACCCGGTATTGCATGCGGATCTCTTCCAAACTGCGCGCGCGCTTGATCAGTTCCAGTGCCAGCGCGAACTTCTCTTCGAGCGTCAGTTTTTCGCGTGTTCTCATACACCATCCTCCCCTGAACAACTTGCTTGTCCTGGGTAAAACTCGTGCCTACTTCATCTGCCCGCCGAGACCGGCAGCGCTTCGGTCCCCGCCCGTAAGCGAGGTGGTGACGGCTCCTCAATCCACCACCGATGTCCGAAGCGCACTGCACCAACCAGAAATCCCAAGCCCCAAGCGAGATGCATGATCGCAAAGGCGATCAGCACCTGCGGAAACCGTCCCCATTCGTGCCGGCGCGCGACGGTCGCGGCGGCAACCGTGAGGGCGACAACGTACGCGCCCAACGCGGTGGCAAACAGCAGGCGCCCGACCCACATCCACGGTGCCAGCAGTCCCGCCAGCAGCAGCACCGCAACGAAGGCTGGTGGCACGAAGTGGCGGACACTCATCTGTCGTGGGTGCTTCTGAAGCACACGCACCTTCCACAGGCCATACTGGAAGAACTGGCGAGCCAACGTCTTCAGACTCTGCCGATTCTGGTAGTGCGAGCGCATCCGCGTCGTCAGGAAAATTCGTCCCCCGTGCTTGCGCAGTCGGTAGTTCAGTTCGTCGTCCTGGTTGCGTACCAACTCTTCATCAAAGAGGCCGATGCGCTCGAAGGTGGCGCGCCGGTACATGCCCATGTAGACGGTATCAACGTCGCGATCCTCGCTGGCGAAGTGGAAGTAGGCACCGATGCCGAAACGCGACGACATGGCCAGCGCTACCGCGTCACCGAAGGAACCGCCGCCGACCGCATGCATGGGGCCGCCGACGTTGTCGGCGCCGCTGCGCGCGAGCGCCTCGACACCGCGACGAATGTAGTCCGGTTCGATGATCGTGTGCGCGTCGATCCGCGCGACGATCTGCCCCTGCGCCGCACGGATGCCAATGTTCATCGCCGTCGGGACGATCCGCGCCGGGTTGTGCAGAATCCGCACACGGCCCTCGTAGGCTCGCAGCACCTCCAACGAGCGGTCATCGGACTCGCCATCGACCACGATCACCTCGAGTCGGCTGGTGGGATAGTCCTGCCCCAGAATTGACTCCAGGCAGCGACCGATGTGGCCCGCCTCGTTACGCATCGGGATGATGACGGAGACCAATGGCAGCATCGCTGTCACTGTTTTTGATCGAGGACCTCTTCGTACAGGCACGCCAGCGCCTCCACCATGCGCGGCGTGGCGAATAGTTCGGCACGCGCCCGCGCCGCCGCCTTGAACGCGGCGAGCCGCACGTGGTCGCCCAGGAGAAGGTGCGCCTGACGGGCAAACCCCACCGCATCGTCCGCTGGCAGCACGAAGCCGTCGACGCCGTCACGGATCAACTCCCGGACGCCGCCGACGTCCGTCGCCAGCACCGGCACCCCGCTTGCCATCGCTTCAAGCACTACGTTGGGCATGCCTTCCCAGCGCGATGTCAGCCAGAACTGCGATGCCCCCCTCAGCACGTTCTCGATGTCGCCTCGTTCACCGAGGAACTCGACCCGCTCCCCGATACCCAGGCTATGCGCCGTGGCTTCCAGGGTCGCACGCAACGGCCCATCGCCCACGAGTGTGAAGCGGACGGCTGTTGCTTGCTGCGCCAGCGCCGCAGCCGCCCGCAGGAAGAGGTCGTGGTTCTTCTGCCCCACCAACCGCCCGACGGTCACAATCGGCCCCGGCGCTTCGCCGGCTACCCCCACGGGATGGAACCGATCGATATCGATGCCGTTGTAGACGACGCGGATCCGGTCGCGCGGGGCACGATAGTGGCGCACGATATAGTTCGCGACATCGTGCGAATTGACAACGATGGCGCGGCTGCCGCGGAATGCGAGGCAGTTGGCCACCTGGCTCACACGGCTTTGCACCTTGCAGTTGCGGGCCGACGTGACGAGCGTTCTCCTTTTCATCAGGCGCGTCGCACTCCACGCCAGCGCGTTGGCGATGTACAGCCACGCGTGCACAAGGTCGATCCGGTCCGCGGCCATCTGCCCCGCGAGCCAGCGCACCCGTGCCAAACCAGGACGTGGGGCCACGCGCAGTGTCACGCCCTCGCGCTGCAGCAGCGGACCAATCGGATGCACTTGCCTCGACAAGCAGTACACGGTTGGTACGAAGCGCCGGCGGTCGAGTCCCCGGCTCGCCTGTAGCAACTGCCCCTCGGCACCCCCGGTCGAGAGCTGTCCCACCACTAGGCCAACGCGTACCGGCTGAATTGAAACCACTCCTCCTCAAAACTGAAAATAGATGAACGGCACCTCACCGCCACCCCACAGCAGTATGGCGAAGCACGCGGTTGCATACGCCGGCGCCTGCACCCACCACGGCAACCGCAGAAACACTGTGTGGTCACCGGCGGCGTTCTGCGGGATGTCGATGGCCAGCACCGCCGCCGCCACCAGGAACGGCACCACCCCGATCGCCCGCAGGTGCGTGAAGTGGAACAGGCCGCTGATGAACGCGAAGGCGGTCGTAAAGTCCGGCGCGCGGAAGAAGATCCAGGCGAACGCAGCAAGGTGGAACGTCAGCAAGGTGCACACGATCCGCCAGGCCCAGCCAGCGACATCGCGCGGCGACGACGGCGCCTGCCGACGGCCGATGCCGAGGAGCCGCTCGATCACCAGATAGCTACCATGCAGCCCACCCCAGACAACGAACGTCCAATTCGCCCCGTGCCACAGCCCGCCGATCAGCATGGTGAGCATCAGGTTGCGATAGGTCATCAGGGCGCCGTGCCGGTTGCCACCCAGCGGGATATACAGGTAGTCGCGCAACCACGCGGAGAGCGACATGTGCCAGCGGCGCCAGAACTCGGTGATCGATTGCGACAGGTAGGGTTGATTGAAGTTGAGCCGTAGGCGGATGCCGAGCAATTCGCTGACACCGCGCGCGATGTCGGAGTATCCGGAGAAGTCGCAGTAGATCTGGAACGTGAAGAGGTACGCGCCTCTCAGCAGCACCCCGGAGCTCAGGTGCCCGGCGTTCGCGAAGATCTGGTCGACCTGCAGCGCCAGCTGGTCGGCAATCAGCACCTTCTTGATGTAGCCGAGCATCATCAACGTCAGCCCGATGTTGATGCGCTCCGGTGTCACCCGTGCCGGCGACACGATCTGCGGCAGCAGATGCCCGGCCCGTTCGATCGGCCCCGCGACCAACTGGGGGAAGTACGCCACGTAAGTGGCATAGTCCAAGAAGTGCTCGGCAGGCTTCGTTGCGCGCCGATAGACGTCGATGGCATACGACATCGACTGGAAGGTGTAGAACGAGATGCCGACCGGGAGGACGACTGACAACATCGGCGCCGACACTTGCAGGCCACACCAGTGCATGAGCCCGACGAAGGAGTCGGCAAAAAAATTGAAGTACTTGAAGAAGCCGAGAATCACGAGGTTTGCGCTGATGCTGCATACCAGCACCAATTTCCGCCACTGCGCGTCGACGGATCGCGCCATCAGCTGCCCGGCCGAGAAGTCGATCACGGTCGACAGGGCCAGCAACCCGAGAAAGCGCCAGTCCCAACAGCCGTAAAAGAAATACCCGGCGGCCAGCAGGCATGGGTTGCGCCAGCGGCGGGGCACGACCCCGAGGACGATCAAGACGCTCGGCAGGAAAACCAAGAACGCGAGGGAGTTGAACAGCATGGTCAGTGGGTGCGGCGTCGAGCGGCCAGCGCCGCGGAAATGAACTGCGCGTAACTCGGGCCGATCTTCACGGCACCGACGTAGTTCACGTGATGCCAGTCGTTGAAATCTTCCGCCGGCAAGACCGCGCTCAAGTCGTGGAACGACACGCCGGAGTAGCGGGTCAGTCCTTCGAAGAACGCGCGATATGCACGGTAGTACGGACTATCGCCATAGTCCTTGAGGATCCACGGGCTCTCGGGGCTGTTGACGATGACGACCGTTGTTCCGCTCGTAGACAACTCACGGACCAGTCGCTCGAACTCCCCATACTCCCCCCGCGCGGTGAACGCCTGGTTGCGCGCCGCGACTTTCAGCTCACGGTACCGCCTGAAGCGTTTCGCGAACTCGGAGTCGCCCTGCAGCATGGCTGCCCATCTCGTTGCCAGAGACCCCGCGAGAGGGTCGCCGAAGCGGAGGAACGTGTCCATCTGCCGTTCGTCGACCGGTGGGTAGCGAAGCGGAGCAGCGCCAGCCTTTGCGTGCCTCGGCGGAAGCTGCCGCAGTCGCACGCTGAGCAAGCGCCAATCGTCCCTGGCGTCGCTGGCGTTGGGCACCCACGTACTGTCGGCGTCCACCTCCAATAGCCGTTCGTGCTGCAGAGCCAGCGGCAGATGAATCGTCTTCCATCCGGGCTGGTCCTCGTTGCGTTGCGCTACCACTCGACCGCCGGCGGAAAAGCGCAGCGTCACCTGCCCACGCTGAGCGATCCATTCCGGCGCCACGTAGTACTCGAGGTCGGCAGTGGCCGCCCCATCGACGGGCAGCGCGAAACGCTGCGCCGCATAGCCGTCGGGATAGATGCCGTATGCACCGCGAGCCGCGCGGCTGCGCAGCCAGCGCGGCAGCAACTTGAGGTGATCACGCAAGCTCGAGCGGATGAGCTTCCGGTACCGGTAGAGATCGCTGCTTCCCGCAAACACCAGGTCGAGTTTGCTGCCCAGGGTCATGTACGCGCCCCGCTCGCGCAGCGTCTCCCACGGGGGGAGCACGTAGCGGACCTGTTCCTTGAGGTCGCGTTCGAAGCTCGGATTGAGGAAGTCAACGAGATTGACGATCAACACGACGACGTCGGGCTGGATCGCCTCCCGTTGCGCCGCAAAAAAGATGCGCGAATCGGACGGCTTGATGCCGGGGAGCAAAAGCCGGTGCACCTCTAGCGGGACGTCGGGTTCATGCGCCCCAACCAGGCTTCCGACTTGATACTGGTCGAACGATCCAGTCACGGAACTGCCGAAGGCGACCACACGCACCGTGCCGGGCGGCTTGGGCTGCTGCAGGCGATGCACATCGAGCAGGAACTGATACCCATAGTCCGCAGAACGCCCCGTCAGTTTCGGGACATTCCAGAAGTACAGGTGGAACGTCAGCTCGAGCAGCAGGAGCAGAACCGGAATCGGGAGCCACACCTTCCACAGCAGGGAAGCGTCTTGCGCAGCACTTGCACCGGCCGCCGCGGACTCCTCCTGAACAACGTCGACCGGTGTGTGCGTCACAACAGCCCGCTCGTTGACGGCAACCTGCATCGGCTAGCTCTCGCATTCCATAGACGCGCGGGTCGTCATTTGCGCGGCTCGAGTGCCGCCCGCTCGTAGATGACGATCTCCGGACACAAGCTGGTTATGCGCAGACGCAAGGTCCGAGGCTCCTGCACGAACCGTGCAACCGCGCGATAGGGCAACGCCCCGCCCTCCAGCGCCTTCAGGAACTCCACTGCGCGTGGCTCGGCAATGAGCAAGGTATTGCCCTTCCGCCAATCGGGGTTCCAGCGATGCGTGATTCCCTTCTTCGCGGCCGAGCTCGTCACAATCAACATCGGGTCGCGTGCCGTAACACCGTCGATCGTACGCTCCGCCAACGGCACCACCTTGGCGTTCAGGCCGGGGAAGCGCGGCAGATACGCCGGCTTCTGATAGATCTCGACGCTGCTCCCGGGCGCAACGTGCTCCCGCAACCAGGCTTCGGCGCGGTAGCGCGGGTCGTGGCGCAGCAGCAGATCCAGTTCTATGGCTCGCGCAGTCCCATAGAGACACAGCGCCCCGACCACGACAGCGGCGGCGGTCCGATGTCTCGATTGGAGCACCACCGCACAGAGCGCACCCGCACAGACAGAACTGATGACGAGCAACGGCAGCACATAGCGCAGCGTGATCAGATCGAGCGTGCGCAGGGAGAGGTAATAGTGTGCAAGCGCCGGCGTGAGGAGCAACAACGCCCAGCGCGTGTGTCGGATCGCAAGGTAACCAGCGCCAATCATTGCCGCGATGAGCAGTGGCCAGCCGAGGCCGCTCTGGACAGCATCGGACAATTGCTGAAGGTACTTGTATTCCTTCGCACTCCCCTTGAAGAGCGCGAACTCGACCGGCGCCAGGCGGGCGGATACGCCGGGAATCGAACGCCCGCTGAGATAGAGAATGCGATTCACGAACCCGCTGGGATTCCACAGCACGTTGTTCACCAGGAGCAGCGTACCGACTGCGGCAACCACGCATGCGAGGCTGCCTTGGCTGCATACCGCCGCGCGCCAGGCGCGCAGTCCATTCTGCCCGGCTCCCAGCGCTTGCCGGCGGGAGATGGTCACCAGGATCGGCAGCGGTAGCAGCAACGCGAAGGCCTGTTCCTTCGTCGACACGGCCATCGCCGCAGCGATGCCGAGCACCACGAACCCTGCCCGCTTGCCGGTCTGCGCGGCAACCGTGGTCGCCCAGAGCGCCAGTGTCTGCCAGAAGAGGAACACCGCATCCAAGTTCGTCGTGTGGGCATAATAGACCAACGGGTAGGCGGTCGCCGCGAAGGTGGCCGCCAGCAGCCCGGCCAATCGGCCGAACAGTCGCCGTCCGATCCCGTACGTGAGGCCGACCGTTGCCGTGATTGCCGCGACGCTCACCAGTCGACCGATGAGGCTCATCACGTAGAGTGCGGACTCCGGATGCGCAAACCCGTACGGATACACAGACTGTGGGTGTCTGAAGTTGCCGGTCAGCAGCAGCAGCGCCAGATAGGGTACGTTTGCCAGCAGCAAGATCAGCGGATATCCGAGCGGGTACTTGAAGTAGAACCATCCCGAGTTGAACGTGGTGAGGGAGCGCCGCGCGATGCTCAGTACGGTGAGCGGCCCGATCGCATCCGCCGCCCACGAGGCGTTGCCGTTCGGCAGACCCCAATTGATCCCGCAGAGCCCAAGGGCCAGGCTGACCGCCAAGATCCCCATGAGCCATCGGTCGCCGCGCCCCACGCTTGGTCGGCGCCTCCCCGCGCTCAGGCGCGCTCCCGCATTCGCGGCAACAGATCCCCGACATCGGAATCATTCGCGTCGTGGCATTGAACCTCCGCCAGCCAGTCGAACAGCTGCCGGCGCAGGAGGTCCGCCCGCGCGCCGTCCTGCTCGACCAGATTTCGCACTTCCGCAGGATCCGAAACAAGATCGTAGAGTTCGTTGGCCTCGTCCGAGCGCCAGACGAACTTCTCACGTCTGGTACGGATGGCTTTCATCCGCACATCGTACGCGCGGTAGTCCACGTCGGGGCGGGCGCGCCGCGCCGCCGACAGATCCGGGCGGAAGCGTTCCGCAACCACGAACGGGGGGCCGGGTGTTGCCCGCGCCGCATCGAGCAGCGCACGTCCCTCGCATAGCGTATCATCATGTCTGATTCCGGCCAGCCGTAGAACCGTTCGGAACACGTCAGTGGTCTGAGCGAGTTCGTCAACAGCGAATCCTTGCGGTACAACCGCGGGACAGCGGATGATGAGCGGAATGCGCAGGAGGTCGTCGTGCAACGCGGGGCACTGTTCTGGCAGCCCGCGCGCACCGAGGTGCGCACCGTGGTCCGCCGTCACAACAACCACCGTCTGCTCCCACGCGCCGCGGCGACGCAGAAACTCTGCGATCTCTCCCAGGCGCATGTCTATGTAGCGTAGGGCGCCATCGTACAACGCCGGAATCGACTCCGTGGTTGCGGCGGACGGTCGATGCCCGAGAAGCGGGCCGTCGTGGGCACGCACCGTATCGGCCGACAGCTGGAGCTCGTTGTAGTGCACGAAAGCGAAGAATGGCTGCACGCTCGCACCCAACCACCGGCGCAGCGCCTGATTGGTGCGGCGGGCACCGGCATCACGCCGGCGTAGCAGTACATCGCTGGCGCGCCGCCCGAGGGATACTGCGCGGGCAGCAATGCGGTTCTGGTAGCGTTGCGTGAAGAAGGCATCAAAACCACGTCCGAAGCCCGTGTCCGGGCTCACCGCGGGGTGTGTACAGAAGGCCGCCGTCCGATAGCCCGCGGCTTTGAAGCACTCGGCCAGCACAACTCGGCGCGCCGCCAGGGCACCATGCTCCTCAGTTGCCCCGTGCACGACGCCGGGCGCGCCCGTGAACAGCGAGGCGTGGCCCGAGAGCGCCGATGCGGCGTTGGCAATCATGGCCGTAAACCGCACGCCTTCACGGGCCAGGGCGTCGGTGACCGGCGTCGTCTGCCGCGTGTACCCGTAGCACGACAGGTGATCCGCTCGCGCGGAGCCGAGGACAACGAGCAGAACATTCAGCGACTCAGCCATCAATGCGTGCCAGTCCTGTGCAGTCCGGAGTCATAGCTTGCAAAGCCACGTCCAGAACTCCTTGTTGTAACGATCCGGGTTGCGCGCCAGGCGGAGGCGAAACGACAAGACGAGGTTGTCCCAGATCGCGTCGCCGCTCACCCCCTGGTACACGAGGCGGGCGGGAAACTTGAGACGCAGGTTCCAGCACGACGGCACGCCGCGGTACACCCAGTCACGCTCTCGGGTGAAGTCGATGACCCAGTCGCCGCCGTGCGCACCATCGACAACCCACCAGGTCACGATGTTCACGCGCGGTGCAATCGACGGATCCGCTTGCAGCAACGCTGTAAAGTAGGCGTGAAAGCGCTCATACAGATCAGCTGGCGCCTCACCTTCACTGGCGAAGCCCTCGGCGATTTGCGCGCCGTGCTGGCGGCTGAGGTCCTCGATCTGCTCCAGGCGCCGGCTCCAGTCGGGCGCAGGGTGCAAGCGCGTCAGCGAGCCATCGGACGTCCACACGTCACCGGGATTCATCTGCACCCCTTCGATCTGCGGTGCGGCAACGCGCAGCCGCTCGATCGCCTCCTGCGGCGTGCTGACGTAGTGGGGCGTATTCATGAACAACTGATCGGGTGCCAGCAACGCGAAGTTGCCGGCCGCGGGGACAGCGCGCTTGGTGCGCAGCAAGCGGGCCCAGCTGACGAACTCTTCGAGGTGCGATTCTTTCGACTCCCGCCAGCGCTGAAGCTTCGATCTCAGCGGGAACTCAAAGCAACCCGGATATTGGCTGGCGCCCGTGAAGGTCAAGAAGGCCAGATCGATCTGGTGCTCTCTTCCCAATTGTCCCAGCGTCGCGTCGTCGAGGTGACAGTCGTTGACGTTGAGCACCGTGGTACTGCCGTCCTTTACCAGGATGGCACTATCGTCCCAGGTGCGATCGGGTGGAATGAGACGTACCGTCAGACCGCTGCCGTTGCAGCGGAAGTCACGTCCGAAATCGACCTCGGTGATGCGCGAAAAGCCAAGGGCCGCGATACGGTCGCGAAAGCGCTTGCGTTTGAAGTTCGCAATGATGACGTGGACGTCCTTGTCGAGCTGGCGCAACGTCGGCGGATCGAAGTGGTCCATGTGCTCGTGCGAGATGTACAGGTAGTCCAGCTTCGGCAGGTCGCGCGGCCCCAGCGCGAGCGGCGGATAGTGCCACCACGTGCCGTGGTAGGTCGGGTCCGTCAACCACGGATCCATGAGGATGCGCGTGCCGGCCGATTCCAGCAAAATGCAAGCGTGCCCGATGTACGTAACCTTCATTCCCCCCTCACTGAGACGGCTGGGGCAAGCGGCTTCGCCAGCGGCACGCCGCGCGCCACAGCCAGGTCCAAGTACAGCTGCTCCATCCGCCGCACCATCGCATGAGCGGAGAAGCCGTCGGCCACGATGCGGCGACCCAAGCGGCCCATCTCCTGGGCGCGCGCCGGTTGCTCAAGCAGGTCGCTGATCGCGACGGCCAGTGCGTGCGGATCCTTCGGCGGCACCAGCAAGCCGCTGTGGCCGTGCCGTACCACCTCGCAGGTACCGCCGACATCGGTCGCGACCACAGGCTTCTCCATCGCCATGGCTTCGAGGATGGCGTTCGACATCCCCTCGTCGTGCGACGACAGCACGAACACATCGAAGGCAGAGAGCACTTCCGGCATGTCGCCACGGCGGCCCAGCAACGACAGGTGATTCTCGAGGTGTAGGGAGCGCACGAGATCCTGCAGCGTCTCGTCGAGGCTCACCTCGCCGACGATCACACCATGCACTTCTGGACGCGTCTGCCGCACCTCGCCAATAGCACGGATGAACTCCTCGACTCCCTTGCGCACGCGCATGCGCGTGATCACGCCGACGATCGGCCGATCTTCCTGCAGCCCCAGGCGCGCCTTGAACGGCGCCGGCGGCAATGGCCGGAAGCGATCCGTGTCGACGCCGCTGGGGATGACCGCCATCTTCTCGCGTGGGCAGCCCTCATTGCCATGCACGAACTCGCGCACCGCCTCGGCGTTCACCATGACGCTGTCGGCCAACGCGTTGCCGATCCGGGCGCCAACCAGCTCGAAGCCGCGGCGCCAATGACAGCCACGCTTGCTGCACAGCACCACCGGTACGCGCGCCATTCGCGCACTGATCGACCCCACCAGATTGGCGCGCAGCAGGTAGTTGTGGACGATGTCGATACGGTCCCGGCGCAAAGCGCGCGCCAATGCCGCCACGCGTCTCATCAACCCCAGGCCCTTGAAGCTGGCGCTGGCGCTGGGCGCGTGGATGGCCACCCCGAGAGCGCGCGCCGCATCGAGCAGCACGCCCTCGCCCGTCAGACAATAGAGAACGGGATCGAAGCGGCTGCGATCCAGGAGGCGGAGCACCTGGATGAGATGGGTCTGGCTGCCGCCGACTTCCATCGATTTGATGACGTAGGCGAGCCGAATCGGTTGGCTGAGCGTTGGCGTCATTGCGGGTAGTGATAGCCGAGGTCCGTCGGGCCGGTATCGCGCTCCTGGGTGATAACGACCGACCGATTCCCCAAACCCAGTTCGACGGCCGTCCGCGTTCCCCGGTCGATCCCGGGACTCGTCGGTTGAACGCGCATGCCATCGGCCGATTCGCAGCCGATGCCTTTGCTGGCCGCGCCGCCGGCGAACTGTGGCGCGGCGTCGACGTCGCTGTCTCCCGCCTGCATCCGGGCTCCATAGCCGTCGGTGTTCAGATTGTTGCCTGCCGCAAGGGCGGCGCGCCGGGCCGCGCGTGCGGTAATGCCTGTGCTGCCGTTTCCGGAGATGATATTGTTGTAGACGACGCCGCGCGCTACAGGCGCTCCCGTCTCGTGGATCACGATACCCCTCTGCATGTTCGCCGCGACCGTGTTGTTCAACAACTGTGTCGCCGCGTGGGCGCCACGCAGGCGGACACTGACACCGTTACCACCGTTGCCGCAGATCAAATTGTTCACGATGCTCACCGCGTCACCGAAGGTCACGATGCCGTCGCCGCTGTTGCCGCACAGAGTAGAGTTGCGCAGTGTGACGTCGTGAGCCGCACGCGAGACCCGCAGGCCGGGACCGCGCGCCCCGCTGAGGGTCAGCCCATCGAGCCGTGCAGGACCCACAACCATCGGAGCAGCGTGCCCGCCTGCATCGACGACAACCTTGCCGGCAGGATCTCCCGTCAGTTGTCCGCTTTCATCGCCCAGCAGCACGACGACGGCATTCGATCGACGCGGAACGCCAAACAACAAACGTTGCTCGTGATAGACACCGGGACCAATGACAATAACACCGTCACCGGACACCGCGGTGAGCGCCCGCTGGATCGAAGCGAACGCCCGGTCCGGGGAGAACCCATAGTTGCTGTCGTTCCCGGAAGTACGCACAAAGATTACCCCTGGGGCCGCGGCAGGAAGGGACAGCCCGTACAGGAATGGATAGTGATACCCCGCGTCGGCGGATCCCACGTTCGGCACTCCATTGCTGCGCGTTGATCCGGTCAACAGCGTGTTCGACTCACCATCGTCGATGCCGAGCGCCGGATTCGCGGCAGACTGGGCCAGATGGAAGTCATCATCGAGGAAATCGGTCCCGCCCAACTTGCCGTCGGGGCCGAGCGGATTGACGAATAGCTGGACGCTCTTGGCCGGCACGAAATCGGAATCCGCGCGTGGCGTATTCGCCTGGAAACCGTCCGGCACAACGTTGAATCCGCTCAGGTAGCCCGTGAATGAATTCTGCTGCGCAAGGACGCCTTTGCCGTTTCCCGCAACGATATTGCGCAACACCGCGGTGCCGAGTGCGGGGCCGGTGGTGCCGCTGCCGCCGACGAGGATGGCGTCCGCGCCATTGGCGTAGACTGTGTTGTTGGCAATGGTGCCGTTGTTCCCCTGCTCGATGCGGATGCCGCCGGTGCCGTTGGCATAGACGAGGTTGTTGTCGATGACGGCGCCCTCCGCCCCAAGCGATTCGATGCCGCGCCGCTGGTTGGAGAAGACGACATTGTCACGCACTACCGAGTCGTCGCTGCCATCGCGCACCTGGATGCCCGCGGACATCGCACCAGTGACCGAAAAGCCACGTACCGTCGCGTTGCACGCATTCAGCAACGTGAACCCCGTGTCGCCGCCCGTTGCGTCCAACAGAACGACGCCTGGTACATCACCGGTGGCCGTGCCTGTTGTGTCCGCGAAGAACGTCACAGGTCCACGGTTCTGGAGAGGGTGGACGCTCATCTCCGCATAGGTACCGGGGCCAACGACCACGGTGCCACCCGCGCCAGCGCGCTCCGCCGCGTCCTGAATCGACGCCAAAGCACGCTCGGGCGCCAAGCCGTCATTCGCCTTGCTGCCGTTCGGTCGCACGAAAACCGGCATGTAGAGCACCGGAGTTGTGGTGTGCTGGTCAGCCGCCGCGCCGTAGTGGTAGCCGATGTCGATCACGCCGACGTCGGGCACGCCGTTGTGCGCGGTCGTTCCCATCAGACCAATGTCTGCGACCAACGCTGGCCCAGCGTCAATTCCAGGACTCTGAACGGTCTGCCCACCGCGTCTTTGCTGCAGCCGGAAATCATCGTCCGCGTAGTCGTCTCCGCCGAGTCGGCCGTCTGCGCCAGCGGGGCTGAGGAAGAGCGGGTCGGCAATCAGGTCATAGTTGTTGAATGGCGTACCCTGCCCGTAGCCGTCCGGGTTGATGTTGAAGCCGGCGACGTAGCCGCACGTCGAGGAGCGCGCCACTGCGATGCCCGCCCCCTGCTGCATCTTGTCCCCTTGGTTCAGCCGAAAGATGTTGCCAGCCACGAGCGCGCCGGGGGAAGGCGCTTGGGCCGTACCGATCCGCAGCCCCCAGCCGCCGTTCCCATACACGGTGTTTTGCAAGATCTTCGCTCGCGGCGCGGCGAGATCATTGGTGCCCAACGCCAGGCCGTCATTTACATTGTCGTAGACCAGGTTGTTGACGACCAACGCATCAGGCGCCGTGCGCAGCGTAATGCCGGTGTCGCCATTGCTGAAGACCAGGTTGTTTTGCACGACACCGCCGTTGCTGCCCTGCAGAAAGATGCCGTGGCTGCCGCTCGTCCCGATGGTGTTGTTGGAGATGGTCGGGATGACGGCGTTTCCAGCTGACTGGAGCGACAATCCCGTCGTGCCACTGTGCAGGACCGAATTGCCATTTGTGGTCACCGTACCGCTGGCGTAGACCGCAATGCCACCCTTGGTGCTGCCATCGACGTCATTGCTCAGGAGGAGGAAATCCGAGCCACCCGTCTGCTCGGTTCCGACGCCGACGGCGATGCCGTTCCCGTTGCTGCCCGCTACATGATTGCGTACGAAGCTCAGCCGCGTGCTGAGCCGCACGACGACACCGTCGGCGGAGTTATCTTCGACGATATTGTCGGCAACCGACCCGCCTGCGGCACCGACCACAAAGACGCCCCCTCCCGAGTTGCGTTGCACGGTATTGCCGGCGACATCGATCAGGATCGTCGCACTCGCGTCTGCAACCAGGGAGGCGCCGATGGTGCCGTTTTGGATGATCGAGTTCCGCCGCAGCGCAACTGAGCCTGTGCTGACGGCATCGACACCTGCGGCGATATTGCTCGCAATCGTATTGTCAGTGATGGCGACGTTGGAACTCTGCTGGATGTGAACGCCGCTCCTGCGACTCGCTTGGAGAATATTGTCTCCGATGGTCAACGGTGCGGCCCCACGCGCGAACACGCCGTCGATGCCGCTCGGTCCCACCTGATTGTTGCGGACCGATATCTTGGTCGTTCCGTTGCCGACGATGGTCACGCCAGTCGCACCACTGTTGGCGACCGTGTTCTCCTCCACTGCGGCGGAGTCGGAGGCCACCACATTGATGCCTGCGCTGACGCTGCTGCGCACATCATTGTCGGTTACCCTGACGGCACTGACGGCATCGGTCGCGTTCGCGCCAAAGCCGGCGCCAATACCATCGTGATTGGCAACAACCGTGTTGCCTTCAACGTCCACATTCGCGCTCGCGCGCACCAGAATCCCGTACTCCGCGTTTTGCTCGAAGTCGTTGTCCGTGATGGCGCCGCCGCCCGCATTCACCACGAACAGGCCGTGGCTGCCATTGCTGCTCGCCTGATTGTTCAAAACGGCCACGGTCGCGCCGACACCAGCCACTCCATCGATCGAAACCCCGGCGCTACCGTTTCCCATGGCTCGATTGTTCGCAACGACAATGGTCCCGCTCGCGGTGATATCGATGCCCCGTTTCACACAGTTGCGGATCTCCGTATTTCGGATGGTCACGTTGCTGCTGTTCACAGCGGTCACGTCGGCCCGCACCTGGATGCCGGCGTCGACGGCACCCAGAATGGTGAACCCGTCAATCCGGATGTCGTGCCGCCCCGCCAACAAGAAACCGGTAGTGTGTGGCGCCTGCGGCCTGACGACTACCGGACCGGCTGCATCGCCGGTCACGGCACCGGCCGTGTCGGCCACGAACTCAACTTCGTGGCCTTCGTAGCCGCTGCGCGCCGGGAAGATGTCGCCGTCGCTGAACGTGCCGGGGCCCACGATGACCTGATCACCGGGGTTGCGGATGGCCGCGGCGGCCCTCTGGATGGTGGCGAACGCCGTGCTCGGGCTCAGCCCATCCGCATCATCGCTGCCATTGACGCGGACGAACAACACCGTTGCGCTCGCGCTGTCGACCATCAAACAGAGCATCGCGAGGCTAGCGATCCACGACCAGATAGACGCCAGCCTGCGCGTCGGGTACTGATACAACGCGCCTGCTCCACACGCCTAGAACAACGTATAGATGAAGGGACCGAGGGCCGAACTCTGCGCGGTGACCATCAATCCGCCGAACAGCAGCAGCACAAACACCATGGGAATGAGCCACCACAGCTTGCGCTGCCACAGGAAGCCCATCAGCTCGCCGGCGATACCGAAACGCTCGCGCATTCCTTCAGTGACCTTCATCATGCACTCCTTGTTGTCGAGCCGGCACCAGATCGCGCTGCTCGAAAAATTCCTTCAACACACTTGCCGCGAGGCGGTGCCCCGCCGCCGTCCAATGCCCGTCGTGGTGATAGTGCAACGGCTCGCGGTCCTGCGCCGCCCGCTCGCGAAACGGCCCAGCCAGCGCCACACACGGCACGGCGCGCTGGGCGCACCAGGCTTCGATGCGCTGCATCGGCGCGTCGAGATCCCAGGTTTGGGACCGCATGTGCGGATAGGTGTCGACGACCTCGCGCCACCACTGTGGGTACACCTGATCGCGCGAGCTGACGATGGCGATTGCCAGGCGCGCACCGCTCGCGGCAGTGGCACTCTGCAGTTGGTCGAGTAGCCGTTCGGTATACGCCCAGGCCTCCTGCCATTCCGGCGTCAGCGGCGCGGCGTAGACACCATAGTCGACAGGCACGCCGTCGCGCTCCGGTGCGGCGGGAAGGGCGTCGCGCTGCAGCCACCCGTGTCGCACCAACGTCTGCGCCAGTTGCGGATGTTGCGTCACCAGCACCTTGCGCAAGTAGTGGTAGGCCGCCGAGCGCGCCAGGAGCGCCCGCCAGCCGTGCACCTGCTTGCGCGGCGCCTCACCGACGACTCTCTGCAAGGCGCCGTCCGTGGTGTACGCAGGCTTCAGCTTGTCTTCCAGGGTGGGGCTGTTGTTCTTCACGTCGTTCCCCGGGTAGAAGGCCAGCACGACCAGGTCAGGGTGGTAGCGCGCGCCTTCGCGCTCGAAATACAGCAACTCACTGGCGGTTCCGTATCCGCTGACGCCCGCGGCCATCACCTCGATGCGTCTGCCGCCGTCGAGCAACTGTTCCAGTACGCGCGGGAAGGTCGCCTCCAACGGCACGTGCATGGCCTCCACAAACGAATCGCCCAGAATGAGCACGCGGAACATGCCGGGCGCCTTGGCATAGTCACGTTCGAGGTCCCGCAGACCGTGATGGTTGATCTGCACGGGCACGACAAACTCGCGGTCCTCCTGCGTCCACCAGCCGCGCGCTCCGGCAATCAGTCGCGCCCCGAGCACCGGGTCGGGCTCCCAGAAGCGGTCTGGAACCAGATGCATCCAGCGCACGCCCACTTCAAGCGCGACCAAGGCGAGGAGGATTCCGACGCTGGCGAGAACAACACCCGCCAGCAGTTCGCGCCCGCGCGGCACGCGCCCTCTACGACTCCTTGCGGATGAGGCAATTCCCGAGCACCAGCGAATCCATGCCGCTCCGCGCGAAGGTGCTGAAGGCGTTGGCCGGCGTGGTGACGATCGGCTCCCCTTTCAAGTTGAAGGAGGTGTTGAGGATCACCGGTACTCCCGTGGCCTGGCCGAAGCGGTTGATCAAATTGTAGTAGAGCGGGCTTTCCGCCTTGTGCACGGTCTGCAGCCGCGCCGTGCCGTCAACGTGCGTGATCGCGGGCAGCACATCCGCTTGCCCCGCCTTGACGTCGACGACGTACAACATGAAGCGCGCCGGGTAGTGCCGCGGCGCGTCCGGCAGGTCGAAGAAGCGCTCGGCGCTCTCCGCCAACACCGACGGCGCGAAGGGACGAAACGGCTCGCGGAACTTGATCTTGATGTTGACGATCTCCTTCATGTCGTGGCGTCGCGGATCGGCGATGATGCTGCGTGATCCGAGCGCCCGCGGTCCCCACTCGAAGCGTCCCTGGAACCACCCGACCACGTGGCCGGCTTGCAGCTCGCCAACCACCGCGTCGAGCAGTTCCTCCTCGCGACTGTATGTCTCGTACGCCATGCCGCAGGTGCGCGCAAAGTCGTTGATCTCCCCCTGGCTGAACTCCTGCCCCCAATATGCGTGCCGCATGAGGAACTGGCGCGGCTGACCGAGCGCGCAATGGTAGGCGTATAGCGCAGCACCCAACGCGCCGCCGCCGTCACCTGCGGCTGGCTGGATGAACACCTCACGGATCGGCGTCTCCTTGATGATGCGTCCGTTGGCAACGCTGTTGAGGGCCACACCACCAGCCATGCAGATGCGGTCGAGACCGGTCTCTTGGTGCAAGCTGCGCACCATACCGAGGACGATCTCCTCGGTCACCTGCTGAATGCTCGCGGCGATGTCCGCGTAGTACTGATTCTTGGCTGCCAGCTCTTTGTAGTTGGACGGCTTCGGTTCGAAGTAGGACGGATAGCCCGAGCGTTCGGTGAAGAAGTGCCACGCCGGATCGCGCGGCTCGCCAAACAGATCAGTGAAGCGGCGGTTGTAGGTTTGCGTCGACGAGTGGTGGAAGCAGAAGTAGTCCATGTTGAGCCAGAAGCTGCCGTCGGCGTCGAGATGGATGAGCTTGCGAACCTTGTCGACGTAGCGTGGCGAACCGTACGGCGCCATGCCCATCACTTTGTACTCACCCTCGTTGACTTCGAAGCCGAGAAACGCAGTGAAGGCGCTGTAGAGGAGGCCCACGGAGTGCGGAAATCGCACCTCGCGGAGCAGCTTGATCTCCGTACCTTTGCCCCGTCCCATCGTCGCGGTGGCCCACTCCCCGACCCCGTCGACGGTCAGGATCGCCGCCTCGTCGAATGGGGAGCACAAGAACGTGCTGGCCGCATGCGACAGATGATGTTCACTGAACAGAATGCGGCTGCTCGGAATCGCCATCTCCTGACGGATCAGGTTCTTCACCCACAGCTTGTCCAACAGCCACGTGGTCATCGCGTCGCCGAAGACCTTCCACGACTTCGGCACCACCTGCAGCGACGTAGTCAGGATGCGCTCGAACTTGACGAATGGCTTCTCGTAGAAAATGACGTAGTCGAGGTCACTGGCCGTGAGGCCAGCGACCTCCAGACAGTAGCGGATGGCGAGCCGCGGAAAATCGGAGTCGTGCTTCTTGCGGCTGAAGCGCTCCTCCTCAGCGGCGGCAACGAGTTGGCCGTCTTGAATGAGCGCCGCCGCAGCGTCGTGGTAGAAGCAGGAAATTCCTAGGATGCGCATGCGTTTAATACGCCCTCGCCAAGCTTTCGTAGATGGTCGACATTGCTGCAACGTGACGCCGTA
The DNA here is from genome assembly GCA_035541735.1 of Candidatus Margulisiibacteriota bacterium. GTDB lineage: Bacteria > Desulfobacterota > Binatia > HRBIN30 > HRBIN30 > DATKMS01. Next base: position 48,285 of record DATKMS010000096.1, read on the forward strand.
AGCTGAGATGGTCACGTGCCCAGGCGCGCGCCTGCGCGCCGATACGGCGCCGTAGCGTGGGGTCGCGCAGCAGCGGAATCACGCGGTCCGCCAATCTCGCGGCGTCACCGGGCGGTGTAAGGAAGCCGGTCTCGCCGTCGCGGATCAGTTCCGGAACGCCCCCGGCAGCGCTGGCAACCACCGGTTTGCCCAACAGCATGCCCTCGAGAATGACGCGTCCGAAGGGCTCGGGGCGGACAGAGGTATGCACAACGACGTCGAGCGCGTTGATGACGTCGGCAACATCGCGCCGAAAGCCAGTCGTCGAAAGCGCACCATTGAGCTTGAGCTCCTGGATCCGCCGCATGAGCCGTTCGTTGTATGCCGTCCCGGCTCGATGCACTCCGCCGACGATGAATCCGTGGGCCTGGGGAACCTGCTCAACAATACGCGCCATTGCTTCGACAAGCACCCCCTGCCCCTTCCATTCCTGGATATTGCCAATCACGCCGACACACGGCACGCCATTCGTGATGCCGAGCTCGGCGCGCACCGCGGTCGCGGCGCGTTGCGGGGCGAAGGCCGCCTCGTCAAGAGCGTCATAAACCACGTGCATCGTACGGCCGTGCACGCCGCGCTGCGCACAGTGCGCACGTACCGCCTCGGTCATACAGACCAGGGCGTCAATGTGCCGCGCCGCCCAACGCTCCCGATTACTGTACTTCTCGAACCCCTTCACATGGCACACACACGGCGTGCGTGTCAGCCAACACGCCAGAATGCCATCGAAGTTGGCGCGCACCCCGTTGCCAAGGTGGACGACGTCCGCGCCGACTGCGCGAATGACCCGCGCCAAGCGTGCAGCCGCGGGCAGCTCCTCGATGGCCACGCGTAACGTCTGCCGCCCGAGGCGCAGCACCGAGCGCACCGCGCCGACGGACTTCGCGCGGTGATAGCCATCGTACGACAGCAACGCATGCTGCTTGGGCATGCGGCGACGCGCCACATGATGCACCGCCACACCAATTTCCTGCAGCTCCGACTCGATCGCCTTGCGCTCGTACAGCACCATCGTGGGTTCGAAGCAGTTGCGGTCCAGACCGCGAATCAGGTGGCACAGCCCGGTGAGGGAGCCACCGACGACACCGCCGGAGGATGCTTCGACGAAGAGGACCCGTACCATCGACTGACCTCACTGCCGCGCGCCCACGGCCCGCAACGGCTGCTTTTGCAGCAGTTGCATGATCGCGTGCACCGCGGCGCCACTGCTCATGTCGGCGGTGAGGCCGATCTCGTAGCACGGGGTAGCGGCCACGAGTCGCGCCAGGTGGGCCTCGCGGCGCGCCACCAACCCGCTGAGGTGCAACTGCTCGAGCACGGCGGCGAACGCCCAGTAGCGCCGCAGGTCGTTGATCATGAGGTCGGCGGCGCTGAGCCGGTGATGTGCCTGTTCTGCCGAGATGGGCCGGGCATAGGACTCGGGCGCCCGCCGGGGAAACAGCAGCAGCGCGACTCGCCCCGCTTCGACGCGGCGGTGCGCCGGCATCTGGTAGCCGCACCGGTTCAGGCCGAAGGATCCCTCAATCACCTGCAACTCATCGGCGGCGCTTCCGAGCCAGCGACGGCTCCAAGCGTCGAGCAGAATCGGCTCGCGTACGGCCCACACGTCGTCACCCTGCTGCAGAACGAAGCTATCCGACAGAAAGCGTGTACCCGGCGACATGGCCAGGGCCACTGCTAGCGTCGACTTGCCAATCCCACTCGCACCGGCAAGCAGGATCGCCCCCGCATCCGTTGTCACCGCGCCCGCGTGGATCGGATGAAGGTCGCGGGTCTGTTCCAGCCACCACCAACACGGATAGTAGACCAGATAGGACAAGAGCGTCGTAAAGCGGCGCTGCCGCAGCTCGCTGCGGTGCGACCATTGTCGTATGCGACGGAGGCGATCGCTGAAGGGGCGATTGCCGAGGCGATAGTGGAAGTCGCCGTGCACCGTCAGCCGACTGTCGTTCCAGGTGCAGCGCAGAAACAGGTCGCGCAGGTCGTCGACGCGAAACCAGTGCAGCGTCGTGCCGTCCGTGTACAGGTCACGATCCACCCTTTCGATCGTCGCGCCGCCGGCGCGGTCGACCGGCCGCTCGCTCGAAGGCTGGCCGTCGTGCCAGGTGAGCGTCGCGGTCACGGCGGGTGCGCTCACCGCACCTGCGCTCAGCGGCGCGAGGTGCAGCGCTGCGTAAGCCGCCAGGTCCGGCGCATTGGTTTCGAAACTGAACGTTGCACCTGCCAGACTGCCGGTTACGCTTGGGGGTGTCGCCATCACTTCTCACAGAGCAGCATCCAGCCCGATGGGCGGCTGCCGGGTATGTGTTCGAGCGACGCGATTAATGCGGTGGCGAGCGCGCCGAGGTTCACGCGACGCAAACGGTTGAGAAGGCGCTGCAGGCGGACGTGCTTGATCATCCCCTCCACGGCCACGACCCGGAATCCCGCGTCTTGCAACTCTGCTGCGATCTCCTCCGGACGGTAGAGGACATCATAGATGTGGTAGCGCTCCAAGCCCCGCTTCACCCGGTACGGATGCGACACGTCGCGGTTCAGCGCATCCACAATAAACACGCCGCGCGGTCGCAGCACGCGCCGTATCTCCCGGTACAGCCGCTGCCGCTCCAGCAACTGAAAGTGGCGCACGAAGCGCAGCGTGTAGACGGCATCAAACGCTTCCGACTGGAACGGCAGAACAAACGCATCGGTGCGCAGGAAGGCCCATGACGCTGCGGCGCCATTCATGCGCTGCTGTGCCGTCGCCAGCATCTCCGCGCTGCTATCGATCGCCACGCCCATCGGCACGCCGCGCACGGCCGCAGTGAGCCGGCCGGGACCGCAGGCGATCTCCAGCACGGTGTGTGGCGCGCGCGCCGTCAAGTGCGCATTCAGAAAGCCCACCTGCCGTCTATGCAGGATGCCGTTGAGCGGTTCGCCGGTACGCCGACGCATGTAGTCTTGGGCGACGTCCTTGTCCTGATAGTAACGCTTCAACTCGTGGGGTCGATCGATCGGCTTCATGAAATCACACCCGCCAGCGCCGGTGTACTGGTACGGCTGGCAGGGTTCTGTAGGGATGCGAACACGCGACGCAACCCTTCTTCAACACTGACACTCGGCCGCCACCCCAGGACGCGCTCGGCGCGCGAACAATCGTAGCGGGCGCTTTGCGTAGCACGACGGACCTGGTGGTAGGTCACCGGAGACCGTCGCCGCAGCATGCGCAACCCGCCTTCGGCGAGCAACGCTGCCAACGCGACTGCACCAACCGGCAGGAACACCGCCCGCCACGTCTCTCCTGACGCCGCCCGATAGAGCGACAAATAGTGCGCTTGTTCCACGTTGGCGTCGACGATGGTGAACGCCTCGCCCGCGGCGGCGTCGCAGCGCGCCGCCAGCAGCACGGCGTCGGCGACGTTGTCCACATAGCTCAGCGGCAAGGTGTAGTGCGGGGTGGCCAGCAACAGCTTCACACGGCCCCCACCAAAGCTCTGGCGCGCCACGGGCGGGCGCTTCCCGGGCCCATAGAGCAAGCCAGGGCGGAGGACCACTACAGGTGCACCGCACCGTGCGGCGGCGAGCACCGCACGATCTGCAGCCAGCTTGGATCGGCTGTAACCGCCACGCGCCTCGGCCTCGCTTTCATAGGGTGCGTCCTCGGTAATGGTGACGCCGTCGAACGATACGGCATAGATACTCAGTGAGCTGATGTGCACGATGCGCTGCACGCCCGCTCCAACCGCCGCGCGAATGAGGCGGCGCGTGCCGCGCACGTTCACCTCGGCAAACTCCTCCCAGCTGCCGGTGGTGGCAACGCGCGCCGCGGCGTGCACCACCCAATCGACGCCGCGCACCGCGGCGGCGACCGCGGCATCGTCGCAGATGTCGCCCTCCGCAAGTTCAACGCCGGCGATCTCGAACCTGCGCCCGGGACGCATCAACGCACGCACCTCGATGCCGTCGCGTAGCAAGCGGCGCACGATGCTGCGGCCCAGGAAGCCGCTGGCGCCGGTCACCAGCGCCTTCATGCGCGTGCCACCAAGCGCACCGGGGGTTCGCTCACAACTCCCGCCTGCGTCCACATGCGCTCTAGCAGTTGCACACCGGCGCGTCCGTCCTCGGCGCTTACCGGAGGCGGCGCGCCCTCTGCCAATGCCTCGTACAAGGCACGGAAGTGGAGGCCCATGCCGGGGTAGTAGCGCTGGCGGCCGCGCACGAAGTCGATGCCGTTGCGCACCGTCGCACGCAACAGCTGCCATGCCTCGTCGACGTTCGGCAGCACCTTGCCGATGAGCTTGGGCACGTGCCGCGTGCGCCGCACGATCAGGGTCATGTTGTTGAGGTTGGCTTCCGCCGTCAGAGTCGTTCCGCACAGCGTCACGTGGTTCATGAACGGTTTGCTGTCCAGCGAGATCGTCAGGCTGCCGAGGGCACGCGCGCCGTCGACGACGGCGCGCAGCTCACGCAGCTTTCCGTCGTCGCCGCGCCGCGTTACCACGTGCAAATCACCGACCGTGCCGACAAAGCCGTGCAACAGGTAGGCCGGATGCGGCGCGAGATCGTACAAAATGCCGCCGGGCAACGACGCCTTCCAGTGCGTGTGCTGTCCAGGCGGAAGCTCCGCCTCGCCCACGGCCGCACCTTGGAACACATCGACCCCGACGAGTGGGCCGAGGGCTCCCGACGCGAGCAGCGCACGCGCCTCCTGCACGACGGGATCAAACCAGCGGTTGTGGTCGACGGTCAGATACTTCCGAGCGCGGGATGCCGCCGCGAGCATGGCGTCCGCCTCCGCGACCGTGAGCGCCATGGGCTTCTCGACGAGCACGTGCACCCCCGCATCCAACAACTGAATCGCCAGGCCCGCATGCGTCGCCGGCGGCGTCAGCACATGCACCACGTCCGGCTGCGCCGCGGCCAACAGCTCATCAGCATCCGCATAGGTGGGTGATTGCCAGCGGGCGGTGAAGGCTTCGCGCGCCGCACGACTGCTGTCGCAAGCGCCGACGAACTCGACCTGCGGCAGCTGCCGCAGATAGCCACAATGGACATGGGCGATGCGGCCGCAGCCCAACAGCGCGACCCGGAGGCGCGATCGAACACTCATCACTGATGTGGAAACGACCGGATCAGACGGGCACGCGCCTTTGCGTGTAGCGCTGCAGGAGCTTGACGTTGTGGTAGACGTCGTCGCCGTAGTCGCGCACCACTCCCGTTTGCAGCATGGCACGTACCTCAGTGATGGCATCGTCAACGGTCCATCGCGGCAGGAACCCCAGCTCGTTGCGGATCCGGTCGAAGGCGACGCGATAGCTCCGGCGATCCTCGATGCGGTCGAAATACTCGACGACGGTACCGGGAATCTGCTCGACGACCTTCTCCGCAATCTCACCCACTGTGAAATTCAGATGTTCGCCGCCCACGTTGAAGACGCGACCGGCGCACGCCTCCGACGGCGCCTCCACGGCACGCAAGAAGGCCTCGGCGGCGTCCTGCACATGGATGTGTGGCCGCCACTGATTCGCCCCGACGATGCGTACGCGTCCCTCGACACTGGCGCGTGCCGTGATCGTATTCACCATCAGGTCGAAGCGCATGCGTGGCGACAGACCGCACACCGTCGCCAACCGCAGGATGACCACCTCAACGGTTCCGTGTTCCTGCAGCAAGACCTCTTCGGACATGATCCGGGTGCGCGCATAGAGCGAGACCGGGTGCAGGTGTGAACCCTCGCGCAGCACCTCGTTGCCGTTGGCGCCGTACACGCTACAGGAGGAAGCGAACACCAGGCGCTGCACTCCCACCTCGCGACAGCTCTCCAGCAAGCAGCGGGTGGCTTCGAAGTTGGTGGTCAGCGCTTCGCGTGGATCGAGGTCACAGGCTGCGTCGCCGACCAGTGCCGCCAGCGCCACAACCGCCCGAACACCATTCACCGCCTGCACGACATCGCGAATGTTACAGATGTCACCATACCGCAGTTCGAGATTGGGGTCACCGCGCAACTCGGCGACGCCATGTTCGCCGTATAGGAACTTGTCCAGAACACGGACTCGATAGCCGCGTTGCAGCAGTTTGCGCACCAGGTGGGAGCCGATGTACCCCGCCCCGCCAGTGACTAGAACAACGCCATCTCGCATGATCCCTCCTTGTCGTGCGACACAAGCGTACCTTGGCCCCCGCTCATGTCTCAGCCGCCCGCTCGATCCGCACCCCATTGGCGTGCAACAGGTCGCTGAGTGCCGGCAACATTCGGCATTCGACCTTCGCGGCAGCGCAAATCTCGGCAACCTCGCGCGCCGTAGCCTGATTGAGATCCGACAGGCATACGAACACCACCCGCACCCCATTGGCCGACAGGGCCAACTGCAACTCCGCCGTACCGCCCAGCACTTTGACTCCATGGATGCGGTGCCCCCAGCGCTCATGGGACTCGTCGATGAAGCCCACCGGCCGATAGCCTGACGAGGGGTCGTCCATGAGTGCGCGGCTGATCTGTTCGCCGCCGTGGCCAGCGCCCACGATGATTGCCTTTTCACGCAAATGCCAGTGGCGCCGCGAGCGGCCGCGCGCCACCACACGCAGCAGCGAACGCGACCCCGTCAGCATGAGCAGCAACAACGCCCAGTCGATGACGAACACCGAGCGCGGATGGTGCTGCGCCCCGACGAAGTACGTCACCGCGGCGATCGCCAGCGAGCCCACCGATACCGCCTTGAACAGGGCCAGAGCGTCCCAAATTCCAAAGTAGGACAAGATCCCCTGATAGGCGCCGAAGTAGACGAGCAGCACGGGGCGGATGAGCGCGACGAGCACCATCGTTTGTAGCGTGAAATCGAACGACGGCCATTGCCAGTCGAAGCGAATGAGCATTGCCAGGCTATACGACACGACCGACAAGACGACATCGGTAACGAGCAGCGCCAACCGGCGCCGCCGGCGCCACAGATATTTTGCGCGGATGGCACCGCGCACGGTCGCCCAGACGCCGCGCACCAGCAGCACCACATCCGCCCAAAACGTCGTCGTCTCCACGTACTCGAGGTCGCGCTGCAGCTTTGCGGGTAGAATGTGCTCGATGTAGTACCCCTCGGTGTCCTTGATACCTTCAGGGTAGTCTTCGACCTCGTCGCGTCCCTGGATCTGGCTGGGGCCGACGATACCCGGGCGCAGCGTCAGCACGCGGCGCTGTGCCGGCGTGTACAGTTTCACGAAATGGGGGTCTTCCGGACGCGGCCCGATCAGGCTCATCTCTCCGCGCAACACATTGAAGAGCTGCGGCAGCTCATCGATTTTTGACCAGCGCAACAGCTTACCCAGGCGCGTAATCCGCGGGTCGCGCTTGACCGTGAGACGCGATCCCATCGCGTACGCCCCCTGCACCATGGTGCGGAACTTGTAGATATTGAACAGCTTGCCATTACGGCCAACGCGCTGTTGACGGAAGAAGACCGGCCCCGGTGAGTCGAGCTTGATGCAGACGGCCACCAAGATGAGCACCGGCAAGACGCAGATGACGCCGATGAGCGCCAAGACGAAGTCGAGCGCGTGTTTGGCAGCCATGCCAAGGCGGGTCATGACTCGCCGCTCCTGCGCGCTGACCACTGCCGCGTCCACCGGCGCTATATCGGAAGGACGCGAGGCGAGATCACTGTCGATTTGCATCCAGGATGCTTCCCAGTGCAGCCGCCACGTAGCGAACGTCGTCGTCCGACATCAGGGTGAACAATGGCAGGGAAAGGATCGTCTCTGCCGCTGCCGAGGCGACAGGAAAGTCTTGCGGCCGATAGCCGAAGGCGTCCCGATAGAACGAGTGCAAGTGCAACGGAATGAAGTGCACCGCTGTGGCGACCCCTTGCGCCTTCAGTTGCTCGATCAGGGTGTCGCGATCGATGCGGAGCCGCTCTGGTCGTATGCGGACGACGTACAGGTGCCAGGCATGCTGGACGTTCGGTAGTACGGCAAGCGGCTCGAGCTCGGGCCGATCGCGCAGCAGCGCGTCGTAGAGCGCCACGATCGCTTGACGGCGCCGGTGCAAGGCCGGCAAACGCTGCAACTGCACCAAGCCCATGGATGCAGCGATGTCGGTCATGTTGTACTTGAAGCCCGGATACGAGACGTCATACCGCCACGAGCCCTGGGCGCTGTAGCGGCGCCACGCATCACGGCTCATCCCGTGTAGCCGCCGGGTGCGCAGCCGGTCGGCAAGCGCTCCATCCGTCAAGGTGAGCATGCCGCCTTCACCGGTGGTCAAATTCTTGGTGGCGTAGAAACTGAACGCTGTCAGGTCGCCAATGGTGCCGATCGACCGTCCGTGGTAGCTAGCGGGCAGCGCGTGCGCTGCGTCTTCGACGATCTTGAGGCGGTGTTGGCGTGCGATCTCCAGAAGCTCATCCATCGGCGCCGGTTGCCCGGCGAAATGCACGGGCACCACGGCGCGCGTGCGCGGCGTCACCTTACGTGCGACGTCTGCGGGGTCGATATTCAGCGTGTCGCGGGTGCAATCCGCCAGCACGGGGCGCGCGCCGCTGTGTACGATGGTTGCGCCGGTGGCTGCAAAGGTCAGCGTACTGGTGATGACCTCGTCGCCCGGCTCGATGTCCAACGCATCGAGCGCCAGGTGCAGCGCGGCCGTGCACGAGCTCACTGCCACAGCGTGCGCAGCACCCACAGTGCGCGCGAACTGCTGCTCGAACTCTTGGGTCTGTGGCCCGACGGTCAGCCACCCGGAGCGCAACGTGTGGACGACCGCCGCGATCTCCTCGTCGCCAATGTCGGGGCGATAGAACGGCACGTTGCGCTGCGGCACCGGCTCTGTCGACATGCTGCTGGTCTGTGCAGTGCGGTTCACTTCTCCCCCAACTCTAGTCTTGCCAGCCCGCATGGAGGGCCCGGTTGCTTCCGTCCATCATATCCTCGCCTACAGCCCGCCTTCTTCTGCAAAGCGCAGCAGCCCTGCCGCCTTCCGCCAAAAGACTGCCTCGGGACCATGCCGCTCGGTCCAACGCCGGATGAGCGCGCGCAGCGGAGGCTGGCGCAACAGCGCGCGCAACAGCGGATGAAAGACGACCCGCTGTCGCAGCGGCCGGCGCCGGAATCCCATGCCGAACTTGAATTGGTCGAGCGGCCCCACGGGCTCCAACGACTCCAACCCGAAAGTGATCTCACGGACGCCGCGCTGCACCAGCATCTCCTCCGCCACTCGGAAAATCAGAGCGTTGTTCGGATAGACGCCGAGTTCGTCGCTGCACGAGCGCGCCAGCAAGAACTCGACGCCCTCGTCAAAGGTGACGCTCACGAGAAACGCCGCCAGCACGTCTCCGCTCCATGCTCCCCAGCCTTCGAACCCGGATGTCGTGGCAGCGGCGGCCCAGAAGCGGTCCCACTTGCTCCCGCTCAAGACGCCGTCGCGCCCTTGGCGTGCCAGCGTATCGGCATGGGCGCGGCGGCCAGCACTTGCGATCACCGGGAACGACACCGGACCGACCTCGCAGCGCTTCAACCCGCGCCGGACCTTACTGCGCACGTTTGCACTGAGCGCCTCCAGACCATAGGCTCGGTTGTCACATACGATCTGGTAACTCAATTTTCCACTACTCTGTAGCGGCGCTGCGAAGCGCACGCCGAGGCAGCGCGGACGGCGCAAGATGCCACGCAGCTCGTCGATCCCCGGATCGTAGAGCCACTGTGGTGGAGCGCTCAGGAAGAAGAAGCGACTGACGTCGTACCAATGCGCCGATGACGTCACCACGACCCGGTGTCCGATGGCCTGCAAGAAGCCCGCGTATGCCCCGGCGTCCATCTCCCGCGTTCCGTCACGCCGCCAGCGACTGCTCGAACACGGCCTGCTCGACCATGCGGCGCATGACGATTCCCAGACCCACCAGCCAAAAGAGGATCACGAGCTGCCACAGGTCGGCAAATATCGAGAAGAAGATCAGCACGACGAAGCTCACCTGACAGCTCTTCACTATCCAGAGCAGATGCGCAAGCGGGAACGTTGCGTCGCGCATGTGCCGGTCGCACACGCGCAGGTTTTGCCAGGTCTGCCATAGCACGAGGAGGAATCCTGCGAGGCAGAAGATCCCGCCTTCGACCAGCACCAAGAGATACGAGCTGTGCGGCGCCGCCGTCGATTGCGTCGGGTCCTTCAGGTATCGCGCGACTTCCCAATTACCCATCCCGACACCCAGGAACGGACTCTCGCGTACGAGCTCCCAGGCAATCTGCCAGGTGTACTGGCGCCGCTCGAGCGACCCTGCTCCCAGACCAGTTTCGGCCTGCGCCGTCCCCGGCAGAGTCGTCAGCCGCTCCAGGCTTTTCTCTGGGACAAACTGATAGATCGCCACCAGCAGGAGAAGGCCGCCGAGCGCGAGCGTGACGATGGTGTTCAAGCTGACGCGCTGATCAATCAGAATGGTCACAACGGCCACCCCGAGACCGAGCAGACCGCTGCGCGAGGCGGTCATGAACACCACGAGCGCAAGGACAACGACAGTCGGTATGATCAGCAACCGCAGCCACACCGAGCGCAGAGACTGCATGAAGTACCACAGCCCCCCGATCGCGATGATCGAAAACATCGCGAGCCGATTCGGGTTGAAGGCCGACGAGATGACGGCGGCTTCGGTAGTCGCGCGGTACCCGTACATGCCGCCGCCCTTGAGCACGCCGTACATGCCGGTGAACGCGCTGACCACCATGAAGGCGATCGCCAGGATGTAGATCATGCGCACGTGTGCGGGAGCGCGGATGAAGTTGATGAAGAAGAGCGTGAACAACACCCGGGTGACGAACGTGCGGAAGGTTCCGGAGGTGTGCTCCAGGGCAGCACTGCCACCGAGCAAGCCGACCAGCTCAGTGTCCGGGCCGTTGATTTGTGCCGACAACCAGTAGACGACGACGACGAATGTCAGCAGATGCAGCTCGGGGCGCCAGAGAAACCACCAGTCCTCCTCGCGGTACACCTTATAGGTCAACAGCACGAGGAAGACCCCACCCAGCACGTTGTTGATGGTGAGAAAGCCGCTCCCCTGCAGCGCCTCCGGGTAGGTCATCAGAAAGGTGGACAAGAACATCGCTATGCCATACTCCGGGCGGGCGACAATGAACGCCAAACCGAGGAGCCCGACGATCGCGAGAACGATGAGCGGCCCGAAGGCAATGGTTCCGATCCCGACGAGCGCCGCCATCAGAACGACGGCAAGCGCCGCACCCATGCCACGCATCGACGACGATCGGCTTACAGTGATGGCGCCCACGCCGAGCTGCTCCCTTATTCCTCAGAGAATGCTTTCAAGAAAAGCTGGGATGTAGGAGCGCCGCCGGTTGAGCACGACGCCGAGAATGCGCGCCCCGACCTTGTCCAGTTGCCGCTTGGCAGCCTCCGCTTCGACAACCGGAGTGCTGTCCGCTTCGACCACCAGGATGACGCCGTCGACCTTCGTGGCGAGCACGCTCGCATCGGCATAACGGTTCACCGGTGGTCCGTCGACGACGATGAAATCGAACTGCGGCCGCAACCGGCTCAGCAGCGCATCGACGATCTCGAGGTCGATGGGTCGCGTCGGCACCGCCCCCGCCGCAATGACCGACAGATTCAGGTCCTCGAGGCGCATCGCCAAGGCTTCCGGGGCAGCGCGGCCGGCGGCGAAGTCCACGATGCCGGCTTCGCTGGTCAATGGCAGCACGGCGCTGAAGCAGGGCGTCCGCAGATTGGCCTCGATCAGCAATACACGCGACTCGCGCTCTTTGGCCAACGCAGTCCCCAAGCCAATCGCAATGGTGGAGGCCCCTTCGCCGTGGCGCGGCGCGGTCACCAAGATGGTGTGCAAGCCCGACGGTACGGCAATCGATACGAGGCTGGCGCGGAGCTTGTGATACTCTTCCTCGGTCGAATCGGCCTGGCCGGCGCGGTCCAACACCGGCACGCGGCGGCTCGGTGGCCGCAGTCGCGTCTGCTCCCGGTCCTGCTCCGCCTTCTTGAGGGCTTCGTATATCTTGCTCAAGGTCGCGTCTGTCCGGTTCTACGAGCGCGAGACGTCACCGATGCTGGCGAGCAGCGGCAATCCCAGGTGCCGGCCCACATCGCTCTCCGAACGCAGCGAGCGGCTCAGATATTCCCGACCGAACGCCGCTGCGAGTCCCAGCACCAGCCCTGCCAGGATGAGGATCGCCACGGATGCGCGCTGGGTGTCCGCGCGGGCCAGGGGCAAGGCGGGTCGTTGAACGACATTGACATTGACGAGCTTCTGCTCGTCCATTGCTTGGCTGATCCGCGCCTCTTGTTCACGCTTGACGTACAGCTCGTATGTATCGCGGCTGTTCTTGACTTCCTGTTCCAAGCGATCGTACTCGACGCTCTTCTGTTGGAGGGTGATCAAGCGACGGTTGGCGCGGCTGAGGTCTTCTTCGACCATCACCTGGCGGGCTCGCATCTCCTTGAGCTGGCTTTCCAGATCGAGCAGGATGCGTAAGCGCTCTTCGCGGATCGGATTTGTGCGGAACAACTGGTGCGCCACGATTGTCGGCCGTTCGCGCACTTCGGCGTCGATCTCGGCCTTGAGTTCGGCGATCTCTTCGCCGTTGTCGCGGACGTGCCGGTCCTTTTCGGTGTACTTGCGCAGCAACGCCACGCGATCGACCTGTCGATCCACAAGCTGGGTGCTGAGCTGCGTCACCACGGGGTTCACGTCCAAGGATTGGGAGCGTTTGACGACCTCGGGCTGCGAAGCGATTTGCTCACGGATGGAGCGAATGCGCTCTTCGGTGCCGCTGATGCTGGTATTCAGATCGCGCAGCGCACTGCTCGTTTCACCGACGGAACGCACGGTCGCCAGGATTTCGTCCTTGGGTGACGCAATGCCCTGCTCCATCGAAAACGTCGTCAGCGCCTCCTCCGCCTTGCGCAGTCGCCCTTCCAAGAGACGTTGCTGCTCGTCGTAGAAACGCGGCAGTCCCTTGGCACCGTGGACCTCCGCATGGTAGGCGAGGTACTCATCGACGACGCGATTGACGACGCGCGCGGCGTACGCGGGATCCGACGCCTTGTAGTCGATCTGGATGACGTTCGAGGCCTTGATCGGCGTGATGAGCAGGCCGCTGCTCATACCGATCACCTGCTGACCAAACGGGATTCCGCTCTTCGACTGCGCGGGAAGCGGATCGGCCGCGTCTCCCGAGACGGCCAGGGAGCGCACGACATTGTCGAGCAGATTGGTGCTTTTGATAATATGCACCTCGGAATTGACAAGTGATTCGTTCAACTGGAGCGTCTCCAGCCGGTCCATGGTCGTGGGCTGCAGTGTCGGATCGTCCCGCTGCGTCGAGATGATCACCTTGGCGCTCGCCACGTAACTCGGCTTACGCGCCAACGTTGCCACCAAGCCCGGCAGCGTGATGGCGAGGAAGACGATGGCTATGAGACGTTTGCGCTTGAAGATGACGTGGAGAATGTCGCGGATCTGCTCGCTGACGTTCTGCGCCCCCCCAGACCAGCCGTAATACGACCCATGCCCGTTGCCATTGCCGCCATAACCCGTGGGGGGACGACCACCGGGCGGTCGGTCGCGACGTGTCGGTTCGTGTGCCATCGCCCAGCCCTCAGAAGGTCGTCCCCGCTCCGACACGGGGTTCGATGGGCAGGATACCGCGAATGTAGAGTCTGACGAAGGCGTTCACGTCACCGACGAAGGTGCGCGGCACATACAGGACATCGCCTGCCACCAAGCGCGTGCTGTCAGTACGGCCGTCTTGCAGCGGCCTCGAGAGATCCAGGCGTGTGCCTTGATAGTCACCTTGCACGGGCGACAGTCTGAGAACGCTGTCGATCCGTGCGGTGTCGGTGAACCCGCCGCGGTCGATAATCGCCTGCAGCGGACTCATGCCGGCCCGGAAGGGGACGAATCCCGGAAGGCGCACTTCGCCGCCGACGTAGACTTTGCGGTCCGCCACCACCGCCAGCATCACGGAAACCTCGGGTTCGCGCAGATGATCGCTGGTGCGTTCTTTGATGACCTTTTCGAGTTGCGTCGTCGTGAGCCCGGCGGCATGGACATCGCCTGCCACTTGCAGCGTAATGTCGCCGTCAGGGCGCACCGGCACCTTGATGTCCAACTCCGGATGGTAAAGGAACTTGACGCGCAGGAGATCACCGGGCTGGAGGCGATACTCCGGCTCGTTCTCCACCACCGGCTCGGGCTGTGTATCGAGCGGGGGTAGCGGGACTACGACCGTCGTCTGCCGCGCACAGGCAGCCAGCAGAAGCGCACCGGCAACGAGGTACAGGCCGGTTACAACATCGATCCGTCGCATGTGTCTGAACAGTCCGTGCGCCGCGTCAGGCGCACGCTTATACGATCTACTCACTGGGCTAGCAATCCCGGGCATGCTGCCACCGGACCTCTGCGGCTTGCGACTCATCGTACTGCACCCGCCGGAGCGAGACATAGCTCCGCCCTCCGAGGCCCCCCGATTCTGTTGCCCGCCTCACATCGCGAGCCCTGCAGCTCGCCTGGAGCGGACGCTCCTTCGTCCGCTCCACCAGTCCTCGGCCGTTAGGCCGATATGCGTTCAATAATCTGTTGCGGCACGTCGACCCGTGTCTGGCGCCGCAACAATTCCATCAACACCTGCACCCGTCCCTGTCCAGATCCCGGGCGTTCAATGATTCCCACGAGTCCTTCGAACGGACCATGTTTGATGCGCACCACGTCGCCTTGCTTGAAGGCGGGTTGTGGCCGCAAGATCCCCTCCTGACCGCCGCGGGCGTACAGAAAGTCGACAACCGTGTCGTCAACCGGGCAGGGCAACGCTCCAAAGCCAACAAACTTACGAACACCAGGGGTCCAGACCACATGGAAATACTGCTGATCCAAGTCGATCCGAACGAACAGGTACCCAGGGAAGAGTGGTGCCACGATCGGCTTCACGCCGATCCGTCCCGGTTCTTCAATGATGCGTGGCAAAAAAGTCGTGACGGCGCGGCGGTTGAGCTGTTCCTGCGCGAACTGCTCGCGACGGGTTTTGGTGCTGATCACATACCAAGCCAACATCGTGCTGCTCCCTATTCTCCAAGCTGTGCAACGCGCGTGTCTTCGCGGAAAAGGCGCTGCAGTTGCCGGCCCGCGGCAACGACCTCGTCACGATCTTTGAACCCAGACAGGACCACGCGATACATGCGCTTCTGCGACCCAACATTCGCAACCAGCACGCGCGTATCGAGTCCCCGGCCCCGCAGCACCCTCTCGAAACTGTCGGCCCGGTGGGCCTGCGGTGTGGAGAACACCAGTAACGCGTAGTGGCCGGCCCCGTCATTCAGGACGGGAAACCCTTCGCCCAACTCCGGCAAGCGAATGGTCTGCCCGACCGCAATCACGTCAATGTCCGCCAACTCCGGATTTGCCAACTTGAGAAGGTCGAGGATCGTGTAGCTCGCCTGCCCATACTTGCGCACCGCGATCTGCGACATAGAGTCACCGTTGCGGACGATAACGTTCTCGAAGTTGACGCCATCGAGGTGCGATGCTGGACCGTTCTCGGCGCTCGACGCGGTGCCGTCGTCGGAACCGGCAACGTTCGGACTCGGCGGCAGTCCTGTTGCCGCGGAGGGCGCTTCGAGCTGCTCGGCCTTGGCAGACGACTCCTTGGGGACGGCGGCGACGACCAGCGGCTTCGCTGGCCCAGCCACCATCGGGGCCGATGTAAGCGTCGCAGGCTGTGCGGGTTGCACGATCGCCTTCTGCGCGGCCGACCCCATCTGCTCTGTCGCACCCCGATCCAGTGGGATCTTCTGGGCGTCACTACGCCCGGCGGGGCGCCCCTGACTCGGCGCGACGTGGTTGGCCAGCGCTGTCAGCGGCGGCGCCTCTTTGGGAACCGCCACCTCGCCACCGCGTACCTCCGAAGGCTTGGACAGCCCGTTGTCGCGGGAATCTCCGATTTGATCCGCAGACGGCGCTGCGTTGGCAACGTCGTTGCCCGCGGAGATCGCGCCGCTCGGCGGCACCGCTTCCTCCCTCACAGGAGGCTTGGAGCCGTCCTCCCCGCCACGCGACGCAACCTCGATGCCTGCTCCCTGGGGCTCCGAGCCAGGCCGGATGACCTCGAGCTTCCGCGCCTCAGGAGCCGCTGCCGCCGGCCCATCGGCATGTTTGTTCAACACGGTGCGGCCAACCGACAAGAGGCCCAACACCATCGCCGCCACAACCAAGCCGATAACCCCCAACCGGGTGCGCCACCGACTCTGGGGCGCAATCAACGGCGGCGGCGCAGACACCTCGACAGGCCGTTCCTCCGGGTCATCGCGCGACGGTTCCACCGCCAGCAGATCGGCGGCGGCCTCGCTGATCACGTCAGCGCCGATGCGCTTCTTGCCCAGTGCGTAACCAATCACCAGCGCGTTGTCGCAGACCACGTTGACCAGTCGGGGGATACCACGCGAGAAGTGGTAGATCTGCTCCTCGGCCTCACGCGAGAACAGCTTGAGATCGGTGCAGCCGCCCGCCTGTAAGCGGTACTGAATGTACTCCGTGATTTCGTCGCGTGATAGAGGCAGCAGCCGGCAATTGATGCCGATGCGCTGGCGCAGCTGCCGCAGGATCGGGTTACTGAGCTTCTGCCCGAGTTCTGGTTGGCCCGAGAGCACGATCTGCAAGATCTTCTCCTTGGCCGTCTCCAGATTCGACAACAGCCGCAGGTCCTCCAACACCGAAAACTCGAGATCTTGGGCCTCGTCGATCAGCAAGGCGACGTTGCCACCACCGCGCAGCTCCTCCAGCAAGAAGCTGTTCAAACGCTGCAGCATGTAGAGCTTCTTGCCGTTGTGCACCGGGAGGGCGAACTCCGCGAACATGTACTCCAGGATCTCCTCGAAGGTGACATTGGTGTTGAAGATGAAGACCGACTTGGTCTTGGTATCGAGTTCCTCCAGCAACTTATTGAGGAGCGTCGTCTTGCCGGTGCCCGCCTCGCCGATCAGCGTGATGAAACCCTTGCGCTGCGTGATCCCGTAATTGAGCGATGCGATGGCCTCGCGGTAGCGCGCGTTCAAGTAGAGGAACTTCGGATCCGGCGTGACGTTGAAGGGCGGTTCCCTCAGCTGGTAGAACTCACAGTACATGAGTCACCTCGCTGTGCTGGGGCAATTCATATGCCACGCGCAAGGGGCGTGCCCACCCGGCATCAGCCGACTGCGAGTCTTGCATAGACGCCAGATCGCACCAACTTCTTGCATGCGTGCGACGCATCATCGGGGGCACCTTCATTCGTCGCTCTCGTCTGGCATGCCCCGCCCGTTGCGGCGAAACTCGCCGGCACGCAAGCCGTGCAAGCGGATCTTGCGGTGCAAGGTTGCTTGATCGACCAGGGCATGACGCGCCGCTGGCGCGATGCTACCCCGATAGTGCTCCAAGACGCGCGCCAGGTACTGTCGCTCGGCGGTCTTCAGGAATTGGCGCAGCGGCAACCGAAAGTCCGAGTTGCCGCGCTCATGCCTGGCCTTCGGTTCAGCAGCGCCGATATCCACTTCATGTATCGTGTCACCCTTGGCCCGCAGCACGGCCCGCTCCATCACGTTCAGGAGCTCGCGAATGTTCCCTGGCCAGGTGTACGCCATGAGCTGCGCCAAGGCGCGCTCGGCAACGCGATTGATCCCCTTCTCACGCGCCAACTGGTTGTTCCGTAGGAAATCGGCAACCAGCAGCGGTACGTCGGCGATGCGCTGTCGCAGCGGCGGCAAGGGAACCGGGACTACGTTGATCCGATAGTAGAAATCCTCTCGCAAACGTCCGGCCGCAACGGCCGCACCCAGGTCCTGATTGGTGGCTGCCACCACACGCATATCGACGGCAATGCGCCGGTTGCTCCCCAGCCTTTCGATGGCTCGTTCCTCCAAGACGCGCAACAGCTTTGCTTGCATGCTCAGGGGAATGCTCTCGACCTCATCGAGGAACAACGTACCGCCGTTTGCCGCCTCGATCTTCCCGGTCCGGTCATGCAGTGCACCGGTGAATGCACCGCGCTCATACCCGAAGAGCTCGCTCTCGAGGAGCGATTCGGGCACCGCGGCACAATTGATGGCAACGAAACGGCCGGCCTTGCGCTTGCCCTGAAAGTGCATGGCGCGTGCCACCAACTCCTTGCCGGTCCCTGACTCTCCCGTAATCAACACGGTCACGTCGCTCTGCGCCAGCATCTCGATGGTCGAGAACAGCTCAATCATGGTCGGATCACCGCTGACCATGTTCGCGAACGTGTAACGATCGGAGAGTTGCTTGCGGAGGTATTCGATCTCATCGAGCAGCCGGCGGCGTTCCAACACCTTCTGCGTGGCGAGCAGGATATCATCCGGCTCGAATGGCTTCGTGATGTAGTCACTCGCCCCTTGGCGCATCGCCTCGACCGCGCCCTTGATGCTGCCGTAGCCCGTGATCATGATAACGTCGACTCCCGGCCAGCGTTCGCGGATCTCACTGGTCAGTGTGATGCCATCCTTACCGGGCATCTTGAGGTCCACAACCGCCATCGAATACTCGGACGCCGCCAGCTTCTCGGTGGCCTCTTGCACGTCGGCAGCCGAATCCACCATGTAGTCGTGGCTGGCGTACAGTCCCTCAAGCTGACGACGAATGAGCGGATCGTCGTCGACGATCAGGATCCGTACGGCACTCGTCGGAGAGACCACTAGGGTTGAAGCGGAAGCGCTATCTCCCACAAGACCCCTCCGGTTGGCATTGCCCGCTGTCGCAGAGTTCCGCCGTGCATCTCCAAGAGTTTCTCGGCGACCGCCCATCGAACTTCCGATTCGGAAGATTCCGCTGCGACCACGCTGGCCGGCAGCATCACGGTCAGGCGGATGGCCCGCCCCGAGCATTCGCCGAGGACTCGTACCTGCTGGCCGGGAGCATCTGACCGAAGCTGCGACGCAAGCAGCCAGAAGCTTCGTGCCAACCGCGCCGGATCTGCCAGCAAACGACTCTCGGCAGGCAACTTGGCGTCGACTCGTACGGAGCACCCGATCGAGTCGCTCACCTGCCGTGCCAGACCCTGCGCCACTTCCGCGGCCGGGAGGTGCTGCAACACCAGGGCCACGGGCGAAAAATAGTCGATGACGAGTTGCAGGAAATCCTCCAGCTTGCGCGTGCCGGTCTCCAGCGCCGTGGCATTGGCTGCATCGCCAGCGCCAGCCACCTCAATTAGGTGGTACATCCGCTGGAACATGTTGCCGAGGACGTGTCCGACCGTTTCGACCACCTGCGGGCGGACAACGACGATTTGTGCGTCTCCGGCCGGTGGCGCACTTGGCTCCAGCGGCTCGGCAGCGACCGGATCAACAAGGCCTTGAATTGCTGTCGCCAACGTCTCACCTACACCGTTCTTACGCACCAACCTGTCCGCTCGCCGCAAATGCCATCAACCCGTATGATCAGGATGCCCATCCCCCGGAAGCAATGGAATAAATTCAGCAGTTCGGCGTCGCGTTGACCCTCGACCGTTACCACGCCCCCTGAAACTTTTTCAAGCGAATTCTGAGAGGAACCGTCCGGGTGGTGCGAATTGACTTTTTGGGCCGGAAACGTGTACGTTATGCACACTTAGTCACTCGGCGCCTGGGGAGGGGAAGGAGGCTGGTGCGTGGAGGCGGCACGCGTATGCGTCATCGATAGCTCCGCGACTCTTCGCGAGACCATCGCGATCGTGCTCGGCGGGGACCACGACGTCAGGTGCCTCGATACGGCGGATTACCTCCGCGACCCCTCCAGTGCGCACGACGCTGATATCGTCATCATCGGTGACGACGCCCTGCCGTTCGCGTCCCAGCGCGGACTACCGAGCGGGTGTCCCGTTCTGTGGCTGCAGAGTCAGGCGGGGGGACACTTCACGATCACGGGCCCCCGCGCCAGCATCCCGCGCCGCTTCAAGCCCGAAGACCTGCGGGCGACAGTGCGGACGCTGCTGGCCAATCCGACCGCAACGCCCCCAGCCCAAGTTGGGCTGCACGGCAGGTCCGAACTCGAATACCCCTTGCTTCCGGCAGACGTGGTACCGCTCGTGCGCCGCGCCGTCGCCACCCGGCTCCCGGTGCTCATCTGCGGAGAGCCCGGTGCAGGCAAAGCACGCTTAGCCCGAGCCATCTGCGCGGCAGCGCAACAGGGGCGTTTCGTCCCGCTTGCCGATACTGCCTGTACCCGCCACGCCTTGGACCAAGCCGGTGGTGTCAGCCCAGGAGATGTGACGCTCTTCGTTTATGATATCGCCCGCCTCTCCCCGGACGGTCAGCAACTGCTCCGTGAGTTGCTTGACTGTGGAGGATTCACCTCGAGCAGCGGTTGGCATGGCACCCGATTGCTCTGCGCAACGGCACAAAGCTTCTCCGATCTGGCGCGCGTGCAGGGCCTCGATCGCGATCTCTTCTACCGACTCGGCATCCTGGCGCTCGATCTGCCGCCGTTGCGCGACCGTCCCGACGACATCCCGGCCCTCGTCAGCCGTATTGCCACGGATATTACTCGCACATTGGAAACCCCACCGGCCATCTTCACGCCTGGCGCCATGGAACGGCTGACGCACTACCTGTGGTTCGGTAACCTCGCCGAGCTAGAGGCCGTCCTTACCCGAACTCTTGCCCTCGCAGAGACGCGCAACATCGAGGCAGACGACTTGTTGTTCGGATACGGCCGCATTGTCCCCGGCCGGCGCACTGCAGCCGCAGCGGAGCCTCGGCACCACAACCAGTCGGCAAGCCGCAGCAACGCGAGCGTCGATCTGATCATCAACGAACTCGCCCACGAATTCAAGAATCCGATGGTCACGATCAAGACCGTCGCGCAGCACATGGAACGCATCCTCACCAGCCATGAGAGCCGCCAGGATATGGCCCGCCTGACAGGCGAGGCCGTCGACCGCATGGATCGGACGCTGGAAAACCTGCTGCAGTTTACCCGATTCCGCATGCCCGCACCCCAGGATGTTACAGTCGCCAGCCTCTTGGCCCCTGGTCTCTCGAATCTCGCGGCGACATTGAGCGAACGACGTGTGACGCTCGACTACCGCCCGCCCAACGCCCACGTCGCTTTCGTCGACGCGGCGCAGATCGAGTATGCACTTGACAATCTTTTGCGCGTCATCGCACGCGACTTGCAAGAAGGACAGACGCTATCGATCCGCCCGTTGGGCAGCACCTCCGCCCTCAGCTTCGAGTACCCCGCCAGCGGACAGGCATTCACCCACACACTCTCCGACCTGCTCGACGAGCCCATAGGCGATAGCGGTGATGCTCTGCCCCTAGGCTTGGTACTGGCGAAGACGCTGATTGAAAGAAACGGTGGCCACATCGAAACGAGCTCATCTGCCACAACGACGTCGGTGACCGTGTCGCTACCGCAGGGGGAGGAAACAGCACCAGGCGATGGAAAGACGACGAGTATTGGTAGTTGATGACGAGCACGGCGTCCGCGAATCGCTGCGGATGGTGCTCAAGGAGCGCTACGACGTCGTGACCGCTGCCTCAGGCAGGGAGGCGCTCGAGTTGGTCGATCGCGAGCCGCTTGACGTTGTCCTGCTCGACATCTTGATGCCGGGCATGGACGGTTTGGACGTGCTGGAGCAGATCAAACAACGGCCACTCACGCTGCCGGTCATCATGCTGACTGCCACAAAGACGGTGAAAACGGCTGTCAGAGCGATGAAGCTGGGGGCCAGCGACTATGTCACCAAGCCGTTCGACATCGACGAACTGCTGCTGCTCGTCGAGCGCGGCGTGGAGTCGGCAGCACTCGCCCGTGAGGTCGAAGCCCTGCGTTCCGAAGTCGGCGTGCGTTACGGCTTCGATAGTATCATCAGCGGCTCGGACAAGATGCAGGAGGTGCTGCGAACCGTCAGCATGGTGGCTCCGCTAAAGACCACGGTGCTGATCACCGGCGAAAGTGGCACCGGGAAGGAACTCATCGCCAAGGCGATCCATTACAACAGCCCGCGCGCTGCCAAACCGATGGTGACCATCAACTGCGCCGCCATTCCGGACAACCTCTTGGAGAGTGAACTGTTCGGCCATGAGCGTGGCGCATTCACTGATGCCTACGCGAAAAAACTCGGGCAGTTCGAGCTTGCTGATCAGAGCACGCTCTTCCTCGACGAAATCGGCGAGATGAATCCGTCCACGCAGGCCAAGATTTTGCGGGTCATTGAGCAATCCGAGTTCACCCGCATCGGCGGCGCGCAGCCAATCAAGGTCGATGTCCGCCTCATCGCCGCCACCAACCGCGACCTGCATCAGAGCATGCGCGAGGGCACCTTCCGTTCGGACCTGTATTACCGGCTGAATGTTGTGTCCATCTCGCTCCCGCCACTGCGTGACCGCCGAGACGATGTCAGCCTGCTCATCCGACACTTCCTGCGGCTCAAGTCCCGTCAGTTGGGCCTCCCGGAGAAGTCCTTCATGAACGAAGCGCTGGACCTGCTCATGCAATACTCCTGGCCCGGTAACGTGCGTGAACTCGAGAATGTGATCGAGCGGGCCATGGTCCTCTCTCCCGCCGTGGTGATGACACGAGAGGACTTACCCGGCTACCTGGCGAATTGCGATGCGACCAGTCATCCCGCACAGCAAAGCGTACTGCGCGGTGAGGCCCGCCTCAGCGAAGCCGTCGATCAGTTCGAGCAAGAACTCATTCGCTCGGCCTTGACCCAGGCCCAGAACAACCAGACGCGGGCGGCGGAGATACTCGGCACTACACGGCGCGTCCTCAAATACAAGATGGACAAGCTCGGCATCCCAACGCGCGACGAACTTGCATAGTCAACTTCCCATGCCACTTTCTCGTCGGGGCGTCCAACTCTGCACGCCTCCCCCTCCGTTTGAGGGTCATGCGTACCCGGCTGCGTACGCGGTTGCAGCCGGAAAGTCCTGTAATCATGGGTTTGCCAGCATCCCTGCTGCGCTACGGTCGTTCTTGGTCGCAACTTGGCATCGTCTGTGCTAACGCTCAACTTTAATATTGGGGGTGAGAGTAGCGTATGGAAGAGCGAGCATCGCTTTTGATTGTGGATGATGAACGGGGTCCGGCGGAGTCCCTGCGCATGATCTTCAAACCCTCGTACAATGTCTATACGGCCACTGGCGGCCAGCAGGCAATGGAGATCCTGCAATCGACTCCAATCGATGTTGTCACGCTCGATCTGCGCATGCCCGCGATGTCGGGGGTGGAAGTGATGGAACGCATCAAAGCCTTCGACTCCGATATCGAGGTCATCGTGGTGACGGGCTACAGTTCCCTCGATTCTGCAATCAAAGGCTTGCGCCACGGGGTATTCGATTACATCTCCAAGCCCTTCGACGTCCCGCAGATCTCCGACCTGGTACGCCGCGCGGTCGCGCGCCGCCGGGCCAATCTACGTGCCCGCCGCATGAAGGAAGACTTCCTGGCCAACCTCTCGCACGAGTTGCGCACCCCCCTCAGTGCGATCATTGGTTACAGCGCCATCCTCGCTGAGGAGCTGCAGCGCGTCGTCGATCCGGATCAGCGCATGGCGCTGGAACGCATCCAGGTCAACTCGGTCGAGCTGCTGAACTTGGTGGAAGGTGTCCTGCTGCTCAACGCGCTCGATGCCGGCGAGATCGCATTGAACATCCGGCCGTTCAACCTCGGGGACACGGTGGCGCGGGCAGTGGAGAAGTTTCAGCCCGTCGCCAACGAGAAGGGCCTGCTGATGCGCACGGAGCTCGCCACGGGTGCCCTGTCCGCCATCAGCGACGAGGAAAAGGTCGAACGGGTATTGTGGGCGCTGCTTGACAACGCCGTCAAGTTCACCTCCGCCGGATCCGTCTCCGTCGCGGTGCGTCGTGCACCACAGGCGGGTGCAGTCGAGATCGAGGTGAGCGATACCGGGATCGGCATGCAGCGCGAAGAGATCGTGCGTGCCCTTGAAGGTCTCACCCAAGCCGATGCGTCAGCCCGACGTCGTTTCCGTGGCCTGGGTCTCGGATTGCGGATCGCCACGCGCCTGATCGAGCTGTTGGGCGGCGATCTGCGCGTGCGCAGCGAGGCCGCTTTGGGCACGCAATTCATTGTCACCATACCGGCGCGCGCGGCCGCCGCGAACTCCCAGCTACACTGATGACGCCCAACAATGCGCAGCACTTCGCTGCTTGTCGCGATTGCGGGGAGTTGCATCCCATGCTCGACTCTTCGGTGGCTTTTCTCGATGACGCTGGAATCGAAGGCGCCGACGCCTACGCAGAGTTCGTCGCCAAGCACCGCGCACATCACATCGCCTCCCTGTGGCGCAGCGGGTCGGAGGTGCGCGCCGACCGCCCTCTCTGGGACCCGCTGGCGACGCTGACATTCGAGGTGACTGACGGCGACCAATCGTACGTCGTCAACGCCACGCGCCGCTCGATCGAGGACGACCGTCGGTATCAGTTTGCCCCAGGGGTGCTGGAGGTCGGGAACGCCGAGGTGCAAATTGAGCCGTACGACCTGCGGCGCGGACTCGACTTGCAGTTCCGCCCGGAGAAGTTGAGCCGCGTACGGATCGACCGCTTCCTGGCAGCCGTCCACGAGGTGGTCAACCAGCTCGACGCGGAAGAGCTGGAGATCGCCTTCGACGACGCGGACGATCCCACCGTGAGTATCGCCGGCATGCCCGACGCGACCTACAATGATCTGTTGGCGCGGTGCGCCAAGATCTTCGATCCCAGGGAGGAGCTGCCGCGGGTGGTTGCGTTTCTACGTGACAACCGAGGCGCTGATGGTCTGCTCGCTCTGCGTGTACGTCGTCAGGTCGCTGCCCTGAGCGCGTGACCGGCGCGCACCTCCGCAGGGCCACCCCTGCTATGCACGGCGCGGCGCTTGTGATAACAACCGCCGCATGTTGGCCACCACCGACGCCGCCGCTGCTGCCAGTCGGTTGCGCGGGCTAAGCAGCGCCGTTCGACAGCCGCTGGAAGGCGCTCTCGACGGCGTCCCCATCGACGACGCCGAAGCGCTCACGTTGATCGCGGTTGAGGCTCCTGAAGAGTTGAGCGCTGTCCTCGCAGTCGCCGGCCACCTCCGCACGCGCTTCAAGGGCACCGTCGTTACCTACGCGCCCAAAGTCTTCCTGCCAATCACCAACTTGTGTCGTGACCGGTGCGCGTACTGCACGTTCCGTAGCGACCCGAACGATCCGCACGCCTGGACCATGCTCCCCGAGGAGATCCGCGCGTGCGCACGCCAGGGACGCGAGACGCAGTGCATCGAGGCGCTGATGTGCCTGGGTGACAAGCCCGAACTCGTATTCCGTACCTATCGCGCCACCTTGCGTGTGCTCGGACACACGACGACCATCGACTACGTGGCACACGCGTGTGAGATCGCGCTCGCGGAAGGACTCCTGCCGCACACCAATGCCGGCCTCATGAGCCGCGACGAAATGGCAGCCCTCAAGCCGCTCAACGCGAGCATGGGGCTGATGCTCGAAAACGTCAGCCCACGCTTGCGCCGTAAGGGCGAAGCGCACGCCAATGCACCCGATAAGGATCCGGCGCTGCGGCTCGAAATGATGCGCCACGCCGGCGCCCTTGGCATCCCATTTACCACGGGCGTCCTGCTCGGCATCGGCGAGACCCGCGCCGAGGTGGTCGCCAGCCTCGCGGCAATCCGTCACTTGCACCGCACCTACGGACACATCCAGGAAATCATCATCCAGAACTTCCGCGCCAAACCGACGACGCGCATGGCGGCAAGCCCTGAGCCCACCAGTCTCGAAATGGCCCGCACGATCGCCGTCGCCCGCCTCATGGTCGGCGATATGAACATCCAGGCGCCGCCGAACCTCAGCCCCTACGACCATCGCCTCTTCCTCAGTGCCGGCATCAACGATTGGGGCGGCATTTCGCCTCTGACCCCCGACTACGTCAATCCCGAGGCGCCGTGGCCGCACGTTGCAGCGTTGGCGGAGACCTGCCGCGCCGTCGGTTTTACGTTGCAACCACGCTTGCCGATCTATGCCGAGTACGTCAATCGTCCCGGCTTCCTCGCACCGGCCTTGCGCGCGCCGGTGGCCCGCATCGCCGCTGAGAGAGGAGTACCCCTATGCTGACCAAGCACCTGCGCGAACTCGTACACGATGGGCGACCACTCGAGCGTGCCATCGCTGGCGCAGGCTCGCAGCTTGCCGCCGTGCTCGAACGCGCCATCGCCGGCACCGAACTGAGCGCCGCTGACGGCCTGGCGCTGCTGCAGGCGGAAGGCCCCGACCTCGCGGCGCTCATCCGAACCGCCGACTTCATCCGCCACAACGACGTCGGACCGGTCATCACCTACGTCGTCAACCGCAACATCAACTTCACCAACGTCTGTTTCGTCGGCTGCCAGTTCTGCGCCTTTGCACGCCACCGCAAGGACGACGACGCACGCACCGACAGCACACAAGACGTGCTCGCCAAGGTGCAGGATGCCGTCGACCGCGGCGCCACCGAGATCTGCATGCAGGGCGGCATCAACCCCGAAATGGATGCGTTTGGTTACCGCGACCTGCTCGTCGCCATCAAGGCGCGCTTCCCACAGATCCACATCCACGCCTTTTCGCCGATGGAGATCATGTACGGCGCGCGGCGCACCGGCATGAATTACCGTGACTACATCTGCATGCTGCGTGACGCCGGCCTCGGCACGATCCCGGGAACGGCTGCCGAGATCCTGGACGACGAGGTCCGCGAGATTCTCAGCCACAAGAAGGTCGACGTCCGCACCTGGGTGGAGATCATCACCACGGCGCACCGGGTAGGTGTGCGCACCACCTCGACCATCATGTATGGGCACGTGGAGAAACCCGAGCACATCGTGCGGCACATCGAGTTGCTGCGTGCCATCCAGAAGGAGACGGGCGGGTTCACCGAGTTCGTACCGCTGCGCTTCATCCACACGTACACCGCCCTCTACCAGAAGGGCCTCGTCGACCCGCCGCCCAAGGGCGTCGTCGATCTACGCATGTACGCGTTCGCCCGCCTCATGCTGCGCGGCTGCATCAACAACTTGCAGACATCGTGGGTGAAGCTCGGCACCGAGCTGGCCCAACTGACCTTCGACGCCGGGGTCAACGACTTTGGCGGCACGTTGATGGAAGAGCAGATCACCAAATCCGCCGGTGGCGATGCCGGAGAGTACATCCCGGTCGAGACGATCCGCACACTCATCGAAGCGGCGGGACGTATCCCGCAAGAGCGCACAACCACGTATGGCAGGGTCTCAGCCGACGGGGCACACGGAACGGATCACGGTACTGGCTGGGGGAGTGGGCGCGGCGCGCTTCTTACGGGGCCTCAGCTCGCTTCTTGATCCGCGCTGCCTCACGGTCATCGTCAACACCGGCGACGACGAGACCTTCTTTGGCTTACACGTCTCACCCGACGTGGACACGGTGCTCTATACGCTGGCGGGGATCATCGATCCGGTGCAGGGGTGGGGTGTCGCGGACGACACGACGCGCTGCCTCGGGGCACTCCGCCGCTTCTATGCCGACACCTGGTTCCGTCTGGGAGACACGGACCTGGCGACGCACATCTTTCGCACGGACGCGCTGCGGCGCGGTCAGACCTTGACGACGATTACGCGCACCATCGCGCGCACCCACGGCGTGCGCGCGCGCGTCTTGCCGATGAGCAACGCCTCCGTCCGCACCGTCGTCCATGTCGCCGGGCGTGGTCCCCTCCCTTTTCAGCAGTATCTCGTGCGCAACCGCGGTCGCGGCCGGGTCGACCGCATCACGCTGCGCGGTGCACGGCAGGCGCCACCCGCGCCGGGCGCCGTTCCGGCCTTGCAACACGCCGATTTCGTCATCATCCCACCGAGTAATCCGTTCGTCAGCATCGGACCGATCCTGGCGCTGCGGGGCATGCGCCGCGCGTTACGCACGACGCGCGCGCCGGTGGCGGCCGTGAGTCCCATCGTCGCCGGCGCGCCGATCAAGGGTCCGCTCCACCGCATGCTGAGAGGGCTGGGCCATGAAGTGTCGCCGGTGGGCGTTGCACGCCTCTACAGAGACTGCGTCGACGTCTTCGTCATGGACCACCGCGACGCTGCGTTGGCACCGCGCGTCGCTGCGTTAGGCATGCGCCCGGTGGTCACCGACACGCTCATGACGAGCCCCGCAAAGTCGCGCCGCCTGGCACAGACGGTCCTCACGGAGTTGCAGCGATGACCATCTCGATCACGCCGATCACCGGGATGCCGCTCGTGCGGCCGGGCGACGACCTCGCGGCGCTCTTGCTCAGCGGACTGAGTCAGAGCGGCCTGACGCTCGCCAGCGGCGACATCGTCGTCGTCTGTCAAAAGGTGGTATCGAAATCCGAGGGGCGGGTGGCGCGGCTGAGCGAGATCACTGCGTCGCCGTTCGCGCTGCAGATCGCCGCGCAGACCACCGATAAGGACGCGCGCATCGTCGAGGTGATCCTGCGAGAAACCAAGCGCATCATCAAGATGGACCGCGGCCACCTCATCGTCGAAACCGGGCCGGGTTGGGTTTGCGCCAACGCGGGTGTCGACGAGTCCAACAGTTTGGGTCCGGACATCGTGATTCTGCTGCCCGAGGACCCCGATGCCTCGGCGCAGGAGCTACGGAGCGCCTTCCGCCGGCGTGCCGGCGTCGACGTGGCCGTGCTCGTCACCGACACCTTCGGACGGCCATGGCGTGAGGGCCTGGTGGACTTCGCCCTGGGGGTGGCGGGTATGGAGGCGCAGCTCGATCTGCGTGGCCAGCAGGACATGGGCGGTCGCGAGTTGCATCACACCGTGATGGCGCAGGCGGATGCATTGGCCGCAGGAGCCGGTCTGGTGATGCGCAAGGGCGATGGTATTCCCGCGGCACTCGTCCGTGGTTACGAATTTACACCCGCTGCAGGCAGCGCCAAGAACTTGATCCGCGCCCGCGAATTCGACCTGTTCCGATAGCTTGCTCGTCGAAGTCCCACGGCACCTACGTGCCCGTGGCGCGCGGGCGAGGCCAGCGCAGCGGGTGCTGCGCTTCACCGCCGCCGCTTCTTGGGCTTCGCAACGCGTGCTCGCACCGCACGGGCGCGGCGTGGCACCGCAGCTTGCTTGGGACGCGACGCCGCCTTCCTGGTGGCCACGCGTTGTCGGCGGCGGCGCGCCGGCGCTGTCTTCTTCGCAGCGGCCTTCGCCTCGCGCGTCCGCCGCGCTGCCACCCAGCCCGGACGCTGCACCTCAGTCCGCGAGTTGAACACCAGTGCGCCGGCTTGCACGTCTTTGCGCACCGTCGTTGCCGTCGCGATGTACGCGTCGTCGCCAACGGTCACCGGCGCCACGAACTGCGAGTCGCTACCTACTTGAACGCGGTTGCCGATCACGGTGCGGCTCTTTCTGAAGCCGTCGTAGTTGCAGGTAATCGTTCCGGCGCCGATGTTGGTGTCACTCCCGATCTCGGTGTCACCCAAATACGCATGGTGCATGGCCTTGGTGCCGGCTCCAATCACGGCGTTCTTGGTCTCGACGAAATCGCCGATGTGCACCCGCGCGCCCAAGCGTGTCCCCGGACGCAGCTGCGCGAACGGACCCACCTGCACCTGGTCATCGATCCGGGCCTCCGTCATGACGACCCCGAGCTTGATGTGCGCCTTGTCGCCGACGGCGGAGTCGACGATCAATGCCGTGCCATCGATACGGCACTCCGCACCGATGCGCGTATTGCCGCGCAGGATGACGTTGGGTCCAACGACGGTATCGCGGCCGATCTGCACGTCAGGGCCAATGTAGGTCGTGGCGGGATCTTCCAGGGTGACACCCGCGGCCATCCACTTCGAGTTGATCTCGTCGCGCAACGTCTTCTCCCTCGCCGCCAGATCGGCTCTGGAGCTGATCTGCGCTCCCTCGCCCGCGGTGGCAGGCGCATCGCCAATGCGCGCGTTCTGCGCGTGCGCCAAGCCGATGATGTCCGTCAAGTAGAGTTCGCCCTGCGCGTTCGTCGGCTTCACCCGTTCGAGCGCGCGAAACAGGAAGTCCGCGTCGACACAGTACGCGCCGACGTTGACCTCATGGATGTCCCGCTGCGCCGGGCTGCAATCGCGATCCTCGACGATACCGATCACGCGGCCTTGTCCGTTGCGCATGATGCGCCCGAACCCGGATGGGTCGTCGAGTGTTTCGGTCAGCAGCGAGACGGCGGCCCGTCCGCGCTGGTGCGCCGCGATCAAGCGCCGCAAGCTCTCGGCGCGCAGGAAGGGCAGGTCGCCGTAGAGCACCACCAGGTCACCGCTGAAGTCGCGCAGCGCCGTGCGCGCCATCTGCGTGGCATGGCCCGTACCCTTCTGCTCCGTCTGCACCGCAAAGCGCACTGCAAACGGCGCACACGCCGCGCGCACCGCCTCCGCCTGATAGCCGACGACGACCACGATCGGATCGACGCCGATGCTGCGCAGGGCGGCCAGCGGATAGGCAATCAGCGGCCGGCCCCCCAGACGGTGCAGCACCTTGGCCTGCGCCGACTTCATGCGCGTGCCCAGACCCCCTGCGAGGACGATGGCTCCAACCGGATGCGGCATACTCGGGATGGCGGATTATCATCCCGAACGCCACGGCGTCAAAGGTGGCTTCCCGAAAATCACCAGCAGACGCACTGGCGAAAGCACGAAAAGCTGAAGCTCCGCACGCCCAACCCTCACACCCTGCGCGAGAATTCCTGTGGCAAAGCAATCGGTTACCTGGATCTTCTCCGAATCTTTCTCGGCTCCTCCCCTGGGGTACTCTCGCGATCGATCCGATCATTGCGAAGGCGGAGACATATCTGCGGTCTCGGGTAGATCTTCGAGGACATCGAAGGTAAGGAGCAGCCGCAGGTGGTCCTCGACGACCACACCGTCCGCGTCGGTGAGCATCACCGTGAGCTGCGCTTCCGCCCCTTCGAAGTCGTAAAACGGCGCGGGCGCGGTCACGGGGAAGACAACGGGTATCGTGCGCGCGTAGCCGTCGGTGCTGGGATCGAGAAGAACCGTCTGTTCAAGGTCGAAGAGCAGCCGAATCTTGGTTTCGAGCCGTGCGTCCACCTTCACGGGCTGCACATCGTTCACGCAACGCGCTTCAACGTTGAACCGTACGCTGGCGCCGGATTGCAGGAAGTTGATGACCCGCAACCCGTCGCAGTCCCGCAGCCGACCAAACCCGCTGTTGTTACGACCCACGAACAGCACAAAGCCCGCCGGACAATCGGCGAGCGGCTCGCCCACTCGCTCCGGCAGCGCCCCTTCACAGCAACTCTCGCTGACGGGTTGCCGGTTGTCAGTGCACCCCGTTGCCGGATCGCAAGTTGGAATGATGCACGCATCGAGCGGCGACACTTCGAAGGGGACGACCGCCGCGGCCGACAACGGGGGACTACCGTTGTCCGCGCACGTAACCTGCACAAAACGCGGCCCGATCTGGTCGGCTCGCGGCGTCCAGCTCAACACGCCAGCCGCTGCGTCGAGCTCGGCACCGTCGGGAAGAGCGAGGGCACTGTACGACAAATGGTCACCGTCGGGGTCGTTGCCGCCGATGACGAGTCGGACAGGGTATCCGGGGTATGCATGATAGACAGCGAGCTGCGGCAGCGTGGGAGCGTGGTTGATCTTAGAGAGCGGCGTGGATGTAGAGGTGGGTGTCGGCGGCGGTGTAGCCGTAGTGATCGGCATTCCGGTGCGGGTCGGCGTCGGAGTGTGCGGACACCCGTCGAGCGCCATCTTCGTACCGACGATGACTTCATCAGACGTGATCACACCGTCACGCCACCGAACTGTTCGGGGTTGGTGATCGGCGGCGCCGCGAACTCGCCACTGCCGCCGCTGATGCTCGTCAACTCCAGGGCCGCCGGAGTGAACGAGAGTTGCACCGTGTAGGCACCAAGCGGCACCGCGCTGGAGATGAACACGCGCAACCTGAACGGTTCGCCCGGTCGCGTGTGCTCGCGCGCCTTGAGCTGCGGGCCCGTGGCGTACACCGGCGCCGTCGCCGCACGATGAGCGAGCATCCGTTCCCTGGCGTAACAAGTGGCTTGCGCCCGTTACCGACGCGCGGGTGCAGCTAGCACTGGCAGTACCCTGATGCTCCTCCCCTGCGGTCGCATCCGACCGCAGGCATGCGCCAGCACCGGTTCTCCTGAGCCACGCTACCGTCACGCAATGGCACGTATTTCATCCCGGCGCGCGGCTTGAGGCCGAAACAGCCTCGCCCTGCGCGGGCCTGTCTTGATGGCACAGCACCTGCTCTGCCAATGAAGCCGAGGAGGGAGAATCGATGCACAAGTCGAAATTGCTCGTCGGCACGGCAAAACGCGTCCGGGTCCGTATGCCATTCGGGGCGATGCGCTCCGCGTGGGACTGCCGTCGGTTTGGGTTCGGGCGTGTCGTCGCGCCAGTGGCGTCGGGAGCCATTGAAATCGCACCGGGTGTCGACCTCGATTTGGCTACGGGCGAGTTGCGGGCCGTCAATGGAACGCAACGGAATTCAGCCTGAGTCCTACGGTGCAGCTATCGAAACGCTGGCGTCGAGCGGCAGATCGCGCGACGAAGACCCCACCTCGATCACGTAGCTGATCGGCTCGACAACAAAGGTGTTCGCACCAACATCCCAAAACCCCAGATCGGCCGCCGGAACCGCTAGGGCTACCGTCTTGGTCTGGCCGGGCGCGAGCGTGACGCGCTGGAAGGCCTTGAGATCACGCACCGCGCGGTCGACGCGCGACCCCTCGTATCCGACGTAGAGCTGCACCACCTCCTCGCCGCTGACCGCACCCGTGTTCTTGACGTCCACGTTGGCACGCAACTCTCCGTTAGGCGCGATGGTGCTTGCAGCGAGCCTGAGGTTGCTGAACGCAAAGGTCGTGTAGCTCAGGCCGAAGCCGAACGGGTAGCGCGGTTCGAGGCCGTTCTTATCGACATAGCGATAGCCGTGGTAGTAACCATACTCGACGTTGATCTGGTCGTTCACGAATGGCGGGAGCTGATCGGCCGAACGCGGCACGGTCACGTCGAGTTTACCCGACGGGTTGACGTCGCCGAACAACACCTCGGCAATGGCATTGCCGCCTTCGGTGCCCGGATACCAGGCCATGAGGATCGCCGCGACCTGATCGACGAAGGGCTCGACGATGATCGCACTGCCGCCCTCCAGCATGACGATCGTGCGCGGGTTATGGCGCGCGACGTCCAGAATGAGCTGCTGCTGGTCGGTGGAGAGATCGAGCGTCTTGCGATCACCGATGCCGGGTGTGGCCTGTTGCCCCTCGCCTTCGTCGGCGGACGTGAGACCCACAACAACGACGGCCGCGTCGGCAGCACTGATCTGCGCGACATCGTCAGCGCTCAGCGTGTTGCGGCTCAGGTCGACGACCTCGACCGGACCGGCGTGTTTCTGAATCCCGGCCAGCGGCGTGATCGCGTAGGACGATCGCGCATCGCTGCTGCCGGTGTCCCCGAGGTTCACCGTGTCGGCCAGTCCGCCGACGACTGCCACGCGGTGCAGCGAGGTACGTGACAGGGGCAGCGCGGCGCCATCGTTCTTCAGCAGAACAATCGCCCGACGCTCGACCTCGAGAGCGAGGGTCGTGTGCGCGGGGCTCTCCACTACCGTTGCCGGATCCAGGGGTGGCTTGCCGTCGAAGATGCCGAAGCGGAACTTGGCGCGCAGGATGCGCTGCACCGCTGCGTCGATCACATCGATCGGAACGCTGCCACCGTTGACGGCGTCGAGCAGCGGTTGCCCATAGAAGTGCGGGTACGGCATCTCGATGTCGAGGCCGGCGAAGGCAGACGGGACGGTGCTGTGCGTCGCGAAGAGCCAATCGGATTCGACGAAGCCGTCGAAGCCCCACTCGCCCAGGAGAATGTCATGCAGCAGGTGAGTGTTCTGACAGGCATAGACGCCGTTCACCTTCGGGTAGGCGCACATGATCGAGCCGACGCCGGCGTCGACGGCGCGCTTGAAGTGCGGCAGGTAGATCTCGCGCAGCGTGCGCTCATCGACGCTGACGTTTACCCGCATGCGGGTGTCTTCGATGCTGTTCAGGGCCAGGTGCTTGGCACTGGCGATCATATGTTGCTGTACACCGCGGATGAAACCCGCGGCCATCGCACCCATGTGCACCTGGTCTTCGCCATAGGTCTCCTGCGCGCGCCCCCAGCGCGGGTGGCGCAAGAGGTTGATTGTCGGGGCGAGCAGCACGTCATAGCCTTTCGCACGCGCCTCGGCGCCGATCGCCTCGCCGACGCGTGCCTCGAGGTCCGGATCGAAGGTGGCGCCGCGCGCGCTGCCGACGGGGAACGCGGTCGCCGGGCCGGTGGTGACGCTGACGCCGCGCATGCCGTCGACCATGTGGAAGCCGGGGATGCCGAGCCGCGTGTTGGCGGGTGTTCCGTTGATGTTGTGCGTGTCGGTAATCGGCACACCATGCATCTGCGCAATCTTCTCGTCGAGCGTCATCCTCGACAGCAGATCCTGGACGCGCGCCTCGACCGGGGCCGCGGGGTTGCGATACACCGGGCCACCGGGAACGACCGTATCGTCGTCGCCGCAGGCGGCCAGCGTCGACAGCACGAGGAGAAGGAGAAACGCACGCCGAGCTTGCATGCCAGAGGCTCCGCCGCGGCCCATGCCGAAGCCAGCCCGGCTGACGATCGCTACACCTCCATCAAGCCTGCCCATCGTTGTGCAAGTAGCATCCTGTAGCTTACGGCTGGCTGTCAACTGTGCGAGGTGACGGGCTGGGTGTCTTCCAGCCCCGGGGCTGACGATGACCACTGCTGATGCCCGGGGTTCGGCTTCGCAACCCAGTTGAGCTACAGTGCCGTACGCTCATGAGATACCGCGATGCAAGCCAGCCGCTCGACGAACGCGTGCGTGACTTGCTTGCACGCATGACACTCGACGAGAAGCTCGCACAGCTCGGCGGCGTGTGGTCGAGCGGCCTCATCGAAGACGGCCAGTTCTCCGAGCCGCGCGCCCGCGAGCAATTGGCGCACGGTACGGGACATATGACGCGGATTGGCGGAGCCACGGTTTTTTCGCCCGCCGAGAGCGCGCGCTTCGCCAACGCCATCCAGAAATTTCTCATCGAGCAGACCCGGCTCGGAATTCCAGCGATCATCCACGAGGAGAGCTGCGCCGGCTACCTGGCGCGCGACGCGACGTGCTTTCCACAGGCCATCGGACTGGCCGCGACCTGGGAGCCGCGGTTGATCGAAGCGATGGCCATGGCCATCCGCACACAGATGCGCGCCGTGGGCGCACATCAGTCACTGGCGCCGGTACTCGACGTGGCGCGCGACCCGCGTTGGGGACGAACGGAGGAAACGTTCGGTGAGGACCCACATCTGATCGCCCGCATGGGAGTGGCATACGTTCGCGGTCTCCAGGGCGACGATCTGGCGCGTGGTGTGGTCGCCACGGGCAAGCACTTCGTGGGCTACGGTGCCTCCGAAGGCGGTATGAACTGGGCGCCGGCGCACATTCCACAGCGGGAACTGCTCGAGGTGTACGTGGCGCCGTTTGCGGCGGCGATCAAGGAAGCGAAGCTGGCGTCGATCATGAACGCCTACAGCGAGGTCGACGGCGTACCGGCTGGAGCCTCGAGGGAACTACTGACCGATCTCCTGCGCGATCAACTCGGCTTCGACGGCGTCGTCGTGTCCGACTACTACACGGTGCCGACCCTGATGAACTACCACCACATTGCGCGCGATGAAGGCGAGGCGGCACGCTGGGCGCTCGAGGCCGGCATCGACGTCGAGCTTCCCAACCTGCACTGCTATGGCGAGCCGCTACGCCAGGCCTTGCGACAGGGCCGCGTCGCCATGGCACTCGTCGACGCAGCCGTCACCCGCGTCTTGCACATGAAGTTCCAACTCGGGCTGTTCGAACGTCCCTACGTCAATCCGGATGCGGCCAGTGCCGTCTTCGACACCGCCGAACAGCGCGCCCTGGCACATCGCATTGCACAGAAATCAATCGTGCTCCTCAAGAACGACGCCGGCCTGCTGCCACTCAGCAAGACGCTGGCCTCCATTGCAGTGATCGGGCCGAGTGCCGGTAGCATCCGCTTGCTGCAGGGCGACTATCACTACCCGGCGCATCTGGAGATCATGTTCGGCGACATCGCGGAGGGCGATCCGTCGCCACGGCCCGCAGGCAGCGTGAACCTGGCGCAGCACTTCGTGCCGATGGTGACCGTGGTGGATGGCATCAGGCGCACGGTCTCGTCACGCACGGTCGTTCGCCACGTCCCCGGGTGCGACGTGCTTGGCGCGTCCACCACTGAGTTCGCCGCTGCCGTCGCCGCCGCGCGCGAGAGCGACGTGGCCATCATCGTCGTCGGTGACAAGTCGGGATTGGTGGACGGCTGCACCAGCGGTGAATCGATCGACCGCGCCGATCTCGGCTTGCCCGGCGTGCAGCAGCTATTGGTCGAAGCGGTTGTGGCGACAAGACGTCCCGTTGTGGTCGTGCTGGTCAACGGGCGGCCATTGGCGCTTCCCTGGATCGCCGCGCATGTGCCGGCCGTGATCGAAGCCTGGTTGCCCGGTGAGGAAGGCGGTCGCGCCGTCGCCGACGTCTTGTTCGGCGATTACAATCCGGGTGGCAAGCTGCCGATCTCGCTGCCGGCAACGGTGGGACAGGTACCAGTGTACTACAATCACAAACCGTCCGGCGGCCGCTCTAACTGGAAGGGCGACTACGTAGGCGTCAGCAGCCGCCCGCTCTTCCCCTTCGGTCACGGCCTCAGCTTCACGCGCTTCGAGTACGCCAATCTGCGGATCGATCCGCAGCACGCCGCTCCGACCGACAGCGTGCGCATCCAAGTGGACGTCACCAATGTGGGAGACCGTGGCGGTGATGATGTCGTGCAGCTCTACGTTCGCGATGTCGTAGCGAGCGTCACCCGGCCGGTAAAGGAGTTACGGGGCTTCGAGCGGATCGCACTGGCAAGCGGCGAGCGCAAGCGTGTGGGCTTCGACTTGGCAGTCAGCCAGTTGGCGTTCTACGACCGGCAGATGCGGCACAAAGTCGAGCCGGGAACGATCGAGGTCATGATCGGCAGCTCGTCGGAAGACATCCGCCTCACCGGACAGTTCGAGATTGTTGGAGTGTAGGGGCACAGCGCGCTGTGCCCCTACCTGAGAAACCAAGCTTCGTTGGTGCAGCACTATTCGGGCTGCTGCGTGACCTTCAACTCCACCCGCCGGTTCTCGGCGCGGCCTTCGGCGGTGTCGTTGGAAGCGACGGGATTGGACTTTCCAAAACCCTTCACCGTCATACGGGAGGCGGCAATGCCACCCTTGGCGAGGTAGTCGGCGACCGCCTGCGCGCGGCGCTCCGAGAGTTTCTGGTTGTAGGCCTCCGTGCCGATGCCGTCGGTATATCCGTCGACCGACAGCGCGATGTCCCTGTACTCCTTCAACGTGCTGATCGCCTCGTCGAGGATCGGTTGCGCATCCGCGCGGATATTCGACTTGTTGAAGTCGAAGTTCACACCGCGCAGGACGATCTTCTTCTTCGCGGGCGGGGCTGGCGGTGGTGGCGGCGGCGGGGCCTCGGCGACCACCGGTGGCGGCGGCAGAAAGTAGTGCTGGACGCTCAGCCCCGAGCTGATGAAGGTCAGATTGTCGGTCGATCCCTTGACGGGATGGATGTAACTCGAGTCGCGTTGCAGAAAGATGCCCGCAAACGTGCCTCTCAGGAACTCGTAGTTCAACCCGCCGG
>DATKMS010000097.1:0-3415 GCA_035541735.1 Candidatus Margulisiibacteriota bacterium
CAGGCGCTGCAATTGGCGCA
Organism: Candidatus Margulisiibacteriota bacterium; assembly: GCA_035541735.1. Classification (GTDB taxonomy): domain Bacteria; phylum Desulfobacterota; class Binatia; order HRBIN30; family HRBIN30; genus DATKMS01. Next base: position 21 of record DATKMS010000097.1, read on the forward strand.
CGCGCTGGACGAAAAGGCGCGACGTCTCTTTGGCCGCTCACTCAAGCTCCGCCAGGTCAGCGCCGGCGGCTGCAACGCCTGCGAGGCGGATGTAAACGTTCTCAGCACGGTGGTCTTCGACCTCGGTCGCTTCGGGATCCAGTTCGTTGCATCGCCGCGGCACGCCGACGGGCTGTTGATCACGGGGCCGGTGACTGAAAACATGCGGGTGGCGCTGCAGAAGACCTACGACGCCGTGCCGGCACCCAAGCTGGTCATCGCCGTCGGCGCCTGCGCAATCTCCGGCGGTCCGTACATCGATCACCCTGAGGTACACAACGGTGCAGCGAGCGTCGTTCCCGTCGATCTCTACGTTCCCGGCTGCCCACCGCATCCCCTGACAATCCTCGATGGACTCCTACGCCTGCTGGGCAGGCTGCGCTAACCACCCTGGTCAGGTCGCTGCCCGGGCTGGGCGTTCATCGTCCAATCATAGTCGAGGTACGTGGGCTTTTTGGTCTGCAGTAGCCGCACTTGTTCGGCGGTGAGGTATGGCGCAAGAACATCGGCAAGCGTGCCGCCGCGCGTGAAGTCATCGCTGAACCACTTGAAGATCTGCGACAGGGTAACGGTGCCGCTGACCGGATCGATGCGGTTACGGCTGGGATCGTCGAGGAAGCGGCGGGCTTGGTCATCGAGTTGCGCATCGAGGCGGCTGCCGACGTAGGCTTCCTGGCGCAGTTTCGGGCAACTGGTTGACGCGCAGACCAGGGCGAAGTGCGTCCGCGGATCGTGGAAGCGTGGACGGATGATGCCATGCTCGACGTCGTCGGGTGTGCGCGCGGCGCCGTCGATGACTCGGCTGTACGATTTGAAAAAGCGGTAGCGCTTGAGCGCACTCTCGGCGCTGTACCCGTCCAGAACGCCGGCGACGATCACGGCGTTGTAGGCATTGATCCAGAACGCCAGTTGCTCCTTCTCGGGAAGGCCCTCGATGCGCGCTTCACCAAGCGATGCCAGATACTTGCTGAGCACCGGCATGTCGTCGGTCTGCAATTGTCGGTACGCGACGCGGCCATCGCCATCGACGTATTTGCTCACGATCATGTTCCACAGCAGATGATCGTCAGCCGCCGCCCCCTGCACCCGCGCGACAGAGACCGCCATCCCCAGGCAGAGGCACCCACACAGCATTGCGTTCTTCATTGTCCTTCTCTGCGTCTCTGCGCCTTCGCGCCTCTGCGTTGAGTTCTGATCCTCTCTTGCTGCACCCGCAAGGTTCTCACTACAAGCACCTGGGTCATGGTAGCGCGCCGCCTCAACCAAGCCGAGAGCCTGCAACGCGACCACTTCGCGATCCTCGGCCTCAGCTGGGCGGGGTGGCTGTTCGACTTCTACGATCTCATTCTCTACTCGTTCCTGCTCGTACCGGTGGCACGCGAGTTTGGGTTCACGCGTGAAGAGTCATCGCTGGTCCTGGGCGTTTCGCTGGGCTGCACGGCACTCGGTGGCATCATCTTCGGCCGCCTCGCCGACCGCTTCGGCCGGAAGGCTGTGCTGCAATGGACGATCCTCAGCTATTCCAGCGGCGTCCTCCTCTCCGGGCTGGCGACGGGCCTCTGGACATTGCTGGCGGCGCGCGTCGTCACCGCCGTCGGTGTCGGCGGCGAATGGGCGACCGGGCAGACGCTCGTGAGCGAGACCTTCCCGGCCGCGCAGCGCGGGCACTACGGCGCGCTGATGCAGACGGGCGCGCCGCTCGGGGTTGGGCTGGCTGCCGTGATGGGCAGCTTCTTTGCACCTGCGTTCGGCTGGCGAACGACGTTCATCGCCTCCGCGCTGCCCGCCCTGCTGGTCACGCTCATCCGCAAGTACATGCCCGAATCGGACGTCTGGGAAGCACGGCGCGCGCAACCTTCGCAGGATGGCGGCGGCTTTACCGCACTCCTTCGGCCGCCGGTGCGCCAGTTCACCGGGTGGTGCCTCCTACTGACCGCGCTGAACATGTCGGCGTACTGGTTCACGTACTCGTGGCTGCCGGCATATCTGGTCGCCGAGCGCCATCTCGGCATTGCCGACTCCGGCCTGTGGATCCTGATCATCGTCCTCGGTGAACTGCTCGGCTATGGCAGCTTTGGTTGGTTTGCCGACCGCTTCGGGCGCAAGCCGGTGTTCACCGTGTTCGCCTTCGTCATGGCGGCGGGTTTGTTGATGATCACTCTTTTCTGGCGGATCATCGAAGGACAGCCGGCACTGATTCTCATGTTCATGTTGCTCGTCGGCTTCGGCACCGGAACCTGGTCGATGTTCGGTCCATTCTTCGCCGAGCTGTTTCCGACAGCCATCCGCAACACGGCAATCGGGTCGATCTTCAACGTCGCCCGCGGCGTGCAGTTCTTCACACCGTTGGTCATCACCGCCGTCGCGCGGCACGCCGATCTCTCGGCCGGCATCGCACTCGCGGCAGCGTTCGCGATCGGCGCCGGTCTCACCGTGTGGACCCTGCCCGAAACGCGGGGCCGTGAAATCAGCGAATGAAGGGCCTGGGCGCTGCGTGCCGACATCGGGAGGTTGTCACGCAGGGCGATTCGACGATCGGCGTCGAGACAACGCAGCGCGCAGCTTGCCCGCCGACGCCCCTTTCACTACAACCCAGGAACCGCCAAGGAGACTGAATGGAGCTGATCACCACGTTCGTGCACTACTTCCTGCACCTCGACAAGTATCTCGACGTCGTCATTCGCAACTATGGCTTCTGGACGTACCTGCTCCTGTTTCTCATCATCTTCTGCGAAACCGGGTTGGTGGTGACACCCATTCTGCCCGGTGACTCGTTGCTGTTCGCGGCCGGCACGTTCGCCGCGCTGGGGTCGCTGCGCCTCGAGCTACTGCTGTTGCTGCTCGGCATCGCTGCGGTCGCGGGCGATTCGGTGAACTACTCCATCGGCTATGCAGTCGGGCCAAAGGTGTTCTCGCAGCGCGACACGCGCTTCTTCAAAAGGGAATACCTCGACCGCACGCACGCCTTCTACGAGCGGCACGGTGGCAAGACCATCATCATCGCCCGCTTCATGCCCATCATCCGCACCTTTGCACCGTTCGTCGCGGGCATCGGCAGCATGACCTATCCCCGCTTCCTCGCCTATAACGTCATCGGCGGCATCGCCTGGATCGGCCTGTTCGTCTGCGGCGGCTACTTCTTTGGCAACATTCCGGTTGTTAAGCAGAACTTCACGCTGGTGATCATGGCGATCATTTTCATCTCGATCCTGCCGGGAATCATCGAGTTCGTGCGCCACCGCATGCGGGCGCAGGCGGTGGGCGTTGCGGAATGAAGAGAGAAGAGTCAGCGCAAAGACGCTAAGGCGCGCTGACTACGCTCCCCTCCGCTTTGCGTCTTTGCGCCTTCGCGCCTT
>DATKMS010000098.1:0-12674 GCA_035541735.1 Candidatus Margulisiibacteriota bacterium
GCCAGGTGGCCGGGGCCGCCGTTGTAGACGGCGTAGGTGGCACGCGCCAGATTGTCGATCCCGCCCGGTTGTTTGTCCTCGCCGCGCGCGATGGCGTAGTCGTCCAGGTAATGCACGAGGATCTCGCTGCCGGCACGGCCGTTGTAGCGAATGTCCCAGCGTAGACCGCGCAGATCGTAGACGCCGCGCCAGACGTGCTCGTTGATTTGCATCATGCCGCTCGAGCCGACGGCCGATTTGATGTACGTCACCTTGCCGCCTCCGCGGATGAACTGCCGCCAACAGCTTTCCTGCCATGCGGCTGCCAGCACGAGCTTGCGGTAGACATCGCGATATTGGGCGTCGAGGTCGCTGCCCGCCAGCGTCTGTTTCGTTACCTCGTCGAGCACCTGATGGACGGCTTCCAGGTAGGTGTCGATCGTATCGCGGTCGGCGATCCAACGATCGAGGGCCTGCGAGGACGGGACTTCTCCAACTGCCCAGGCGGGCCGCACCGCGAACCAAGATCGCCGCCACGCTTCATCGCTCGGGGCAGCAGACAGGTCGGGCGGGGGCAGCGGCGTGCCATAGCCGAAAAGTTGGCGCAGCTCAGGATCGACGGCGGTGCTGTAGGTGAGGGGGTCCTCCGTGCTGGCGGGAGCGACGATGCGCGCCAACCGTCGCAAGCCGTCCGCGGAGATGTCCAGGCCAATATCGGGTCCCATTTGATCAAGTGCGGCGAGCGCATCGCCGGCGGCGATGAAGCTCAGGTAGCGCAACGCGGTGGTTCCCGGCAGCGTTGCGGCGCTGCGCCGCACCACCGGAGTCAGCCGTTCCCACGTTTTCAGGAAGAGCGCGCGCGTCGGATCGGGAGCGCCCGGTGCTGAGGGCGCGAGCGCTTCGAGAATGTCGTAGCGCGCGTCCAGCAACACGTCGGTGAGGGATTGGTGCAGCTCCTTCGCCGACGTGTCGCGCCCGAACTGTTTGACGACGAAGGTCAGGAAGGCGTCCCAGCGCTGCCACGCCTCTTCCCAGCGCTGCAGCTCGGCGGCGGTGAGGGTCGGCTCCGGCGTCGGGGCAGCCGCAGGCGTGACGGGGCTGATGGTGAAACCCAGCATCAAAGCAATGCCCGTATCGTTGACCCTGGTATCCGCCGCGTGCAACGAGTTGAGCACCTGCTCGATGCGTTCGGCGTCGCCCCGCGCCACGATGAGCGGGAGGAGGTCGTGCAGGTCTTGCAGCGGCGTGTTCAGGTCGATGCGAACCGCTTCGAAGCTTGGCTGCACATACTGCTTGACCAGGTCCCAGATCTTTCCGGTGAAGAACCGCTTCTTCTGTTCCTTGTCGTAAATGTTCGAATCAACGACACGGAAACGCAGCAGACGCCCGTCGCTGTCGAGGGCCGGCTCTTCGAGCACTTCGAGAAAGCCATCCCACTGCACCGGGGCCAGGCACATGCTGCCCACCCGTGTGCCGACGCGGGCCTCGCCGCGTGTGAGGATGCGCAGCCGGTTGCCGGCCGAGGTAACGCCGGGTTCCCGCAACTTCAGGAAGTTGCAGCCCGTGCCGTCATCCCACAGCACCGCGATGGTGTCGGCGCGGGTGTAGACCTGCGCGAGCAGCGCCTGACGGATGAACTCGTGATCGAACTGCAGCGGAACGTTGACGGAACGCACATCGGCGTGAACCGGAGACGCAGTCACGAGCCCGAGCAACAAGGACAGCCAGAGGGGAGGGGATGACGCTGTTCGGAGCCTGCGGTTCACGGTCCCCACCCATGGCCTGTGACTGCGCGCAGGTCAACAGCGGGAGAAGACACCTTGCAACGAACGTGGACTCCTGAGAAAGTACCGTCTGATTTTAGTTTCCAAGGAGGTCTCTCATGCGAGAAGCTGTTGTTGTGGCAACGTCCCGGACCGGAATGGCCAAGTCGTTCCGCGGGTCGTTCAACCTGACGCGGCCGGATGACATGGCGGCGCACTGCGTCAAGGACGTGCTCAAGAAGGTGCCGCAACTCGATCCGGCCGAGATCGAGGACGTGGTCATGGGTACCGGGTTCCCCGAGGGGCCGCAGGGGTTCAACGTCGGGCGTAACGTTGCGGTGATGGCTGGGCTGCCGATCACCGTGCCCGGTGTCACCGTCAGCCGCTTCTGCTCGTCCGGGCTCAACGCCGTGGCGGTCGCCGCGCACATGGTGCAAGTCGAAGGTGCGGACGTGGTCATCGGCGGTGGACTCGAGTCGATCACCATGATGCAGAACGACTTCAACAAGAAGAACCTGTTCAACCCGTGGCTGCTCGATCACAAGAAAGACATCTACATGCCGATGGGTCTCACCGCCGAGATTGTCGCCGAACGCTACAAGGTCAGCCGTGAAAAGCAGGATGAGCTGGCGCTCGCTTCGCAGCAGCGCACCGCCGCGGCGCAGAAGGCGGGCAAGTTCAAGGATGAGATCTCGCCGATGACGGTCACCATGGAGGTGACCGACAAGGCAACCGGTGAGAAGTCGACCAAGCAGGCCACGGTAGACCGTGACGAATGCAACCGGCCGGATACCACCATGGAAGGCTTGACGAAGTTGCCGCCGGCATTCAAGCCCGACGGCGGGAGCGTCACCGCTGGCAACTCGTCGCAGTTCTCCGACGGCGCATCGGTGACGCTGCTCATGTCCTACGACCGTGCCAAGAAGCTCGGCATCCAGCCGCTCGGCTTCTACCGGGGCTGCGTCTTTGCGGCCTGTGAGCCGGACGAAATGGGCATTGGCCCGGTGTTCGCCGTGCCCAAGCTGTTGAAGCAGCACGGCCTGAAGATTGATGACATCGACATCGTCGAGTTGAACGAAGCCTTCGCTTCCCAGGCGGTCTATTGTCGCGACCGTCTCGGTATCGATCCGGCGAAGCTTAACCCCAATGGCGGTGCCATTTCGATTGGCCATCCGTACGGCATGACGGGTTCGCGCATGACGGGCACGCTATTGCTCGAGCTGCGACGGCAGAAGAAGCGCTGGGGCATCGTGACCATGTGCATCGGCGGCGGCATGGGGGCGGCGGGATTGTTTGAGGCAATCAACTGAGTCCAAAGTCCAAGGTCCTGCGTCCAAAGTCCAGGGTGCAAGTCACGGAACCAACGTTGGACCTTCGACGTTGGACCTTGGCCGTGCTTTACCTTGGCAGCACGACCACCCGCCGCGTGTGGCCGCGGCCCGTGCTCTCCGACAGCAAGCCGTAGGCCTCGACGAGTTGGTGTTGCAAGCGGCGCAGGTGCGGGTTCTGCGGGCCGAGAGCGACCGCTTGCCGGCGGGCGATCACTTCGGCGATCGCATTTTCCGCCTCGTGCAAGGCGCGTTCGTGCTCCGGGTTGACTTTCGAGAGCTCGAAGAGTTCGCGCAAGAAATCGACGATCTTCGCGTGCGTGTCGCTGCCGATGGCGTGCACTTGGGTGCTGTCGATCATCAATTCGCGCAACTTCTTCGGACGCTTCTTGGCCAGGGCGCGTAAGGTGAGGATGACGTCCGCTTGGCGCGGGTGCGGGCACACGGTGGCGTTGACACCGAGGTCGCGGATGGCGCGATCCAGGTGCTCGGGGCTGACTGCGTAGGGGAAGATGCGCAGCGGGCGCCGGACACGCTCGGAGGGTGGAGGTTGTACGCTGATGGGCAGGGCCAGTGGTGGGGCTTCGACATCGACGCCGCCGTCGGAGCGGCGCACGCGCACTTGCGGCTGGCTCGGCTGTCCGCGCAGCTGCGCATCGACGACCTGCGCGACGTCCGCGTGCACCGCGAAGCGGTCTTGGTCGCGAATCTCGATCAAGACATCGAATGTCGGCGGCGCTTTGCGTTCCAGCACGGTCTTCTGCGTGCGCCGCCGCCGCGCCTCTTCGTCGCTCAAGGTGACGGCCTGGATGCCGCCGACGAGATCCGCAAGGGTGGGGTTGGCGATCAGGTTTTCGAGGCTCGTGCCGTGCGCGGTGGCGATGAGTTGCACGCCGCGCTCGGCGATGGTGCGTGCTGCGAGGGCTTCCGCCTCGGTGCCGATCTCGTCGATGACGATGACTTCCGGCATGTGATTCTCGACCGCCTCGATCATCACGGCATGCTGAAGATTGGGCGACGGTACTTGCATGCGGCGGGCGCGCCCGATGCCGGGGTGCGGGATGTCGCCGTCGCCGGCGATTTCGTTGGAGGTGTCGACGATGATCACGCGTTTGCCGAGATCGTCGGCGAGGACGCGCGCCGCCTCGCGCAGCAAGGTGGTCTTGCCGACCCCCGGGCGCCCGAGCAAGAGAACGCTCTTCCCCGATTCGATGACGTCACGCACGATCTCGACCGTGCCGTACACGGCGCGGCCGACCCGGCAGGTGACGCCGATGATCTCGCCAAACCGGTTGCGCAACGCGGAAATGCGATGCAACGTGCGTTCGATACCGGCGCGGTTGTCGGTGGTGAAGGAACCGACACGGCCGATCATGTAATCCAGATCATCGCGTGCCGTCGGCTCCGGGCTGAGGGTGACGACGCGCGACGGGAAGCGCGCCTCCGGGTAGCGCCCGAGGTCGAGCACCACTTCCAGCAGCGTCGGCAGATCCGGCAGCCGTTCGATCTGGGCACGCAGGCGCGGCGGCATGACCTCGAGCAGCAGATCGAGATCGTCGGTGATTTCGATACGGGTCGGTTTAACGGCGTAGTTCATCGCTTGCACGGCGACCCCCCTATTCGAGCATCGAGCGAGTCATAGCAGTCGGCCCTGCCGTACGCTCGGCGGCGCGCGCCGCGCCGTTGCCGGTGTGGGCGGCCGCGGCGGGTCCGCCGATGCGGTAGAACAGACTCGACTCGCGTTGATAGAACCCGTCGGTATGAAACGAATCCGGCAGCCCCAGTAGCGTGTAGTCGAGATGGTGGCAGATTTCGTGGAGCAAGGTGCGCAAGAACGTCTTGAAGGCGACCACCTGCTGGCGTTTCGCGGTCATCATCCACAGCTTGATCGTTGCCGACGTCCCGCCGTGTGCCGGCGTGTAGAGGCCGTGGAGTTCGCCGCGGGCATTGGATGGACGCGTGCCGCTCACCTGCACGCGAACGCGGCGGACGTGCAACGCTGCCATGACGTCATCCGTGATGCGCTGCGCGAGCTGTTCGACGTGGCGCGCATCGCCGCTCTGCAAAACCGCCGGAAGCGATCCGACGGCGTGTTTCAGGCTAGCGGTCGCCTGCAGTGCAATTGCGGGGGTGGCGTCACTCCGGTCGTAGATGCGTTGCTGCGCGCGCGTCAGACGGTGACGAAAGTTAGGCACGTCCGCCTCTCCTCTGCCAGCCCACCACCGACTGCATCTTGAGACGCGTCAGCGGGAAATGTCAACCCCCCAAGTCAATTGCGGACTGCAGAATGTGGATTGCGGGATGAAGGCAGAACCAATCCGCATTCCGCAGTCGATTCAGTCATGGCGCACGCGGTTGGCGATGCAGAAGGCGGAGTAGATCTCGACCAGGATGTCGCGCTGATGGGGCGTGAGGTTGGGATCGCGGCGGATCTCGCGTACGGCGTCGACCTCCTCCGCATCCTGCGGATCGAGCACCCCGGCTTGCAAGAAGAGGGTCTCGGCCGAGAGGCGTAAGACATTGGCAATGGACTGGACAATCGTGCCGCTCGGGTTGCGGATGCCGTTCTCCACCTCCTTGAGGACGGCCGCGGAGATGCCGCTCTGCTCCGCCATCTTGTGCAACGAGATATTGGCGAGCTGCCGCTGGCGGCGGATGTAGTCCCCGATGCTGGAGGGCGGCGGGGCGTGCTTGGTCTTGGCCATAAGCAGGAATCTAGTCCGCGCCCCCGCTGGGGTGCAAGCCAGGCGGTGCTGCCCGTTGTCAGCAAATCGTCTGCGGTGCGGCATGAAATCTATTGACAACCGACCGGTCGATCGGTAAAAGGCGACCGATCGATCGGTCGTATGGCGCAGTTCGCACAACTGGAAGTCGCGTCGCGCGAGAAGATTCTGGATGCCGCGGAGGATCTGTTTGCCCGACGGGGGTTCGCCGGTATTGGTATGCGCGAGGTGGCGGAGATCGCTGGCCTCGGGAAGTCCTCGCTGTTCCATCATTTCAGGAGCAAAGCTGAACTGTATGCCGCCGTCGTCGGCCGTATCCTCGATCACCTCGATGAGCAACTGACGGCGGCGCTCGCCGCCGGGGGCAACCCGCTGGTCCGCTTCGATCGCTGGCTGGACACGCTGATCGACAACTTTGCGCAGCGTCCGACCTATGCGCGATTGCTGCTACGTTCGTTGTTCGAAGACGACGAGCTGACCGGTGCCGGCGCAGAGGAACAACACGTCGACCGCACGATCAAGCACATCTTTGGAGCCATCGGAAACCTGCTGCGCGAAGGCATGGAGAATGGAGTCTTCCGTCTCGCCAGCATCCCGCACACGCTACAGAGTATCGCCGGGCTCACCGTCTACCACTTTGCGTCCGGGGAGTTTGGCGACGAGTTGCTCGGACAGCCGGTATTCACCGCCGCCGAAGTGCGGCGACGCAAGCAGGAAGTGAAAGCGCTGCTGCATCACGGCCTCACGGCCGGCACGCGCAAAGAGGGCAAACTACTGAAGGAGCCGCCACGATGACCAAGAAGATTCTCTCTGACCACCGCAAGGCCTTTGGTGAATTCGAAGCCGTCGACTTCGTCGATGATGCGGAAGTTGCGCAACTGCGCAGCAGGCTCGATGTCGACGTCCCGCTCGATCTGCATTGGACCTGGGAGTACGGCAGCGAGGTGGAAGAGCTGCGCAGCCTGTACGAGCGTGGCAAGAAGGGCCAGTGGAACGCCGAGACCGACATCGACTGGTCACAGCCGTTCCCGCACGACGAATGGTTCATGCCACGCGAAGGCGCGCTGCTGCTGCCGTCGATCATGACGGCAATGGGTATGGACGAGGAGAGCTGCCGCCGAGCGGCATTCGACGAGTTCGCCCATCTCCTCTCACAGCTGCTGCACGGCGAGCAGGCGGCGATGCAGCTGTGCGGCCAGCTCACCAACGCGTGTCCGACGATGGATGCCAAGTTCTACGCTGGCTCGCAAGTCATCGACGAGGTGCGTCACGTCGAGGTGCTGTCCAAGTTCCTGCAGCGCAAGATGGGGACGCTCTACCCGATCGATCCCACCCTGAAGATCCTCCTCGACATGCTGCTCGAAGCGCCCACCTGGAAGATGAAGACGCTCGGCATGCAGACGCTTTTCGAGGGCATGGCCGTCGGCATCTTCGACACCATCGCCACGGCGACCACGAATGCGCTGCTGAAGGACATCATCCGCCGCGTGCAGATCGACGAGTCGCGCCACGCCGCCTTTGGGATCCTCTCCATGCGCCAGGTGGTGCGGGAGTCCTCGCCGGAAGAGCTGCAGGAAATGGAGGACTTTGCCTTCGCGATCCTCGAGGCGCTCAATGCCAATCAGCAGCTCGACATGCTGCGCTTGCTTGGACCGAAGTATGGCCTCGATCCGGAGAACGTCGTGCAGAGCGCGCTCGCGATGCCCGAGTGGCCGGCGCTCAACAGCGAGATCTTCATGCATACGGTCATGCCGAACCTCAAGCGCCTGAACCTGATCACCGAGCGCACCGAACCTGAATATCGCCGCATCGGCATGATCTATGGCGCCCGGTTCGATGCGCGGCACGAGTTGCCGGTCGCCAACTGAGAGACTACCCCCTCTGATCCCGCCCGTGCCCGAGCGGCACAACCCTTTTCGTAGCTGTCGAGGCATGGCGGAGTTGTGGGCGGACAGCGGAGCCGTCCCAACGGCGCGCGGTTGGGGAAACCGAGCCGTGACCGTCTGTTGGCAGCTCATTAATGGCCGTTGCCGTTGCGCTGGTCGTTAGCCAGCGGTAAAGCGACGGTCATGGAACGATGGTGGCACACGCGCGTTCCGCGTCGCTGCGCGCCAGCGAATGCGTGAGGTGCGCTAGACGGCAACTGGAGCAGCGAGGTCCGTCATGCGCGAGCTATCAATCGGTAAGAGTCGCATCGAGCTGGTGCGGGGTGACATCACCAAGCAGGACACCGATGCCATCGTCAATGCCGCGAATACTTCACTACTGGGTGGTGGTGGCGTTGACGGTGCTATCCACCGCGCCGGTGGGCCAGCGATTCTGGCCGAATGTAAGCGACTGGGTGGCTGTGCTACCGGCGACGCCAAAATCACCACGGGGGGCGCGCTCACGGCAAAGCATGTGATCCACACCGTCGGTCCCATCTATCGCGGTGGCCGACACAGCGAGGCCGAGTTGCTGGCCAGCGCCTATCGCCGCAGCCTTGAAGTTGCGGTTGCGAATGCGTTGAAGACGGTGGCCTTTCCCTCGATCAGTACCGGCGCCTACGGCTACCCGATCGGGCCGGCCGCACGCATCGCCTTGCAAACCATCGCGGACGCGTTGCGAGCGCACCCGACCATCATGCTCGTCCGCTTTGTCCTCTTCAGCGCTGCGGATCTAGCCACGTACGAGGACGCGCTGGCGGAGCTGGCCGCGTCAGCGGCAGTTCACTGAGCGATGGCGGAGATCTCCACCCAACAACTCGAGCTGCTCTACGACGTCAGCCGTTCGCTGCATGGGCTGATTGAAATCGACGCCCTGCTCCCTTTCGTGGTGACCAATACGAAGGAGTTGCTCGATGCCGAGGGCTGTTCGGTCATTCTCCTCGATGAGGCCGGACGCGAGTTGTACTTCCCGTGGGTGAGCCCCGAGAACTCCGAGGTTGCGGAGCGGCTGCGTCGCTTGCGCATGCCGGCGGACAAGGGCATTGCCGGCGCCGTGCTGCAGGCGGGTCGGTCGCTGTTGGTACCGGACGTGCGGGCGGACGCCCGCTTCTATTCGGAGGTCGACCAGCAAACGGGAGGCGCGACGCGTTCCATCATCTGCGCCCCGTTGCGGACGCAGCGCGGCATCATCGGTGTCATCGAATGCATCAACAAGCGTGCGGGAGCGTTCATTCAGGCCGACCTGACGTTTCTCGAAGCCCTGGCTGGGAGCATCGCGGTCGCCATCGACAACGCCCGCCTCTACCAAACGCTCAAGCTGTCCGAGGCGCGGTTGCGTGACGAGGTGGCGCTGCTCGAACGCGAGCGTCACGTGCTCACCCGCTTTTCCGAGGTCGTGGGCAAAGGCCAGGCGATGGAGAAGGTGTTCCGCCTCGTCGAGAGTGCAATCGGCTCTCCGATCACCGTTCTGCTGCAGGGGGAGACGGGCAGCGGCAAGGAGGTCATTGCGCGTGCCATCCACTTCCACAGCCCACGGAAGGACAAGCCGTTTGTCGCGGTGAACTGCGGCGCCTTTCCCGAGACCCTGCTGGAGAGCGAGCTGTTCGGCTATCGCAAAGGCGCCTTCACGGGTGCCAACACGGACAAGCGGGGCCTGTTCGACGTCGCGGACGGCGGCAGCATGTTTCTCGATGAAATCGGCGACACGCCGCCGCCCATGCAGGCCAAGCTGTTGCGCGTGTTGGAGCGCGGTGAGTTCCTGCCCGTCGGCGCAACCGAGGTGCACCGGGTCGATACGCGCGTCATCTCGGCCACCAACAAAGACCTGCTGGGGGAAGTGCGCGCCGGCCGCTTTCGTGAGGATCTGTACTACCGGCTCAGTGCGTTCCCGATCCGCGTACCCCCGTTGCGCGAACGCCGCGAAGACATTGCGCTCCTCGCCGCGCATTTCCTCAAGCAGTTGGCGCAGAAATGGGGAAGACGGGAAGTTGCCGTGGCCCCCGACGCCATGGAGTGCCTTGTGCGCTACCCGTGGCCGGGCAACGTGCGTGAGCTCGAACACGAGTTGGAGCGCGCCCTCACCTTGGCTGGCGACGCGCCGACGCTGTGTCCTGTGCACTTCTCGGATCGCGTCCTTGCGGCTGCCACCGGTGCCGGCCGGGTGCGGCTGGCGGGCTCGCTCAAGCAGGCGCGTGACCGGTTCGAACGAGACTACATCGCACATGTGCTGCGCATTGAAAGCGGCAATGTGTCACATGCGGCGCGCACCCTGGGCATTAGCCGCGTGATGCTGCAGCGCAAGATGAAAGACTTCGGCCTGCGTTCCGCCGTCCCGAATTAGCCTGCTAAGTTTGATCAGCAGCTAACCCCTGGTAGCAGCGCTTACCCGCGGCAAATCCAACCCGCATAGACAGGCCGCAACACAAAGTTTGCGGTGGCGCACGACTCGTGCTGCACCGAGACGGTCAAGTGCTTCGTCAAGTATGGCGTAGTCGTGTGGCATCGCGCTTGCGACACGCACTGGGCAGGGAGGTAAAGACGATGGCACTCGATATGACGGCTCAGTTGGCTCCAATACTCTGGGGGATGGTCGCGCTGATGGTCGCGTCGAGCCTCTCGGTACTGCTGTCGCACGAGTAGTCCGAGCCGCACGGTTCGATGACGTACAATCCCGCCGAGCAGGAAGGAGGTCTCTCATGTTCGCGATTCCACAAGTGATGGTGGTTCCGACCCTACCCGGTGTTGGGGCCATGACGATCGACTGGCCGCTGCTGGGTGCGGTCCTGGCATGGGCCCTCATTGCGGCGTTAGTTGGGACGGGCCTCGGAGCGCTGCGTCGTTTGGGCGCATCGAATCCGCCCACGTCTCGGCTCCGCACATCTGGGCCACGCCCCCTCTCGGCGCCCGCGCACGCCAGCACTGATTGCAACCATCTGGAAGCGGCGTAGAGTCCCGGTCTCAGGCACGCGGGGGAACCGCATGCGCGCGGTTTCACCGCATGCCTGGGCGACTTTCCTTCGCCATCAAGTCATCCTGCGTCCTCTCACGCAAACCACCACCGTTCCATCGGAAGTAAGCCCCTTCTCCGCGAGGTAGGAGAGGGGTCGAAGGTTCCTCTTCGCCCCTGCCGCTTTTGCAACCTTGCGTTGGGGCCTTTAGCGCGGCAGCAGCCGCAGCTTGTTCTTCGCTGCCTTCCCCGTTTTCGTCCGCCCGTACTTGGCGACGAGATGCTCGAGTAGCTCGCGTGCCATCCCCTTGTCGTCGGCGCCGCCCTCGGCGAAGTTGAAGGCGACGTAGAAGAGCTCCTCGGGCGTCAGCGCACGTTCCTTGCGCAGTTGCTCGGCGGCGGGGAAGGCGGAACGCGCCAGGTTGCGCAGCAGGTCGAGCGCCGGATCATGACGGCGGATGGTCGCGGCGAGGGCGTGCTTGTGCGACTTTAGCTCGGCCACCGCTAGGGCGAACTTGCCTTCGGCGTCGAGCGCCGGCGAGTCCTTGAGCAGGCCGAGCCACTTCGCCACCGTGGCGAAGTCCTTCTTCTTGCGCAGCGCCTCCGCCCGCGCGCGCAGGCGCTGCGCCAGCGCTTCGATGTCCAGAGCGTTCAGGAAGTGGAAGTACGCGGTGTACAGCCGGTCGTCACGCTCTTCCAAAGCATCCTGCAGTCGTTTCCACAGCGCGTCGATGGTGTCGCGCTTCCAGCTCCGGTCGTGCACGAGGAGGATGTCGGCGAGCGTCCACGCCTTGCGTTCGTCGTCACACTCGAGCAAGTCCTTCATCAAAGCCGTGCGCGCCGCCGGCAGTTTCTTGAGCGAGGCCGTCGCCTGATCGCGCCGTGCGTAACTGTCATCCGTGAGGTAGCCGATGAGCGTCTTCACGACGGCGCCCGACTCGAAGCCGCCCAGCTTCTGCACGGCGAAGCGCTTGACGATTGGCTGCGGACTCTCCGCGAGCCTGTTGAGCTGTGACAGATAGCTCCGGTCGAGGGTCTGGTCCTCGAGCACTTGGATGGCAGGGCGCAGGATGCTGGGTTCGTCGTCCTCGTCGAGCAGCGGCAGCAGTGCCTCGATTTCCGCGCCGCTCAGCTTTTGCCCACGCAGGCACTGCACGAGCGCGCCGAGGGCATGCGTGCGCACGGCGTGGTCCAATCCCTTGTCGAGCATGGCGAAGAGTCGCCGCCGGGCCTTCGCCTCTGCAAGCGCCCCGAAGAGCTTGGCGGCGGCGACCAGCGCGGTGCGCTGTCCCTTGGCGGACGCAGCCAGCGCGTCGGTACGGCCAAAGACGTCGGCCCGTGCCTTGGCGTCCAGGCTCGGCACGGTGGCCATCAGCGCGTCGCACGCGGCGCGGGTGGTGTCGAAGTCGTCACTGGCCATGAGATTGAAGAGAACGTCGAGCGCCGCGCTGGAGCGCACCCGCGCGCACAGGCTGATGATCGCATTGAGCCGGCGGCGCGGCGCGTCCTTGAGCAGCGGTTTGGCGGCGCTGACGGCCGCGGCACCGTACTCGGCCAGAATGGCGACGGCGCGCTGGCGCAGCGCTTCGTCCTGGCTGTCGAGCAACGGTGCTAGATGGGCGATGCCGTCGCGCGGGCGCACCTGTTCGAAGTAGCCGACGGCGAAGTCGCGCACGACCGCGTTCTTGCCGTTGAGCGCCTCGCCAACCGCACGCACCACCCGGTCCTCTTCGCACTTGAGGTGGGTCAGCACCACCAGGGCGGCGCAGCGCGCCTCGACGTCAGTGCCCGCGATGAGGCCGGCCACTCCCTTGAGCGTTGCGTCCACGCGGGTTGCCTAGCAAAAGATGGGAAGGAGATTCAACGCAAAGGCGCGAAGGCGCAAAGACGCAAAGCGGAGGGGAGCGTAGTCAGCGCGCCTTAGCGTCTTTGCGCTGACTCTTCTCTCTTCATTCCGCAACGCCCACCGCCTGCGCCCGCATGCGGTGGCGCACGAACTCGATGATTCC
>DATKMS010000099.1:0-2510 GCA_035541735.1 Candidatus Margulisiibacteriota bacterium
TTCGCCCATCATTACGGCTTCCTGCCGCGACTGTGCCGGCCGTATCGGGCCCAGACCAAGGGTAAGGTCGAACGCTTCATTGGCTACCTACGCGGGAGCTTTTACGTCCCACTGGCGAGCCAGCTGCGCGCGGACGGACTCAAGGTTGATCGTGATACGGCCAACGCCCGCGTCGGCACCTGGCTGCGCGCGATCGCCAACGCCCGCGTGCACGCGACCACCGGCGAGGTCCCGGAGGTGCGTCTCGAGTTGGAGCGCGAGCGCTTGCAGACGATGCCCCCGCCATGGCCCGGATTGCTGCCACCCGCTCGCTCCAATCGTTCGCTGTCGGCGCCGCCACTAGGGTACCAACACGCGCTGCGCGTGTATGAAGAACTGCTTACGGCGGAGGCCGGATGATGGACATCCAGCATCAGCGGGTGGTCGAGTTGTGCAACGAGCTCCGGCTCGGCGGCATCGCCGCACAGTATAACGCGCTGGCGCAGCAGGCGGCGGAGAAGCAAACCTCGTTCACCGACTTCGTCGAGGAACTGCTGACCGCAGAGCGCGAATCACGGCGGGCGCGAGCACGCGAGATGTTCGCACGCATCGCGGGCTTTCCCGCGATCAAGACCCTCGATCAGTACGACTTCAGCTTCGCCACCGGCGCGCCACGCAAGCAGATCATGGAACTGGCGAGTCTGGCCTTCGTTGAGCGTGCCGAGAACGTGGTGTTCCTCGGACCCAGCGGCGTGGGCAAAACCCATCTCGCGATCGCGCTCGGCTATCTGGCCACGCAGAAAGGCTACAAGACGCGCTTCTTCAGCGCGGCGGATCTCGTGCTGATGCTCGAAGCGGCGCAGCGCCAAGGCCGCTATCGCCAGGTGCTGCATCGTGCGGTGAACGCTTACAAGCTTCTGGTCATCGACGAGATAGGCTATCTGCCGATGAGCCGCGAGCAGGCCAACCTCTTCTTCCAGGTCGTGGCGCAACGCTACGAGAAGGGCGCGATGATCCTGACTTCGAACCTGACCTTTGGCAGTTGGGACAGCGCCTTCGCCGGTGACGCCGTGCTCACTGCGGCGATGCTTGATCGCATCCTCCATCACTCGACCATCGTCAACATCAACGGCGAGAGCTTCCGGCTTAAGGATAAACGCAAAGCGGGAGTGCTCGGCGCTGCGACCAAGAGCGCCCAGCACTAAAACCCACCAGCGCGCTCTCACGCACTGGCGAGGAGGGCCGCCCTCCTCGCGCTCCACCCCGCCACCAACCACAGGGTGGGTCAGTTTTACTTCGGCGTCCTCTGTTCAAGGTGGGTCAGATCTAAACCGGCGTTGACAGTTCCGTGCAGGCTTATAGCCCAGAAGCCAGGGAAGCCCGAGCTCCTCTAGAACGGCGGAGATATTTTGATGCTTGTACTCAACGGAGCCTCTTGTACGCCCGATGCGTCTCCTGAGAGCCTCGTTGTGTTCTGATTTGACGTACGCCTGTCGAGCAAGGTCCGCCCCGAGCATCTCGAAGTAGTCGGCTACGATCTCATCGAGCTCGTCGTCTGTCCAATCGGTTCCGGTCTTAACGAGCGTCAGCCATTCATTTTGTGCGGACGGAGCAACGGGAAGAACTTGATTACTTTTCGCCGATTGTTACGCCAATACAGGGGTTCGAGGTTCGGTAGCTCTTCTGAACCGTTAGGGTCGATAGCTTCCGTTGCCCATCCGAACACGCTTGTCTGACCGTACTCAGCAAAGCGTATCAACCCGCCGTAGCGGTCCATGCGCCATTCGCTAGGATCGTGACCGCAGATGATACTGCCCTTCTTCCACACGGCTAGCTTCTCGTCGACGAGCTTCCCGCGAAATGACGGCGAATCAGAGGCACTTTCGTCTGAACGAATCATACCACTAACCTCCCCAAGGTTTGCGGCTGTCCAACTCTGTTCAGTTCTATACCAAATGTTTCGGGCGAAAGACAAAGGCGTTCATATAGACTTAACAGTTCTAGTGTCGCCTGCTTCATTAGCAGCCGTCCTTAGAAGCGGGGCGATCTTTTTGTCCTGACCCTGAGCAGCACCCTGCTATCCTCTTCGGTCCGTTGGAAACTCTAACAAGCTCTCGCAAGGAATAAGGCGACATCGAGTTCCTAGCAGGGCGTTGAGTGCGCCGGGATAAACCGGTGTGGAGTCGTGAATGAAAGAGTCACACAGGAAAGGAGTAGCGAACCATCCTGACCCCGAGTCATGCGTGGCGAGCCGCAAGGCTACTATCGAAGCGTTGACAGGGGCACCTGCAGGCTGGGTATGGAGCTGCGAAATAATCGCGACCAGAGTGCCGACGCCGTTCAACAAGGCGGAAGGCGATACCGGCGGATGCGCCTACGCGAGCGTCCGTCGGACTCTGCGCAGTCAGAGACCCCAGGCATGCAGGGAAACTCCACGCGCGAGAACCGGGAGACCCCAGCGACGCCCGTCGGGGCAGATGCGGCGGGCCGGTTGGAGAAGGCCTTGAGCCCGAAGTCCAACATGCACGTGG
>DATKMS010000100.1:0-10780 GCA_035541735.1 Candidatus Margulisiibacteriota bacterium
CCGATACGCGAAACCCCTTTTCTGCTGTTCGATCGTGCTGGTGGCGGCCTGTGCCGCGCCGCAGGGCGACGAAACGCTTCGCCCGCACGCTGACACCATCACCGGCAGCAACATCCCCCGGCGCGATAGCGCCCCGCGGCGCGAGACCACGATCCTGATCGATGACGCCATCCGGGACCTGATCAAGTCGAACGGCCCACGCGGCGCTCCCGGCGGCTGACGGGGGCAGCTCCTACATTCACGATCTCAGCCAGGGTGCGTGGGGTAAGCGGGGTGGCGCAGCGATCCTCGCAGGGAGAAGAGCCTTAGCTCGCGGCACAGCACGACGAACTGGCGGCACAGGTTGCGGATGCCCTTGCCGCTGTCGCGACGGAAGTCCGCGATGGTCTTGAAGTCGGGAGCCAGCCGGCCGGTGAGCCACATCAGCTCGACGTTGCGCTGGCACTCTCGTTCCAGCCGCCGGCTCGACTGCACACGGTTGAGGTACCCGTCGATATAGAGTTTCAGCAGCGCCGCCGGGTGGTATGCCGGCCGGCCTGTGGCGGCGGGTTCTACCTTCTCGAAGCCCAGCGCCTGCAGGTCGAGCTCGTCGACGAAGGCGTCCACCACACGCACCGGGTTGTCGTCTGCGATGTAGTCGTCCAGGCATTCCGGCCGCAGCGTGATCTGGCTGCGCTTCTCGCCCTCGATGAATCGACTCATCTGGCTCGCCGATAGTCGCGTTGCGACACCATAGGCGACGACATCATCGAATCAAGGCGTTTTCACACAACCTCTGCAGAGCCGACCTTTAGACGCCCACATCTGCTGAATCGCGAGCGGTCCGACGTTAGAGTGGGTGTGCGGTGGCTGAGTTCGACGCGACGGCGCTGTAGAGTTCCTGCAGAGACCGCGCATAGCCGCGATCAGCATACTGATCGATCTCTCGCGCCTGTTGCAGCACGACGTGCTCCCACCGATTGCGATCGTTGAGCAAGGCATGGAGCTCTTCTGCAACCGCCTGCGTGTCCAGCGGATCAATCTTCACGCCGCTCTGGAGCACCTCGGCGGCGCCCGCGTGACGAGGGTAGAGCACTGGCACCCGGTGTTGCATGCCCTCGAGGATGACCATACCGAACGGCTCCGATCGTGAAGGAACGAGCAGCACGCTGATATCGGCGAAGGCACTGCCTCGTTGTGACCATTCGACGTTGCCGCCATAGATGACGTTAGCTTGCTGCAGTGCCGGTGACGGGTGCCCGTTGCCGCGGACTTCGAATGTTGCGTTGGCCATTCGCGTCTGAGTGGCAAGTGACACCCGAGCAAACAAGTCAGTGCCCTTCTGCTCAGCCAGACGTCCGAGGAACAGCACACGCCTCGTCTCGAATCGACCGAGCTCCGACGGTGGGATCCGCTCGTACGAGAGGGTATTGGGCGCAACGGTGATGCGATCGCGACTCAACCCATATCGCGAAGCGATACGCCCTGCGGTGACATGGCTGGGTGCGAGCACCGCCGCCGCGGTATCCGGGACACGGGCTTCTATGCGCTCGATGATGGCATCCGGCTGCTGGGGGCGGCGGTCCTGCTCAATGGAGTGGAAATGGGCGATCCAAGGCTTGCCAGTCTCCTTTGAGGCCGCAGAGGCCGCTTCGAATGTGACCCAGTCGTGGGCGTGCAGCACATCGAACGGTTCGCTCCGCGCGAACCGGACAAAGCGTCTCCGCGCCTCGTTGATGACGTCGAGCAGCGCCGAGGTATTTTGCAAACCGTCGTAGCTTGAAGCTGTCCCGCCGTACGGCCCCCGGCCACTGCTGCTCGAAGCCGAAACCGAAGCGGTGCCATAAGGTATCGATGTAATTGCTCCCGATCCGCCGCTGTAGGGTGACCAGCTTGAACCGCCGCTGTAGGGTGACCAGCTTGAACCGCCACTGTAGGGGGACCAGGTCGGACCGCCACTGTAGGGGGACCAGGTCGCACCGCTGCTGTAGGGTGACCAGCCTGAACCGCCACTGTAGGGTGACCAGCTTGAACCGCCGCTGTAGGGGGACCAGGTCGAACCGCCACTGTAGGGGGACCAGGTCGCACCGCCGCTGTAGGGTGACCAGGTCGTACTGCCGCTGCTGTAGGGCGACCAGGCAGTCACGCTGGGGTAAGGCAACCAAGTGGCGCCGCCGCCGTACGGCGACCAAGACGGGGCGTTTCCATACCATGGGTCGTCAGCAAGGTCGTACGGTGTGAAGCCTGTCCGTGAGGGCGAGCGCAAGAGCTCCGGCGGAACGATGCCCAGCCCCACTACGCGAACGTCGCTGTCGAAAGGCTGGGAGACGATCAGCGAGTCTTGCCACGGGACAACAACGGTGACGTCTACGCCGAGCGTGCGCAGATTGCGAACGAGATGGAAGCAAGCAGTCCAGGTGCCGCCGGCGACGAATGGCGGGATCTCCCACATGAGCATCAGCACTTTTGGACCGGAGGGCTCCTCGCGGTACCGCTGGACCAGCCGCGCCCGCGGCCCCTTATCGCGCGTGGGCACGAACCGCTCGGCCATCCGCGCTGCCAATCGCGCAAATGGCATCGCGCTGGGCGCGACATGCTCAAGCCCCAACCGGTCTTCGATGAAGGCGACGAAGTCGAAGCCGACGCCGGTTTCAAGTTCCACGAAGCGCTGCACGGCTAGGTTGACCTGCCACCAGCGGCTGCGCGTGAGGTGCGTCGCCAGTTCGTCGCGGACGGCATCATCAATCTCGTAGGCGATGTCTTCGTCACGCAGCGGCAGGGCAGTCGCATCCTTGTCCGTGTCAGTGCGGTGCAGCAGCCCGCTCATCAGGATCTGCGGCAGCGCATCACTGCCGGCCTCCGGCAGCATGACAGCCTGGATCAGCCGCATGACGGGCAGGTTGAGTGGCCGAATTACAGCGAAGGCCGCGGC
The DNA here is from genome assembly GCA_035541735.1 of Candidatus Margulisiibacteriota bacterium. Lineage (GTDB taxonomy): Bacteria > Desulfobacterota > Binatia > HRBIN30 > HRBIN30 > DATKMS01. Next base: position 2,912 of record DATKMS010000100.1, read on the forward strand.
CAATTCCAGTGCGTCGGGAGTGGAAGCGGCGCGGAAACTGTCGAGCAGGCCCGACGACGTGGTTTGGACAACGACGTCGGACTGGTCACCAAGTGCGTCGGTGGTCGGAAGCAGCGCCGCCCGGCACCAAGCATCGCCGGCCGCCATCACCATGCGCGCCCAGGCCCGCACGGCGCCCTCTTCCAGCGCCAGCATTGGAAGAAGCAGCCCCGGCTCGCCTGCGGCCCAGTCAGGGCGCTTTTCGTGCAAACGCTCAGTGACCTGTCCCGGCGCCGTCGCCGCCATTTCGAACTCGGCAAAGCCCACTGCGGTGTGCGGCCACAGCGGCGGCGGCAGCGTCTGCACCACCGCCAGCGGCACCACCTTCGCCCATGGCGCCAGAAGCGCCGAGACACGCCCGTCGTGCCACGCCGCCCCAGCGCAATCGGACACCACGAGCAGCAGCTGGCTGGCGGTTGCGGCGCCCGGCGTGCGCGTGTCGGGCAACAGCAGGGTGCCCGCTGGCGTCCGTAGGTCGATCGCCGCCCTGTGACCACCAGCACCGCGCAGAGAGACCCTTCGGACGTCGCGAAAGCCTGCGCGGCGCAACAGTGCTTCAAACTCGTCGATGCGCGCGCGCCAAGCCAGCATCGACGATGCTTCGTCAACGGCCAGCAGCACGTCGAACCAGCGTTCGCGCCGCTGGCGCAGCACCGGCACGGGCAGGTCGCTGTGCGCGATCGCCTCGGCGGTGGCTTCCTCGTCGAGCAGCATTGCTGGGCCGCTGGGGCGGTGGCGCGTCACCGGCAGCAGCGCGCGGCCAATCGCAAGTGCGTCGGGGAGCGGGTGCGGTGCTGGCAGCCGAATGCGGCGCACGGTGCTGCCCGCGCCTTGGCTGCTCCCAGCGTACAGCGCTGCCCTGGCGTCTTGTTCTTCTTCCGGCTGCACGCCGCGGGTATCGCCCGGGTGCAACCGCGGCGCGGTGTCACGGCGTCCGGTGCTGTCCGATGCCCGGGCGTCGGCGTCGGCGCCGGCATCGGTGTTAGCGGGGGCAGTGGCTTTTGCAGCAGGCTCCTGCGCAAGCACAGCCTTGCGCGTCCGCGGCAGCCTTTTGCGCGGAAGGTACTGCGCCAGCCACAAGACATCGCGCAGCTCGTCGAAGCCGGCATCGCTGTCGAGCGCACGCAGAGCGTTGACGAGCTTCCACCAGGCCTCCGTTGCCGGCACCAGTGCAGGGGGTTCAAGGTCTTCGGGTAGGGCGTCGCCGCCGGGCGGGCTGCTCACCGTCTTGCCACCAGCTCCTGCTGCATCGCTTCTAACACCGCTTTGCGCTCTTCGTCGGGCTTGACGTGTCTCTCGACCGCGAAGTACACCGCGTTGAGCAGCTGATCTGTGGCGAGTTGCTCGCTGCCGCTCTTCACGCGCTCAACGAAGTCATCGATCACCTTGGCCGCTCTCTTGATCTCGGCCTTGCTGAAGTGCAGTTCGACGATGCGACGCAGCCGCTTGCCCTCGGCGTTGTAGTCTTGAGCGCGGTTGCCGGTTGGGTTGGGCATCTCCAGGCGCAGGCAGCGGCGCAGGAAAGGGGCAGGGAACTCGCGCTCTCCGTTGCTCGTGAGTACCACGAAGGGAAACTGGCGACAGCGCACTTGGCCGCGCGTCACCTGCGCCGTCGGCTGGCCTTGGCGATCCGCGGTCATGACCTCGACCGGCTCGTCAGTCTTCAAGCGACTCAATTCGGGGATCTCAAACTCGCCTTCTTCGAAGACGTTGAGCAGGTCGTTCGGAAGGTCGATATCGGCCTTGTCGATCTCGTCGATCAACAGCGCGCGCGGCCTGCTAGACGGCAGGAGCGCGGTACCGAGGGAGCCGAGCCGAATATAGCGACCGATGCGCTGCGCCAGCGCCGTGTGCGGGGCCCTAGGGTCGCTAGCCGAATCATCGCTGTGGTTGGGGTCGCTCGACTTCTCGTCCTGCAAGCGCCCAATCGCGTCGTATTGGTACAGCGCCTCGCGCAGGGTGCTGCGCGAAGTGACGGGCCAACGCAGCGGCTGGCCCAGGCACAACTCGAAAGCCACCGCCTCTACCAGCGAGGATTTGCCGCTGCCCGGTTTTCCGGTCACCAGCAGGGGCCGGCGCAGGTACAGCGCAGCGTTCACGATCTGTACGATCGACTCCGTGGCATCGAAGTTCTCGCCACGCGCTCGCGAGCTACCCGTGGGCCAAGTGCGCGGGTTCTCTGGGTCGGGCAACACTCGCGGCTGCACCTCGGCGTCGCTGGCGCGCATCGGCCGCCACTTCGGCGGTAGCGGCAGCTCGTCGATTCGGCCGTGCGGCTTGCGGCCGCCGGTGTAGAGCTTCCAATCGCCGGGCTTGATCATCGCGCGCGTCCTCGATTCATGGTCATGAGCCGCTAGCGTTCCGGCCGTAGGCCCGCTTCCATGGAGGTGGGCGGGCAGGGTCGTCCAAGAGCAACGCGGGCTCGCCGCGCAACGCAGCCGCGTGCTGCTCGCGCCAGCGCCGCAGCGTGCGCGGCAGATTGCTCGCTGTGTTCTTCAACAGCGCCGTCAGCGCCGTCTCGAGCGCCTCGGTCGTTGGCGCATGCCGCGCATCGCGCGGCCACAACATGGAGGGCACACCATTGTCCATCGCGTGCTCGAAGGCACACAGCACGCGCCGGGTGCCGCCCACTGCCGGCGGAGACGCTTGCGGTGCGCCCGCGAGGGCGAGCCAAATCGGGCCCTCGTGGTTCGCGTCCGCAAACTCGCTGCGGATGGCGTCGCCGTCCGCTGGCTCGGTGGTCCAATGCAGCAACACTTTGCCCTGACGAGTGAGGATGCGTCGCGCCTTGTCATTCCAGACACCGCGCCGCTTGTTGCTCTTTTGGCGGTCCATCGCCCGCAGGAACACCGGCAACTCCACGCCGAGCGCGTAGTCGTCGCCGCCTGCAGTAAGCGTGCACGCATCGAGGCCTGCAGCCAGCTGCGCGGTAGGAAGAAACAACTCGAGGAGCAGCGGCTGCCCGGCGCGCGCCAGCGCTTCCTCCAGGCAGTGGCCCATCGCGCGCAGCAGCGAGTCAGGATCCGCCGGGTCGAAGGTGCTCACAGCGTGGATGTCCCAATCGGTGAAGAGCGTGCGGCCTTCGCAGTCCAGCAAGGCTGCGCTCACTCCAGGCGGTTGGTCTTGCACCCAGAGCTGCAGCACATGCAGCGGGGGTTCGGCCTGCAGGCGCTTCCTGATCTCGGCTTGCTCATTGCCATCGCTGACCCGGCCGAACCACTTCAGCAAGTCACCGGGTGCGGCGGCAGCAGCTTCGTCGATGACACGCGCGAGAAACTCGTGCAGCGGGTGCACGCCGGCCGCGGATGGCAGATCTTCCAAGCTGCTAATGATCGCGCCCAAGCTGTCCAATCTTTCGCGGCGGTCGTTGACGCGAAAGCAGCGCAGCGCGAGCGTGCGGAAAGCTTCGTTGTCCCAGCCCAAGCTGGCCAGCAGCTTGTGCAGCGAGGGGCGCAGCGCCCCGAGAGTCTGCCCGCTCCAGCCGATGACCTGCGGGCGCTGACTCTCGTCGGATTGGGCGGCGACCCGCTCGGCGGCTTTCGTGGCGAGCGCCTCGAAGTCGGGCCAGGTCTGGTGCCCGTGACGTTTCCAGCCTTCGCGCAAGGCACGCAACAGCCACGCGCCATCCTTGGGTTGCCGTGACGATTGAGCGAGCGAGCAACCGAAAACCTTCAGCTGCAGAACGGGCCGTCCCGCGTCGGGCGGGTCGGCCTGCAGCGGCGTCTTTTTCAGAGGTCCGAGGATGTTTGATTCAGATGCGGACGTCCTGCAGGCGTTGAAGACGAGGATCTGGTGGCTGAAGTGGCCCACGTTGCCCCCCATCAGCAGCGTGCACATCTCCTCGGCGTCAAGGCTGCGCGGCTTGCGGATGGACGAGCCAGGAAGCAGCAGCCGTAGGTGATTGTCGTCGTCGATCGTTCCGTGGCCGCTCCAGACCAGGAGTAGCAGCCCGCCCGCCGCATCCTGCTCCAGCGCACGCGTGAGCGTCAGGTCGAAAGGCTCGGTGAAGCGCTGCAGGTGCACGCCCGCCGGGGCATCCGGAGGCACGACCGCGGCCGGGCTCAGCCACAGAGAGATGTCCGTTGCCCGGAAACCCAGATCGGTGACCAAGGAATCAGCCAGCCGCCAAGCGTCGTCGACGACGCCTTCGAGATCGGGAATTCGGGTCAGCGAATCCGGTGACTCGGCGGCGCCGGGCAGCTCGTAGCTTTCGATGCCGACAATGATCGCGCGCGCGCGTGCGGGCAGCGAGATCGGCGTTGACACGGCGGTCGGTACAGATGCTGATCAGGCCAGCCGCTGCTTCAACTCTTGCCACATCGCCGGCTGTGTCCAGTAGGCGCTGTGCGAATCGGGGAACGGCACCCCGCTTCGCACCTGCAGGTCTCTCACCCGCGGCTTAAAGATGGGTGCCGCCTTGTAACTGAGCAGGTCGTCCCGGTCGTAGACGTTGATCCACTCCGCCGGAAAGTGCGCGGGCAGCCGCTCGTGCGTAGGCGGCAGCGGTTGCGAGAGCGGGAGCGATCGCAGTGCGCCAAGCTCGTACAACAACGGCGCCTGCGAGCCGAAGGTCACAAGCGTCTTGACGTTGCGGTGAGGCTGGTCAACCAGCAGGTCGACACACGCGATACCGCCCAAGCTGTGCGCAAGCACCACCACCTCGTCGCCGGCATGGCGGATGGCGTAGGAGATCTCGGCGCGGATCGCGTCACCACGCGCCTGATACATCAGGATGTCGCCGGCAATGGGGTAGGTGGCATTGAAGAGCACGTCGCGCTCGCGCCGAGCCTTATCGGTTGCCCACCGCTTAGCCGCGTGGACAAAACGCCCCTTGACCCAGTCCGTCACCTTGCCCGCGTCGGCACCACCCAGTTCCGCGAACAGCGTGTCCACGAGCGCGTCGCGCGCCTCTGCCGGCCACAGGGGAAGGCGTGCGGAGGCGCGGTGCTGCAGCCAGTGCGCAACACAGGCCCGCGCGCCTGCGCGGCGCACGCGCGCGTCTATCTTCTTCAGTTGCGCGAGTGCAGACCCGAGCGCCGGGGCCGCCGCGGCCGTTTCACAAGCGGCCCGCCACTCCGCATCGCGTTCCACTTCGTCCGGCAGTTGCGCGACCGCTGCGGGCAACTGGCCGAGCGCGGCAAGGCGCTGGGGGAATCTCTGGTGCGCGTCTTTCATCGCCTCCGTCACGAAACCTGCGGGTGCCGGAGCTCCGGCCAGCTCGAGCCATTCAAAATCAGCGTCGGTGGCCAGTAGTTCCCACAACACCGCGAGCGCCTTCATCTCGTTGGTGAGTGGCGTCTCGCCGGAAAAGTCGGGAATCGAGACCCCGCCACAAGCCAGCTTGGCACCGACCTTTTCGCCCCAGGAACAAGGCAGCACCGTGCTCGCCGGCCAAACCGACTCTACCGCCTGTTTGACCAGCATTAGGCTGCGCCGGTAATCGTCGGTGCGCACGCCGGTACCGTGGACGAAGATGAATGTCTTGTTCACGTTGATCTCTCCCGCTGAGATCATGTCCGCACATCGTCAGCTGCTACCTGTGCCGGGCAGTATGGCAACGAGCGCACATCCGTGCGTTCATCTGGCAGGCCCGAGCTCTTCTCCGCTGCGTGCTTGCTGGCCGCGATGTGCTTGGGCGGTAGCGCCACCGTCGTCACGACGATCACCAACACGACCGCGACATAGAACCACTGGTTCAGAAAGAAGGTCATGCCGCTCTTTGGCAGGATCCGCTTCGCCCCGGCAAGACAAGCTTCGCCGACGCGTGGACCGTCGTACCAGTTCTGGTCAGTCGAAGCCGTGTCGCGCTGACGGATCGCCTCCTCGACGCGGGTCGCCCGCTCAACCACGGCTTCCACGAGGTTCACATGCCGTGACTCGAGAATCAGAAAGAGGACGACGACCAGGAGCAGGGCCGCGCGCAGGAGCGTCGCCCCGAGGTCGATGTTCTCCGTGTAGTAGGCCGCCAGCAGGCCGCCGATGATCGCAAGCAGCCAGCCGCGCAGCGCGAACATGTGGCCTTCGTGCCGGTCGATGATGCCTTGCAGTCGATCAAGCTCGTGGTGCGCTTGTTCGATGGGCTCCATCGCTGCTCCCTGTGCTTGCGATCCAGCAGGGCCTTGTACCCGTGGCCCTTGCTCGACATCATCGCGTCATGGCGGACGAGATGGGTGACATCCTACAGGGTGGCGCTTAGGCGCGAAACCTCAGTCCGTCGCGCCAACATCCGATCTGCGATGCCCGAGTACCTGCCGCCGGGGGTCTACGTCGAGGAATCCGACGCTCGTCGCAAGACGATCGTGGGGGTCGCGACGAGTACCGCGGGCTTTGCCGGGATGACGCGTTACGGCCCGGTCGATCATCCGGGACGCGCTCGCGGGAGAGAGCCAGGGCTGCTCTGCAGCTTCGCGGACTTCAAGGCGATCTACGGCGGGGTCGAGGCCCTGGTTGCGCCCGGAAGCGGCGACCAGAGGCCGGGCTATACCGCTCATGCGGCGCGCGCGTTCTTCATGAACGGGGGGGATCGTCTCTATGTCGCGCGCGTCTTCAAGCCGCGCGGCGTGGAGCCGCATCTCGACTGGGGCGTTGCAACTTTGCCGATGGCGGTCGATTCCGGCGCGACCGCAACCTGGACGGCGCGGTGGCCCGGTGCCTACGGCAATGTCTGGGTCGACACCCAGGCGGTGCGCAGCGCAAACCACGCGTACGCGGCGCCGCAATTCGGTGGCGCGGTGCAGGTCAGGGGCGCATCAAGCGGATCGATCATCGAGGTCGTCCCCTCTGGGGCTGCGCCCCCGACCGGCAACGACCCGTTGGCGCTGGCGAATCTGGCGCAGGTCACGATCGACCCGAGCGATGGTCGGCAGGTCTTCAGCCGTGGCGGCGCCGACTTCGTCCCTGGCTCGACCGACGCGATGCACCTCGTCTCGATGCGGGTCGTGGTCACGACCGACGACGACAGCGTCAATGTCTACGAGGGAGTCACCGCCGATCTATCGACGGAGCGCTACATCGGCAAGGTCCTGCGGGCGGACGATCCGGAGGACGAGAACGCCGTCGTGTTCCTCGCATGGGATCCCGCGACGGCGACCGGCAGCGATGTGGCGGCCAGGTTGATGGTGGCACTGCAGGCGAACTCGACGCGTCGCCTGAGCGGTGGGCACGACGGTGCAGTCGCGATGCCATCCGACCTCGCGGGCACGAGCGGCACCTCGGAGCACCTCGAAGAGAGGGCGACCGGGCTGGCCGCGCTCAGCGGGATCGCCGAAATCGCGATCGTCGCGCTACCCGATGGAAGCGCATACGCCGATGTCGATGAATGCGCCGCCGCGTGCGATGCGTTGATCGCGCACGCCGAGACCCTGCGTTACCGCCTTGCGGTGATCGATTCGCCGTCGGGTGGTGCGGTGACCGAGGTGCGCAGCTTTCGCGGCCGCTTCGACAGCAGTCTTGCTGCCCTTTACTACCCCTGGCTCGAAGTCCTCGATCCCGCGCGGCGAGGTGCCCAGGACGCTGCGGCGGCGCGACTGAAACTGCCCCCATGCGGATTCGTCGCCGGGGTCTTCGCGCGCACCGACAAGACTCGGGGCGTATTCGAGGCGCCCGCCAACCAAAGGATTGAGGGCATCGTGGGGCTCGAGCGCGACATCGACGACGCCGAGCAGCAGGTGCTCAATCCCGAGGGGATCAACGCGCTGCGCCACTTCGAAGGGCGGGGGGACCTGGTCTGGGGCGCCAGGACGCTGAGCTCGGATCCGCGATGGATCTACGTCAGCGTGCGGCGCCTTCTCATTTACCTCGAGCATTCGATCGACAACGGTACCCAGTGGG
>DATKMS010000101.1:0-23665 GCA_035541735.1 Candidatus Margulisiibacteriota bacterium
GCGACACGACTACATTCACCCGATAGAGCGGCTCGCCACTCCCTTCGGGACTCGCTTGTTCGACTGTTTTGAGCAGTTCAACCTTGGCGTTGGGAAGAGCTTGCCCAAAGTTCGCTGCCGCCGATTTCATGACTATCCACCGGCGCGCCTCGTAGAGCGTCGTTCCCGAGTCGGCAGCGACGCCGACGTGCGGACAGCAGAAACAGCCCATGAGGACGACGATGAAGGGCGGCAGCACTACCGGGTGAGCTGGTGTTGTCGTTCTTGCCATGGTTTCGAGTCCAATGTCCTGCCAGGAAAGGTTGGTCGAACGCGTACCGCACATCGTACCGCACGTCGAGGTAGGTGCAGGCGGATGCGAGCGCCAGCACAAGCAGCGCGCCACTCGTGATATCGAATTCGAAGTCATCTTCGGGGCGCGGGAGCGATCACGCTGGCGACGGGACAACGCGTGGCACCATGGGCGAGCCCGCAGTGGGTCGACCACCGGGCAGACGGTGACACTGAGTGCGAGCGCCTCGCGTGGCGACACGTTGACTGTCCAGGGAGCTGCTGAAGCGCGCTACAGATACGTAGACCCGGGCGTCACGCTCATAAGCACGCCCTTCTCGTTCACGTATTCAGCCGCATGCGTGGGGGCGCGCTCCGCGATCAATGACTGCGGAGCGCGCCAGTTGCTCTTCACATGGCCCGGCCATCAAGACCGACGATTGCGGCTACCGCTCCCTTGGCCCACCGGGAGGCCCGAATTCCCCAGGGCCGTGCGGGTGATGGCCAAACCCCTGATGCTGAGCGAGCAGCGCCTGGCAGGTTGACGACACCGCCTTATTGTTCTTAACTGCTTGGTGCAGGCACTGCATGGTGCTCCACGGGTTACCGGCCACATTATTGCAGAAAGTCGTCACATCTCCCCCGCACGCCGCAGTGAACGCCTGTTGCTGCTTTTGAATGGCGAGCAGCTTGTTGTTCAGCTCGGTCACGCAGGCTGCAGTCAGGGGCGAACTAAGCTTCTGGGTCTCCTTCCCATCATTGAGATTGAGAAGACACTGCGCCCATTGCCCCGGTCCGGCCGGAACGTCCGGGCAGAGCGTGCTCAGACAGGTCCCAGGGGGCGCTCCAGCGCACAGGCTTTCCATCTGCCCCCTGATATCACCGCAGGCGCCTCCACCACCGGGGCCGTGGGCCAGAACCGGTGGCGCAGCTAGCGCGAGGGCAAGTGGTGCGAGCAACTTGGCAAATTTCGACGGTGTCATAGAATCTCCTTGCTTTGAAGCAGCCGCCGTTCCGGCAACGGCACCCTGACGCACCGCGTCTTCGCGTTGCTAACGAATCCGCGGCCGTTCGGGTTGACCACGGCGCATTGCAGGGATTTGGGTGCGTACCCGTGCTCAGTCACGACTGATAGAGTATCCCCATCAACGTTGATGCATGATTTCCACCCGTTCAGCACCCAGCGTTCCCTCGTGGGTAGAACGTATGGCGCCAGGTCGTTGGTATCGCATATCCGGCGATCATCCCGATCTCCGCCTGCAGGCAACGCCGCCTGGCACGCGCTACCTCGAAGACAACGATCCGGCGAAGGATGTGAAGTTGAACCCCGCCCGAAACCCGAAAGAATTGCTCAGGCGATCGCTCGGGCGGCGTCCACATTCGCCCTGGCACGGGACAATGGGGTTTGCCGCAATCACCGAGGCGTGGAATGGCGCGGCGTTCGCGTCCGGCTTCGGTGCCAGTGGAGCGATGATTCATTTTGGTGGGGGGCACAACGACTACTTCGGCTCCGACGTCCATGCGTTCGATCTTGGCACTCGCCAATGGTCACGCATCTCTGACGGGTACATTGCGGGAGCACCAGACGAGTATGGCGCTGGCGCTGTCTATCCCGACGCGGTCTACCCTGACGGCTCGCCCCTGCCGCCGCATACCTACGGCTATGTCCAATATGATCCGGTGAGCAACGACTACCTCCTATTCAAGGGGCAGATCGAGCTGGGACCCGACGTGACGGCCGTGCCCATCCCGCATCTGTTCAACCTGGATTCACTGACGTGGCGCAGAGGCCCTCGACATCCTGCCGCGATTCTCGCTTCGGGAGGCTTTACTACGTGGGACGCAACGCGCCGCATCCTGTGGGGCCATTCGGGGGACAGCGGCAACGCGTTCATTGGCTTCCGTCCAGACGGCGATAACGGCGATGGCACCTTCGGGTCGTGGGGGACGCTCTACCCCAAGAAGATTCGGAGCGCGAACCACAACGCCATGCAGATTGACCCGGTGCGCGACGTTATCGTGGTGGTCGTCAGTGCGCGAAATGGGCTGTACGCAATCGATCCCAGTACGCCCGACCGGGATGCCGCGCCGCTCGCATCCCGTGGAGATCGTCCCGTCATCGCGGCGTACGCTGCCATCGAATACGCCCCCAACCTCGATCGATTCGTCTACTTCTCCGCTGGCGACGGCGCGCACCTCTACTCGATTGCCGCACCCATCGGGTCTGCGTGGCCAAGGCTGACTACTGCGGCGTGGACGTGGGAAAGCATCCTCGATGCGCGCAACGGCTTGGACCCGATTGCCGATGCGCAGGCGATTTCAGCACATGCAGTGCAGAGGGCTCACACGTTTGGGCGCTTTCGCATCGCCAGCTACGGTGAGACCGACGTGGCGATCTTGGTTCGCCATACCGATACACCCGTTTACGCAATGAGGCTGCACTCAAGGAAGACTCACCGACCCTGATGCTCGTTATGGCGTGGACGCGCCGCGTGACCGTAGTGTCCGCAGTGAGCAGCATCCCAATGCTGGCGCGTTCAGGGTGACGACAGAATACCGGCCCCCACGGCAGTCCAGCGGTCATCCACCCAAGCAAGGGCATAGGCTGCCGAATTCGGGCTGCCTCCGGCGGTCCAAGTGAGCCCGTCGCGCGAATAGTAGGATTTCTCGTCAGCGCCGGCGACAACTAGAAAGCGCGTGCCGCTCCACGCCACGGCGTAAAATGTGAGGTTGGCCAGGGAGGGTATGGCCTGCCAGTCCATCCCGTCGGCGGAGGTGAAGACACCCTGACTGGCGAGCGCCACAAACCGGCTACCGTTCCACGCGACGTGATTGAAACCCGGGCGGTCAACTCGGGGGGCGAAGGCCGTCCAGTTGACGCCATCGGGGGAAGACGCCACCGCCGCGATGGCTGGCGGCCCTGGTATGGTAAGAGCGGGCACCACACCTACGGCAAGAAATCCGGTGCCCGTCCACACCACGTCAAGCCACCGAGCGGCGATGTCAGGCAGAATCACCGGAGTCCAGGTGATGCCGTCCTCCGAGGTGAGGGCAAGTGCCGAGGGCGGCGAGGTGGTGAATGGACCATTCAGCCACCCAACGGCGACAAATTTGCTCCCGTTCCAGACAATCGCGCGTAGCTGGCCGCCCTGCGGCTGAATGGGCACTCCGGGCCGCGGCGTCCAGTTGACGCCGTCCGCCGAAATGAAGATGACGTCCCCTCCCACCGCTGCGAATAGGCTGCCGGACGAAGCCACTGCCATGAGCCCACCCCAGTCGGTGGAAGCCGCTCCGTCCCAGTTGATGCCGTCCGGGGACCTGAGGATCGAACCAGTGGGTCCGACCGCCACGAACTGAGTGCCCGACCAAGCCAGGCTGGTGTGGTAGCTCGGGCTGCCACAGCAAGGAGGGACGGCCTGTGTCTCCCACACCGTGCCCGTGTCGTCCACCGCCACACTGATTGTGCCGAAGAGGCTGTTTGAGCGGTCCCCTTCCCCGTCAGTCACCCAGATCCGAAAGGGGAATTGCCCGAGGACTTCGCTGCTGACGGAAAAGGCGCCCGTGATCGTGCCGCTCGTACGACCGCTTGCGCCGGGGATGGGAAAGACCTGATCGCTGCCGACGCCCGCCGCCACGTGCAGGGTCGTCACGTCCCCGTGGGGATCGCTGAAATCAAAGCTCCCGTTGATTTGGACCGTACCGTTGCCTTGGTGGTGACCCACCTCGGTGGGCGTGAATTGGAGATTGGCGATGGTCAGAACAAACTCGCCTTTGCAGCCATTGAGCGCGTTGTTCACCGCCGCGAGGATTTCGTCGATGGTGATCGTGTTGTCGTCGTTCGCGTCTCCTGGAGTGCAGAGGCTGACGGCCTCATTTCCGAGCGCGATGTTCACCATCAACAAGAGTGCATCGATGGTAACCTGTCTGTCCCCGTGGCAGTCGCCCACGCACTCCGGGGGTGTACTGGCTGGCGCAGAAAACGGCGTGACCAGTGTGATGCTGATGAAAGCGATGCAGCACGCGCGCAGTCTGTTCTCCATTTGCATCCTCATGCCACGACCGACAATGGGTGTGCCGGCAATTGCTTGCAAGACCTCCGGCCGTCGAACCGAATCATCCGCGGCTCGCGGTTCATCCGTGCAGGATGTAGCTTTGCGCATCCCACCATGCGCCGCCGAGGGCGACGAATAGCGCCACGTGATGCAAGGCTCGCAGCGTGTCCGCGACCTGCGCCAGGCTGCTGAGAACGGTCTGGCGGTAGGTGGCGAGGGACTGCTGGTAGCTGTCGATAGCCGCACGACGCTGGAACCATAGCGTGCCGCCGTGAAAAACGGGGGCCGCGAGGTCGGTAGCGATCGACCACAGCGCCGCCGGTCCACTGAACAGATCTGCAGTCGAGGTGCTGCTCGAGCCATAGCTGCCGGACGAGGAAACATCGCCGCGGTCGCCACGCCGATTCTCGGCGCTGGCCCGGCGGAGCTGCGCCTCGGCCGCGAGAATGTCGGGCCGCTGCCGAACCAGCTCTGATGGGAGCGTCAGGGGCAGGTCACGGGGGATCTCGATCGCCGCTAGTTGGAGGTGCGGGGACCTCCATGCCGCCGGTTCCTGACCGAGCAGAGTGGCCAGCAGGTGTCGGGTCTGCGTCCGCTTCTGCTGCAATGGCGGGAGCTGCGCCTCGGTGGCCGCCAACTGCGTCTGCAGCGTCAACACATTCACGGTGACCAGCAGCTTGTAGGCGAGAGTGAGAACCCCGAGCATGGTGTCGCCGCGCCTTAAGCGCCCATTGGGGCGACAACGCAACCTTCATGCCAGCAGCCGCGAACGGACAACGGGTTCGGCGGGAATGGCCGTCAGGCCGCGTAAACGACCTAGCGTCCGCTGCCCGTTCCCAACATTCACAAGGTCAAGCCGTTGGTTTCCCACGATTCGGAGCGCGCCGACTACTATCTGCGCCCAGCACCGCGTTGCGCCGACCCGCAGACCCTGCTTACGCCGGTCTCACGTACGCAGAGTGAGGCAAGAAGACACGCGATCGTCCGACAGCTATCCTCACAGGCGAATGGGTCGAAAGGCGAATCCCACTGCGCGACACGAATCAACCAGAACTGCCGGGGGCGGGCAGTTGTGAGCACGGCGATCGACCAACTGATCGAGCACATTGGTCGTCTCGGCCATTGGAGCTACCTCATCTTCTTCCTCGGCGCGGCACTGGAATGCTCGGCTTTCCTCGGTCTGCTCGTGCCCGGTGAGAGTCTCATCCTGGTGAGCGGGTTCCTCGCCAGTCAGGGGCTGCTTCGTCTCGGCGATCTCATCATCGTGGTCACCGCGGGCGCGGTCGTTGGTGACAGCATTGGCTACGAGCTGGGACGCCGCTTGGGGCGCCCATGGCTGCTGCACTACGGTCGTTGGGCCGGCATCAACTCGACCCACCTGGAGCGGGCCGAGGCCTTCTTCGTCCGGCACGGAGGCAAGACGGTGTTCATGGGGCGATTCGTTGGGTTTCTACGCGTATTGGCACCGTTTGTCGCCGGATGCTCGCGCATGCGCTACCGTCAGTTCCTGACCTACAATGCCCTTGGTGCCGTGCTGTGGTCCGGTAGCTTCGTGCTGCTCGGCTACGTCGTGGGCGAGGGGTGGCGGAGGGCTGAGCGCTGGATTGGGCGTGCGAGTGCGATCGTAGGCGCGGTGTTGCTGCTCATTGTTGGGGCGGCCTGGCTGTGGCGCTGGCTCGCACGCCACGAGACGGAAGTTACGCTGCGCTGGCAAGGGGTGCTCCAACACCGCTGGGTCGTAAACGCGCGACGCCGCACTGCCCCGCTCCGGGCGTTCGTCGAGGCCCGGTTGTCTGCCGGGGAACTTTTCGGTCTGCGCTTGACATTCGGCGCGCTGGTCCTCACCGCGGCGAGCTGGGTCTTCGGAGGCATTGCCAAGGGGGTTGTGGCGCGACGTCCGCTAACGGTCGTCGATGCACATCTCGCGGCGTGGTTGCACGCCCGAGTTACGCCGGATCTCACGGCCTTCATGCTGGGGCTCAGCGCTCTCGGCTCTCCAGCGCTGGTGAGCAGCCTCGCTGCATTCCTATCCCTCGTCCTGCTGGGGCGGCGGCAGTGGTACCCACTGCTCGCGCTTGTGCTCACGGTGCCGGGAGGCATGCTGCTCAACGTGCTCCTTCAGAGCGCATTCCACCGCGCCCGGCCGCAGTTCACTGATCCGATCTTGACGCTGACGAGCTATGGCTTTCCGAGCGGTCACACGATGGCGGCAACGGTATTCTATGGGTATCTCGCCGCCCTGGCGGTCTCTCGATTCTCCGCGTGGCGCTGGCGCGTGTTGGCGGTGGTGGTCGGCGGCGTACTGATCCTCCTCATCGGCTTCAGCCGTCTCTACCTCGGTGTGCACTATTTGAGCGACGTACTGGCCGCGATGGCAGAGGGACTGGCCTGGCTCGCGTTGTGTTTGACCACTGTGGATACGCTCCGTCGTGCGCGAACCCGCGCCGAGCCCCGATGATCGGCGCACGGGGGGGGCAGGTCAGCAGCATCGCGCGTCCGTCCAACCCGTCTTCAAGGCCAATCAAATTCGGCGGTGGCCTCGATCTCGTCAGGGAAGAGCCACGGGTTGTTGAGGTCCGTCGCGTACCGGAATTGCGCGATGACCTGGTACCTGCCAGATTCAAGCGCCTTTTGGGTACAAATGCCGCAATCCCCGTCGAGGGGAGGTGGAGTCGCGTCGGTTATCCATTCCGACCCTGTGATTTCGAGTGTCTGTTCGACAGAGTCTCCAGGTGCGAGCAGCTGTGGACCCTCTGGGCAGAGCAAAATACCGCCACATGGGTCTTCGACAATCACCTCGTTGCCGTGTGGCCCAATCAATTCAAACGAGATCGCACGGTACACCTTCGGGCGACACAACGCACTACAGCCTTCGAGATATGACACCCCGACCCCACCGCTGTTCGTGAGATCAGCGACGGCTTGCACAGCGTGTGTGGCAGCATCACGTACGACGTGCACCGAGAGCGACAACGACGGCGGTCCTGTCGCACAGCCGTTCAGAGCGTTGTCCACAGCCCGCACGATGTTGCCGATCACTATCGACGAACTCTGCGGAACGCCAAACGACAGGCACGTACTAGCTGGTAGTGAGCCGAGAGCCATGCCGATCCCGGTGATCAGTTCATTGACGGTCACCACGCCGTCCCCGTTGCAATCGCCGACGCACCCAGAAATCGATGGCGTGGGTGTGGATGTCGGCGAAGCAATCGGCGTGTGTATCCCAGGCACGCATCCACACCTCCCCTCGACCATCTCGCACGTGCCGAGGTAACAGAGGGCCTCGGGACAAATGGTGCCCGGAGTGCATGGTGGGCACATGACGCAGTCCCCACCGCAGGGAATGCTCGTGCATGGTCCCGATGGCGTCGGAGTCACCGTCGGGCTCGGCGTTGGTGTCGCACACTGTGTCCCGCAGCCACCGGGGCAGTTTCCTGGGCAATAGAAGACTTCACCGGAACGACACGGTGGTGGAGTACAGACCGCAAACGGCGTTGGTGTCGGTGTTGGAAGGACGCATGCAATCTCGCAGCAGACTTCGCTGCCATTCAGACATTCCCACCGCCCACAACAACACCCGCACGTTGTTCCTGAAGGACAGTTGTTGACGAGCGGATTACACTGGGTAGGTGTTGCTGTCGGCGTCGGCACCGCGGTCGGCTCTGCACAGGAAGAGGCACAGCAGGGAAGGTAAGGAGGCATGCACACCCAAGTGCCGCAGCAACAATAGCACTGGGTTCCGACCGGGCAGTCGGCTGCTGAAGGGTTGCATTCGTGCGTTGCCGAAATCGGTGTGGGGCTGCGCGTCGCAGCCCAGGCCGGCAAACACACCGCCGACAACAAGGCGATCACACACACGGTCGAGAGGCGCACAACGGTCACGTGGGAATCGATCCTCCTGGAGACAGCATGCGTATTGGGTGCCCTTGCCGTCAAGCGGGAGGATCACCGGCAGGGTTGCCACAACCGCGGGGCTTCCGCATGATCGAGGTTGTGGCAACGCCAGTGGATCAGAACGCTGTCGCCGCCGCCTGGCGCAAGCGGGGTTTCTCGTGTGGCCTGTGGGTCGATCCGCCGGGTCAGGTGTGGGCCGACTTCGTCCATGAGACCGACGAACTCGTCATGGTCGTCACGGGTGAGGTGGACTTCGAGATCGCAGGCGAGATCCATCACCCGCGGGCCGGCGAGGAGCTGCTCATCCCGGCCGGCGCGCGGCATACGGTCCGCAACCTCGGGACCACCGAGTCGCGCTGGCTCTACGGGTACAAGCGGGAGAAGGCTTTGCGCACGTAGCACGGCCGGTGTCGGCCGCCAACAAGCTGCACAACGGGCGTGCCATGCTGCGCGGCTACCGTGAGGTGGGAGAGGAGTTGTGGGAAAGCTTGAACGGTGGCCGCGACCGTACGCAATGGTACTACCGCCCGCTGGTGAAGGTCTTCCGGAACGTCGGCTCCCCACCCGTGCTACGGAACCCGGTACGGCTACGACATCGCCCAGTCCGGCGAGAGCACTCGAATGATGTAATACACCCACATCGGAAGCAGTGTTGCCCAATAGCCTGTCATCCACAGCAGACCTACGATCCCACCCCAGGATTCGGCATCCGTACGCGGGTTCTTCACTCGAATGGATCGCCGGAGACCGGTTGCGAACCGTTCCAAAGTCCACCGCGCCTCCGAGTGACCCTGCTTCTTCGCCTGGGCGCGCACGGCGACGAGGTTGATCACCTGGAAGGGCAAATAGACCACGCCAAACACCAGGTTCAACTCAAGAAGAATCTCTCTGCCGGCGAGCGTGCCGACGGTCAGGTAGAGATAGGCACTGGCAATCGTGTTGGCCACGAACATGAACACCCAACCCAGCTCTTCGTAGAAGTAGAACTCGAACCGCTCGGTCAAGATCGCCACCCAGACGCACACCTGGCAGATGACGACCTGAAGGACCATCAACCAAGCGAGGCCATTGACCCAGCTCACGTTTTCGACATTGAGGAGCTGAAGGACGCAGGCGAATAGGAAGATGTAGGCCACCTCCGCGAACGTGGCGAGCACGCGTGTCGCGAACACCGACGACAAGACGGAATCGTGAAACACGACGTAGTGCTCGTAGCGCACTGGAAACAGGCATCGATAGAGAGACACCACAAGGAAAATCTGCGCCGGGACAACGACGTATGCGTCAGCGTTGACCGCCGCTGTGCCCACCAAGAAATAGAGGTTGAGCAACGCGCCGAGCTTCAAAAGCCAGAGCCAGACGGTGTAGTCGCCGAACATTGCTGTCCCGATGGTCTGCGGCCAAATAGCGCCACGGAAATCGCACAAAGGCTCATTGGCGCCAAGAGGCAAAGGGATCGGGGAAACGCGCATCGCCGTCGCACGCCTACCGACGCACGGAAAAATGCGCTGAGCCGTGTCATCCGAGGGCGATCGGCGAGCCTTCCACTCGGCTCGAGGAAGAATCAGCACGACATCCCTCACCCCCGATTGTCGAGGCTGCGGCCAATAGCGAGAGCTTCGATTGATAAGTCCGCCCTTTCTCCGACAACGTGACGTAACGCGCCACACAGCCGCCGACGAGCGACAGCAAGGTGCACAGCACAAGCTGTAACCCAGAGCGAAGACTTGGCGAGCGCATCGGGCGCATTCAAGCACGCGGTCGCGGTTTCAAAGTAACGATGCAACTGGACACGCCGGCTGAAATTGGCTAATCGCCAGGGCGGAGTTCGAAAACCACCGTTCGCAAGCGATCACGCACGCTGGCGTAGCTCAGTCGGTAGAGCAGCTGATTCGTAATCAGCAGGTCCGCGGTTCGAATCCGCGCGCCAGCTTTTCTACCCACCTATTTGAATCACAGCCTTTTGTTGTGGCTTCCAGCGAGTGGGGTGAGGCGGTTTGCGACCAGGGAAGCAGAGGGGAAGCAGCGGGACCGATTTCGCGGTTCCCGGATCCTGCCCGAAATCATGTGTCCGTGAGGAGTTGGCTCGCGTCCGAGCGCACGGTCAAGCAGGCTCGTCGGGCCAACGACTCACTGGCGTTATCATCACTAATGAAGTGCGCAGGTATGTGGACGCCGGCCGTCTTTGCCCAATCCCAATCATTGGCAGGTCACGCCGGAGACGGCCCGCCCTCTTCAGGATTGGCAACATCACCTCGGCGACGTGAAGCGGGCCAAGATCGTCATCACCAACTACCACGCCTTCAAGCTGCGGGAGCGTATCGAACTGTCACAGGGCGGACGCCAACTCCTTCAGGGTCGCACAGGTGAAGAACCCAAGACGCTCGAAACGGAAGGGCGGATGCTTCAGCGTGTGATGCCCGACTTGATGGGCATCACAAACATCCTCGTCATCAACGACGAGGGGCACCACGGTGAGGACTTGACAGGCGACGCGCGACAGGAGGCCGAGAAGAACACCTCCAGGCAACCTTCGCCGCGACGCCCGCTGGCAGCAAGGAAACCCTTCAATTTTGCACAAAGACGCCAAAGGGACGCGGCCAAAGACGTTGGAGAGACGCCGCTAGTGTACGCGACCCAGTCAAGGAGGGCGGGTCCATGGGCTAGCGCAGCAGAGAGGCCGAACACGCACACCCAACGTCGGTCCAGTTTCGTGATCAGTATCACGGCCGGGGCAGATGGTTGGGATGAACAAACAACACGGACGCACGCTGGGAAGCGCTGACGACGCGCGTCCAATGACAAGGAGGGCATCACTATGTGGCAAATCTGCATCACGATCCATGGGAAGCGGCACTGTTTTCCGGTGCCCGCTCTCATAGAGAAAATTCATTTTCCTGGCCCAGGACCTGTGAACTTCCCCGAGCTTGAGTTGGCAACTGCGGTATTGCAGCTGGTGAATGCTGTTCAACCGGCTGTCAAGAACTCTCAGCTTACGAAGCAGCTCGGCGAAGTCGCGACCCAGTTCATCCAGCAGGTACAGAAAGGGTTGCCACAGGGTGTCGAGCTTAGACAGATAGAGGCGACCTGAGCCGAAAAAGGGGATGCCTGCTTCGGTGTCGAACCTTTCCAGTGCTTGGTACTCACTGTGTAAATCAACGGAGGTAACCATGTCGAATCGCAGAGCCGTGTGTGTTGGTATCAACCTGTTCAAGAACTACCCGGGCAGCACGCTCCATGGCTGCGTGAACGACACCAATCAGATGATTGGCGTTCTCACAAAGTTTCTGGGCTTCACCGGCACCACCGGTACGAATGCGGACATAAAGCTGTTGACGGATGCTCAGGCCACAAAGGCTGCCATCATGGCGGAACTCAAGACCATGGTGGATGGCGCAAAAACCGGCAAGTACGCCTATCTGGTCTTCAGCATGTCCAGCCATGGCACGCAGGTGCCGGACAAGAACGCCGACGAAGCCGACCACTATGACGAGGCATTCTGCCCCCATGATCTGGCCGCGAGCGCCGGCCAATGGGATCCGAAGCATGTCATCGTGGATGACGAGTTGCACGATCTCTTTGCCCAGGTGCCGGACAATGTACTGTTGGAGGTGTATCTCGACACCTGTCATTCAGGCACCGGGCTCAAGGCCTTAGACCTCATGCCGGACCGACGGCCGCGCTATATCGCACCGCCTTCACTGGAGGCCTGCCAAAAGGTTCTGCCGCTCATGGCTCGTGGCCTGCGTCGTCGCGTGGCGGAGAAGGCCGCCAAGAATGTGATTCTTTCTGCAGCTTGCCGCGATAACCAGACCAGTGCCGACGCCTATATCGGCGGGACGTACCACGGCGCATTCACCTATTACTGGGTGCACGAGATCACGGCCGCGAACAACAAGATCTCCCGCGCCGAGCTGCTGAAGAGGGTCAATAAGGATCTCCACGACCACGGGTATTCGCAGGTGGCGCAGCTCGAATGCAACGCCACCCAGCGCGCCCTGGCGCCGAATCCGCAGTGATCAGGTTCCGATAGGCCTCCTCCGGGCGGCCCGGAGAAGTGATTCGGATCGCCCGGAGTGAACTGCTTTGCCTCGCAATTGGCCGGGGAACCACGGGGTAGGGAGCATACATTGGGATACCTGAAGGATTGGCAGTGAATTTCCATTCCTGGGGGTGCCCAGGAGGAAGAGAAAGAGGCCACAAGCCATGTATATCGATCAGCAGAATAGACAGTTCGGTGCCTGGCGGGTTGACGACCAGGCAACAGCTAGTACCGCCAGGTTGTCCGTTTTCTTTCCGGACAGAACCAAGGATCCATCGCAGTACGAGCCGCGGCCTGACGACGCCGGTTACGGAGAGACCAGGATCAAGTCGATTCACGTGCGCGGTGACTTTCAGACCCAACTCGGTCAGCAAGCTTGGAGCTTGGACCCGGCCAATGCGATGGTACGCGTCCCCCATCCGAAAGGGTGGGTCTGGGAGTATACGACGCCAGCAAAGCTCGCCGCGGGTTTCTATCAGTACAAGTACTTTGTGACCTTCGAGAATGGCGAGACACGATGGGTGGGTGATCCCTGTTCCCGCTACGGCGGCGCGGACATCCGGAACCAGAACGCCGGGTTTGTGATCGGGCCCAGCCCCGTGCCGACAACGGAGCCGCTGCCCGGGGCCCGCAGACCCTTGCGCGACTTGGTGGTCTACGAGTTGAACATCGATGACTTCACCGACGACTACCGCTACTCTGACGAGTCCCTGGGTTCTCGTTCCGCTCTCGACGCGGTGTCTAGCAGGTTAGACCATCTCTGGAGGCTCGGCGTGAATGCGATCCTCTTTCTCCCGTGGACCGCCTGGGCCAATGACCTGTACAGCTGGGGCTACACACCTTACCAGTACTTCTCCGTCGAGCATCGTTACACCAACGACATGACCGATCCCTCACCGGACCGTGAGACCAGGCAGCTGTCCCGGCTGAGAAACCTCGTTACGAAGTGCCACAGGAAGGGGATTCACGTCATCATGGACGGCGTCTTCAATCACGTGGGTCCGGATATCGATCCTCATTACAGTGGATTCCCCTACCGCTGGTTCTATCAGCGTCCGGAGGCCTGCCCCTATGTTGGAACGTTCGGCGGCACCTTTGCCGGGCTACAGGATCTCGACTATCACAACGGCTGCACTCAAGAATTCATCCGTGATGTCTGCTTTTACTGGATGGACGAGTTTCAGATCGACGGGATTCGCTTTGACAACACCGTGAACTTCTACGTCAAGGAAGATAAAGATGGTCGCGGCTTGCCTCGCCTGCTGGCGGATATTCGGGCGCACGCCAACGATCCGAACTTCTCATTGACGCTGGAACACCTCGATATGTCCGCATCGGAGGTTACGAACAACACCGAGGCAACGAGTTACTGGAACAATGCACTCTATCAATGCAGCTTCGACTATCTTTGGAATTGGCGGATTGATCCCCGCATCTTGAAGGCGCTCGACACGCATGCTGGGCTCCATCCCGGCAAGGTCGCCACTACTTATACGGCCAACCACGACCACTCGCACAGTACCTGGCAATGCGGCGCCCGGGACAATGTCGGCTCCATGCAGTGGTACCGTACCCAGCCCTATGCCATCGCGCTGTTCACGGCTCCCGGCACGCCGCTGGTGCAGAACGGCCAGGAGTTTGCCGAAGATCACTGGATTCCGGAGAATGACCAGAACAGCGGCCGACGTGTCCAGACCCGGCCTCTGCGCTGGGAGTTTCTCAAGGACTGGATCGGCTCGACACTGTTCGCGCTCTACCAGAAACTGATTACCATCAGGAATTCGCACGCGGGCCTCAGATCCGACAATTTCTATCCGCCGGGCTGGGAGGAATGGAAGACTCAGTTCGATTCCGACGGCTACGGCATCGATGTCCAAAAGCAAGTCGTAATTTACCACCGTTGGGGAACCGACGACGGGAGACTCGAGCGGTTCATCATCGTGTTGAACTTCTCGCCCGATAAGCAGGTGGTGGACGTCCCCTTTTCGGCGGATGGCTCGTGGATCGACGTACTCAACGATGGCGTCAACCCGACTGTGTCCGGTTTCTGGCTTCGGAACTGGACCGTCAACTCCAATTGGGGAAACATCTTTTATAGACAGGACTGATCGGTTACCTCGCCCCCGGCACCACGCGCGGGCGCACTAATTGAAGGACACTGCGTTCATCGTCCGTATATCGTCACGGCCCGACTAGAGGCGACGTCATTTGCTCGCCGCTGCTCAATCGCTTCTCCGGCCTTTGCATCCTCGGCGAGGCATGGAGGTCATCACCGCGATCGCTTTCATTTTGACCTGGGCGGTTGCCTCCGCTGCGGAGTTGCCGAACGAGCTGTTGCGTCCACCATGCGTCGCTTGCGAGGAACCGGCTGGAGGCGCGCGGGAGCTATTCTCCGAAGCCGAGTGGGTCAGCCTCGAGAAGGGTGGAGTTGTGATCGTCGACCATTCGCCCGCAGCGAAGGGCGGCGAAGGTGACGGTTCAGTCCCCCGCGAGCGCGTCGCAGCCGTGATCGTGCCGCGGCCGGCTACCGAGGTATGGGCCGTACTCGCCGACTTCGAATCGCGTCCCAAAGTCTTGCCCGATGTCAGCGAGTCACACATCGACCGGGTCGAGAACAATCGCGCTTGGATTCGACAATCGGTGGATGTCTTCTGGGCGAAGATTCGATACACCCTGATCGCCACCCTCGATCCGGCCCGCGGCTTGATGACTTTCGTGCTCGATCACTCTGCGCCGCACGATATCCGCGACAGCAACGGCAGCTGGCAGGTCCTCCCGCACGGCCCGGCTGCGGCGCTGCTGCTGTCGCGCGACCGCGTCGACACGGGTAAGCCGGTGCCCGCGTTGATCGAGAGCTATCTCGTTGACAGGTCGCTACCGAAGATGATGAGCAGTCTTCGCCAAGAGGTGGAGCGGCGCGCCAGGGACGGAACCGCTATTCCGTGAAGGCGGGCCGCGGCCACCATCCGTCACGCTATCGGCGAGACCACCGCGGTGGACTCTGAGGGCAAGTTGCTGATATCAAGGCCGCCATCGTGAAAGCGATGGAAGTCCACACGCCCCCAGGGGCGTTCGGCGCGGCCGAGATCGTCGGCCTGCGGCCAACAGGCGATGCCTCGGACGCGGCGGCCCGTACGACGGTTCGCAACGCGCTGGCGCAATACGGTGTCCTCTGCCTGCGGTGCGACGCGCCTCTCGACGAGAAGACCTTTCGTCAGGTCGCGGCGATGTTCGGTCCGATCAAGGATCCGGTCGGTCGGACGCGCGACGGTGGCGAGCTGCGCTACGATGCCGACATGCAGATCATCGATGCGGGCTTCGTATTGACCGATGAGATGCGCGCGCCGCTCGGCGCCATCTCCTTTGGCGGCCTCGACGACCGGCGTCCCGGCCTGTTCGAGACCTTTCACGTCGATGATACGTACACCGATCCGCCCGCCGCGTTCACCGTGTTGAACGCGCAGGAGCTGCCGCCGAGCGGCGGGGGGGACACGGTCTTTCTTGATATGCGCGCCGCCTACGACTTGCTCGCTCCCGAGATGCAGAAGCGCTTGCAGGGCCTGCGCGCGGTCTACGCTTACAACAACCGCAATGCCTTTCCTCCACGGGTCTCTGCGTGCGGCCTGAACGATGCACTCGAAGATGTAATGCATCCGATCGTGCGGACCCATCCAGTCACCCGCCGCCGTGCCCTTTACATCGATCTCGATCGAGCGACCCACGTCGAGGGCATGGCGATCGACGCAGGCCGTGCCCTGCTGCAAGCACTACAGGATCACGCCGAGCAGCGCGCCCCGCGCTACGCTCACCGCTGGCGGGCCCACGATGTGCTGGCCTGGGACAACGCGTCGGTGCAGCACAAGGCGAGCGGCGATTTCCCGATTGGGGAGCCGCGTCGGTTCTACCGGTTTATGATCGCAGGCTCGAAGCCCATCTGATCGACCTCGCGCATAAACGACAAGGGTTGAACGATAGCACTCCTGATCGTCAATCAGCGGCCCCCGCTGGGTCGCGTTCTTGACAGCCGCGGGAGCAATCTGGGACACAGGGCGCACCGATGCACTGTCCCCAGTGCCAGCACGAGAACCCGCCGGGCGCGAAGTTCTGCGTGGAGTGCGCCAGCCCTCTCGTGCGCCGCTGTGCGTGTGGCGCCGAGGCGCCCCCGAAGGCGAAGTTCTGTCCGGCGTGCGCTGCGCCGCTAACCGCCACGTCCCAAGCCGCAACCCCCACCCCTCGCTCCTACACGCCCAAACACCTCGCCGACAAAATCCTGCAATCGAAGTCCGCCCTGGAAGGCGAGCGCAAGCAAGTCACCGTGCTGTTCGCCGACGTCAAGGGCTCGATGGAGCTGGCCGAGCAGCTCGATCCGGAAGCGTTCTCGCAGATCATGCAGCGCTTCTTCCGCATCTTGTCGGAGGGCGTGGAACGCTTCGACGGCTTCGTCGATAAATTCACCGGCGACGGCATCATGGCGCTGTTCGGGGCGCCCATCACCCACGCGGACCACGCGCAGCGCGCCTGCTACGCCGCCCTGCGGCTGCAGGAGCAGCTGCGCGCCGCCGCCGATCGGCTGCGGCTCGATCACGGGTTGACCTTCTTGGTGCGCATCGGCGTGAACTCCGGTGAGGTGGTCGTCGGCGCGATCGGCGACGATCTGCGTATGGAATATACGGCGCAGGGCTATGTCGTCGGTCTGGCCTCGCGCATGGAGCAGATCTGCGATCCCGGCCGAGTCTATCTGACCGAGCACACGGCCCGCCTGGTCGACGGCTACTTCCAGCTGCGCGACCTGGGCGAAACGCACGTCAAGAACGTGAGTCGGCCGATCCGCGTGCACGAGCTACTCGGGGTGGGCGCGCTGCGCACGCGGTTCGACATCTCGCGCGCCCGTGGCCTGTCGAAGTTCGTCGGCCGGCAGACGGAGATGCAGACCCTGGAACAGGCGCTCGCAGAGGCTCGCCAGGGTAACGGCCGAGTCGTGGGCATCGTCGGCTACGCCGGCGTCGGCAAGAGCCGGTTGTGCTACGAGTTCACCACGATGTGCCGCGCCCGCGGGGTGCGGGTCTACGAAGCGCACGGTGTCTCACACGAGAAGAGCGCGCCGCTCTTGCCCGTGCTGGAGCTGTTCCGCAGCTACTTCGGGATCACCACCGACGACGACGACCGCACGGCGCGCGAGAAGATCGCCGGGCGCATGCTGCTGCTCGATGCCGGGTTCGCCGATGTCCTGCCACTCATGTTCGACTTCCTGGGTGTTCCCGACCCGGCACGGCCCGCACCCGAGCTGAGCGGCGAGGCGCGGCAGCAGGCGCTGTTCGGCGTCATGCGGCGTCTGGCCAGCGTGCGCAGCCAGCAACCCGAGTCCGTCGTGTTCTTGCTGGAAGACCTGCACTGGATCGATCCGGCCAGCGCCGCCTTCGTCGCGCAGTTGGTGGACTCCGTCCCGCCGACGCACACGCTGGTGCTGGGGAACTTCCGGCCCGAGTTCCAGGCGCGGTGGATGAAGGCGGAACACTACCGGCATATCTCGCTGGAGCCGCTCGGCCCGGAGACCGCCACGGAGCTGCTCGGTGCGGTGCTGGGCACCGACGCCTCACTGGCGGGACTGGCGCAGCGCATCGTCGAGCGCACGGGCGGCAATCCGTTCTACATGGAGGAAGTGGTCCAATCGCTCACCGAAGAGGATGCGTTGCAGGGAACGAAAGGAGCGTATCGATTGGTGCGTGCGGTGGCCGACGTGACGATTCCGCCGACGGTGCAGACGATCCTGAGGTCGCGCATCGACCGCTTGCCATCCGCGGCGAAGCACCTGTTGCAGACAGCGGCGGTGATCGGCAAGGTGTTTGCGCGGCCGTTGCTCGCCCGGGTCGTGGCCGAAACGCATCCCGAGTTGGAGTCTGACCTCGACGCCACGTTGGCGCAGCTGTTCGACAGCGAGTTCATCTACGAGGAGGCGATCTATCCGGTGCAGGAGTACGCCTTCAAGCACGCGTTGACGTTGGAGGTGGCGTACAACACGCAACTTGCCGACCGGCGGCGGCCATTGCACGCGGCAACTGCCCGCGCCCTGGTGGACACGGCGGGCACCAAGGCCGACGAGCACGCCGCGTTGATCGCGCGCCAGTGGGAAGGCGCGGAGGAGTGGCTGGAGGCCGCCCGTTGGTACGCGCAGGCGGCGCGCTGGACCGAGCACAGCAGTGGTTTTGTCACCGCCATGCAGTATGCGCGTACCGCGCACACCTTCATCGGTCGCGCCATCGAGTCGGTAGAGAGCAACCGGGTCGAGCTGGAAATCTGCCGGCAGCTCATCGATCTCGGCGTACGTCTCGGCCTCGACGCCGAAGAGCTCGAACGCGCGTTCGAGCGCGGCATGCATCTCGCGCAGCGGCTCGGCGACGCCGAGGCGGCAGCGGTGATGGTCACCCTACACACGCGCGCCGGTTGGTCTGCGGGACGCGGCCTCGGCAGCTCGACGCCGGATTTGGCCAGCGCGCGCGACCCCGCCAGCCTTCTCGAAATTGCCATCAACGGCATAGGTACCGCCATTCTCAGCGGCACCCTTCTGCAGGCGTTGGCGGCTTCGGACGACGCGATCAATCTGATCGAGCGGCAGCCACAACTGTTGTTGACGTGGTCTGGAACATTCTTGTTTGGTTTGCGCTCGGTCGTCCTCGCATGGACAGGGCGTCTCGACGAAGCCGAGCAACTTTCGTTGCGTTGTCTCGAAGCTGCTCGCCAGGGGGAACAGATCGAGACCATCGGTGCTGCGAACGCGTGGCGGGGGCAAGTCCTCTTCGCCCGCGGCCACCTCCAGGAAGCGTTACGCCATGGACGCGGAGCCCTCGAGATCGCCGACAGAATCGACGTGTCCATTTCCAGGGTCGCCGCCAGACTGAGCTGCGGCCACGTCGCGTCTTTCCTTGGACTCTGGCCGGAAGCCGAACGCTGGGGGCGCGAAGGCATCGAGATCATTCGCACACATCGAGTGGGGATGATGTGGGAAACAATGATGTTGACGTTCTGGGCAGAAGGATCCGCCGGCATGGGAGAGATCGCGCGCGCACAGGAGCTGATCGCCGAGACACTTCTCAAATGCGAATCGTTCTCCCCGCGCAACGCCACGGTTCGCGCCCATCTTGGCCAGGCGCGTGTGCTGCGGTGCGCTTCGGTGACGGCTCATGCCGAGGCCATCACGGCAGCGTTGCAGACCGCCGAGCAACTCGCGCGCGAGATCGGGTACGCCGCCATCCTGCCGTGGATTTCCGAGGAACGCGCTGCCCTGGCCCTCGCCTTCGGTGACTCGGGGCAGCACCGGGCGCGGCTGGAGGAGGCGCGGCGTTTGTACGAGCAGATCGGCGCCACCGGCCACGCCGAGCGGCTCGCGAAGCAGTTGGCCCCGTAGTCGGTGGCCGATGCTTGTGCCCGTCGACACCGGATCACCGACGGTGCCGTCCCCGACTGCAGTCCCCGAGACGACCCATGACTGTGCCCAAAACTGTGCCCGTGCCCCGGCCTGGTCGCGCCGCTCCTGTTGACGCTCCTCGGGGCGGCGGCGCTGGGACTGCTGACCGGGCTCCTCGTGCGCCGCTAGGAGGCGTAGCGCATCAGCGCCATCGTCACCGCGACGAAGTGGCACACGGCGGCGGCGATGACCAGGGCGTGGAAAATCTCGTGGTAGCCGAACACCCGGGGCCACGGGTCAGGGCGCTTGAGCGCGTAGATGACCGCGCCGCCGCTATAGAGCACGCCGCCGGCCGCCAGCCACAGGAGCGTGGCCAGCCCCAGTGCCCTGCGCATCTCTGACAGGTACATGATGCCGAGCCACCCCATGGCGAGGGCGAGCAGCGCCACCAGCACCTTGGGAGCCCGCACCCACACCAGCGCCCGGAACGCCCCGAGCGCCGCGCAGGTCCAGATGGTAATCAGTAGCACCTGGCCCTTGGCCCGCTCGAGCACCAGGCACAGCGGGGTGTAGGTGCCCGCGATGAGAATGAAGATGGCCGAGTGGTCCAGCCGCCGCATCCGCTGGCGGGCTTGCGGGGACCACGTCGGCCGGTGGTAGAGCGCGCTGACGCCGAACAACAGCGTCAGGCTGGCGACGTACACGGCGGCGCCCCACCGTGCGGTGGTGCCCGGCGCCATCCCCACCAGGACGGATCCGGCCAGGGCGGCGACAAAGCAGGCCACCTGATGGGTGACGCCTCGAAGGAGAGGCTTGGTCGTCGTTTCGGGAGAGGCAGCTTTCATCACCTGTGAGGCTGTACCACGCGCACTATGCGGGTGTCAGGAACGGTGTGGTGACCTAAAGCGCGGCGTACAACTTTCGCGGATCATCTGCCGGAGTGGCGCACCGTCTATTTCAAGATTCATGACCAAGACGCGAGCAAATACAAAGAAGCGTGGGATTTCATCACCAAGGACAACCTTGAAGGCAAAATCACCTACGTGCCCACGAAGCCGGTGAGACGCAGATTTCGTTGGCTCCCTTACCCACGGTGTCACAACCGGCGGCGTCCACGCAGCAGCCCGACGTGCACGCTGCCGAGCTGATGGCCGGCGATGCGGTTCATCCCTCTTCCTCTATCAACGCTTTGATCCGTCCGGCTTTCACCGCCGCCACCAGTGCCGCGTGGTCTTTCGCATTCTGGTCCGCATAGGCCAGGGCGAACTCGCCGATCGCCTGGTCGAAGGTGTCCGCTTTGCCCAGGTAGCCGCTGATCAGCGCCGCATCCCCGGATTTCGCGTGGGCGTGGGCCAGGGTCCGACCGCACAGCTCAGCGTACAGCATGTGTTGCGCGGCCGATGCCCCTTCCATGGGAGCGGACATCTTCATGTCCCGCAGTTGGCGCACGTAGAAATATCGGCCCTCCCGGCCACGAGTCCAGCCCAAGAAGATATCGCTGGCGGACTGCATCAGCCGTTGGCCGGTGACGACGCGCTGCCCGTGATTCTCGTACACGCTCTTGCCCGCATAGGGTTCCAGCACCGAGGGACACGCTTCCTTGAATTGCAGCAGCAGGGGGTGATTCTCCGCCGAGAAAAACAGCCCGGCAAAACAGCGCGTGCCGACGCTGCCGATGCCGACCGCTTTGATGGCGAAGTCTTCCAAACGGTAGCGGTCAAACAGCACCCGGCGCTCGTCGGGCAGGGTCAATCGGTAGGCTGCCAGTGCCTCACGAACGGTCTTCTCAAGGCCCTTTGCGGGAATATGAAAAAGCACCGGCGGTTGGTCGATCAGGCGCCGCTGCCCACCGACCTCGCCGCTGATCTTCGGGTACAGGTAATCGCCAATACGCTCGTGGGCCTGTGCGACGATCTGTTCCCGAAATTTTCTGACCTTGGCATTGGGGGCGATGTCGATAATCGTCTGGGCATCGAGGCGGTCATACCAGACTTCCAGTGGACTCATCTGGGAATATTCGCGCAGCCGCACCCGGTACGCGCGCACACACTCGACGGCCGCAGCCTGGGCTTGCTTGTCGGTGAGTTGGTTGTCGCGGGCGCCCACCACAAAACTGACCGCCAGGCGCTTGACGTCCCACTCCCACGGCGCGGGCAGGGTTTCGTCGAAGTCGTTGATGTCGAAGACGAGATTGCGCTCGGGGGTCGCAAACAGGCCAAAGTTGAGGAGGTGGCAATCCCCGCAGGCCTGCACCCGAATGCCGGTAGTGGGGATGGTGGCCAGATCGTACGCCATCAACCCCGACGACCCGCGCAGAAAGGTGAAGGGACTGGCCAACATGCGCCCATAGCGGACGGGCACCAGTTCGGGCAGTCGATTCCGGTTGGACGCTTTCAGGATGTCCATGGGATCGCGGCGTTTGGCCGGCCGTTTCCAGTCAGCGTGCCTCTGACGCGGCACGGTATCGCGCAACGTCTTGCCATCGGCGACGCGCTGGTCGCGTGAGCGCATGACCGGCTCGAATCTACCGGTCTTGCCGTTTGGAACTTTCTTTTTCACAGGTGTTTTCGTCGTGGGCATAGTCTTGCCTTTCATTTTCCAGGTGACGGGGCTGAGGCCCGGCTCGCATCGGGAGATACCGCAAGTCGGCCTGCCGGCCAACTGGGTTCCAGCCCGTCATGCCCAGACGTGGTCTATCCTGTGCTCGGACAGGTCGGCGAGGTTCCCCTCCTCGGTCATCGCGCCGCTTTCGAAGCGGCCCATCTGGCGCTCGAAGTGCGGCAGCGAACGCTGTAGTCTTAGCGACGGCGTGAACATGAATGACACTTACAGATACGTCGATTCTAGCTACCCTCATCTTGAGGGCACTCTTCCTTGCGCTCGCGAAATCGTTCCCGAGCTCATTCGCGTCATTGACCCGAAATCGGTCATCGATCTCGGTTGTGGTATCGGCGTCTGGTTGTCCGCTTTCCGCGAACGTGGGGTCGAAGACGTCGTTGGCGTGGATGGCCACTGGGTTGATCGAGAGAGACTGAAGATACCCGCGTCGTGTTTTCGGGTCGCCGACCTCAGCAAACTCTACGATCCCGGACGACGCTTCGACTTGGCGATGTCCCTCGAGACAGCGGAGCATCTGCCGTCGGAAAGCGCCGGCATTCTTGTCGATTCGCTCGTCAGGTCGGCTCCCGCCGTCTTCTTTTCTGCGGCGGCTCCCTTTGTGCCAGGGAATCTCCACATCAACTGCCAATGGCCTTCATACTGGGCTGGCCTGTTCTCGGGTCGTGGCTACGTCTTCATCGACTGCACCCGAGGGCCGTTTTGGTCGAACCCGAAGGTCCCGTGGTATTATTCCCAGACGTCTCTGATCTTCGTGGAGCGATCGTCGCTCGCAAACTACCCGTTGCTGGAGTCCCTGTACGCCCACCCGAACGTGAGCCCACTGGATATCATCCACCCCGAATATTATCTGGAAACCATCGCACACTATCGAGCGACGGGGGCGCCCAGCGAGCTTGGGTTGCGCGACGTTCTGTCCAGCCTCCCAGGTCTTGCCAAGAAGGCCGTGCTCCGAAGATTGAAGCTCTTGCGCGATGCACGAAGCCGGAAGTGATCCCCACCTCAACCCGCGGTGGACTGGAGGACGTTACGCGGTCGACTACGGCCAACATGCAAGCCACGATACGTGACATCATCTGTCGTCGACCCAGCCGCTTGAAGAGAAGTATCGAGGATATCTTCGACAACTGACATCGAACAGTCCATGCAGCCTCTTTCGAACCGACGGCGGTGCACACGCCCGGTGAATGATGAGGCCGCTCAGAGCTCTCCACGCATTGACGAGCGCCCTCCTCGCGGCAATGACGAAACGTACGGCGTGCGGTGCCGCTCGTCGAATCACACCTGCCCGGTATGCTCCCTTGAGAGGGCCCGTGTAGTGGCGGACAAAATCGGGAAGTGACCCATCTCGGTTGTTGTTCCAGGCGGACTCAAGGATCTCGACGGCCT
>DATKMS010000102.1:0-13179 GCA_035541735.1 Candidatus Margulisiibacteriota bacterium
CTCGACGACCTTCCCGACCAAGAACCCGGTGCAGGCAACGAACGCTGGTGGGCTCGACGCCTTTGCCGCCAAGCTCGATCCGACGCAAAGCGGGACGGCGTCGTTGTTGTTCTCTACCTATCTCGGCGGTAGCGGCAAGGACCTCGGCGCCGGCGTTGCGGTCAGTCAGCTTGGGACCGTCTACGTGACGGGAGAGACGTCTTCCGCCAACTTCCCGATCAAACTCAATCCGCTGTCGCGCAAGAGTGGAACGGACGCTTTCGTTGTCGCTCTGGACCCTGCGAAGAACGGGGCGGCGGCGCTCACCTGGGCCACGTACCTCGGCGGCAGCGCGGATGATTCGGGTATGGGCATTGCCGCGACGGCAAGCGTTATCGGCGATATCGTGGCCGTCGGCGGACGCACCTCCTCCGCGGACTTTCCAGCGACGAGCGCGTTCCAGTCGTCGCGCGGCGGCGGCCAAGATGGCTTCGTGACCACGTTCGCCGGTGTGTTGAGCCCGCAGATCCTCTACTCGACCTATCTGGGGGGCGAGGGCGAGGACGCCGTCAACGGCGTCGCTGTGAATAGCGTCGGCAAGGTCTACATCACGGGTGAGAGTGCCTCGCAAAGCTTCCCCGTGAAGGGGGCCGGTGGGCCCGCCAACAACGGCGGCCGCGACGCGTTTGCCGTGAAGATCGACCCGGCCCAGGTGGGCGCGGCATCGTTGGTCTACGCAGCGCCTATCGGTGGGTCGAATGATGATGTCGGCAACGGCATCGCCGTCGATCGCACCGGCGCCGCATACATCACCGGCTCCACCGCCTCTCTCAATTTCCCCATGCTCCCGCTCTCGCGCTTTCCCAGCGGCCCTGGTGACGGCGTCAGCGTGGCCTTTGCCCTACGTCTGGGTGGCAGCAGCCAAACCGGCTTCCGGCCGGTCAGCGCCAAGATCGGCACCGTCGAGAAGCGCTTGGCCAACGATGTGACCGCCGCGGCGCGCAGCCTGATCAAGTGCGATCAGAACTTCGCCAAGAAGGCATTCGCGGGCCAGGCGTACGACGTCGACGGCTGCGCCGCCAAGGCGACGAACAGTCTCGTCAACAAGGTCGACCAGATTCTCGCCAAGAATCCGGGGTGCCTGCAGAACACCCTGAGTCCGGAGCAGATCGCTGCCCTTCTCCAGCAAGGCATCGCGCGGTCAGGTTCGTTCGTCTACTGCTCGGGCAGCGACCCGTTGGACGCGTCTGGCAAGGTCAGCGGCTTCATGCCACCCGACGCGGCCACCGCGAAAATCGAGGACAAGTTTGCCACGCAAGTGTCGAACCTGATCAACGCCTTCGCCAAGTGCTACGAGAAGCAGTTCACCCCCGCCGATCGCGCGGCATTTGACAAGACGGCGTGTATCGGCAGCGCCACCAACTCCTACACCAAGGCGATCGCCGCGCTCGGCACCGTACCAACGTGCGTCGCAGCCGAGGCGGAAAACATCCCGATCCGCCTCACGCAAATCTTCGACAACGTCGGCGGCGACGTGTTCTGCTCGGGCGACCAGGAAGTCCCGACGTTCACGCCGACCGTGACGCCGATCGTAACGCCGACACCGGTTGCGACACCGACGTTTACACCGATACCAGCGTTCTGCGGCGACGGGGTCTGCAACTCGGGCGAGACCGTCGCCACATGCGCAAGCGACTGCAAACCGCTTACGTGCGCCGGCTTTGTCGGCTGTCCGCCTCAAGTCGGCTGCTGCACGAACAACAGCCAGTGTCTGGCGGCCTACGGTCCATCGCACGCGTTCTGCGATGGCGGATGCTGTATGTGACGGTTGCATGGAGGCTGGGAAAACTCGCGCTAGGCGGAGTACCCGCCGAATCGTCAGATGGAATGGGAGGCCTTACGGGATCAGTCGTCGCCACGGCGTGCCAGCGCGGTCGCTCGCGGACGAAGGTATCCACGGAGGCGGGCAGCATTGGCGTGGTTTGCAGGAGACCGCAGGCCTGCAACATAGCCGACATAAGAACGAGGGGGACACATCGATGAGGCCACTCTCAGCGTTTCTGCTCATAGCGTTCCTTGGCACCGTCGCGCAGGCGCAGGAATCAGCAGACCAACAGCGGTGCATCCTCGAACTCAACAATGGGCTGCAGAAGCTGCTCGCAACGCAGTGGACCCAAACCACCAAGTGCCTGCGCGACGCGGCGAAGGGCCGCCTCGCCGGGAGCATTGACGACTGCATTGCCGGCGACGCGGGCGGCAAACGTGCCAAGCAGCGCGCCAAGCTCATCGCTAGCACCACCGTAAAGTGCACACAGCTCCCCGACCTCGGCCCGACCCAGGCCAGCCTCGATGTTGCGCCGGGGGCCGTGCAGGGTGTGGTCCGCGGCATGTTTGGACCGTCGCTCGATGATGGCATCAGCCCATCCGCCGCTGACCCCATCGGCGCGAAATGCCAAACAGCCGTCATCAAAGCCGTGAGCAACTGCCAAACGGCAATCGTTCAAGAATTCAACCGTTGCAAGAAAAGCGCGTTGAAGGGAAGCAACGGCGCTGCCGTCACATCCGCCCAAGACCTGCAGGACAGGTGCATGGGGACAGGACTGAATGGGATGCCCGACGCCAGCGGGAAGATCGCCAAGGCATGCGATGCCACAACCGGCGCGCTCGCCCGCGCCGTCTCGAAAAGCTGCCCCAGCGACGCGTCGGCTCTCGCCACTGCGTTTCTGGGGTGCGCGGGCACGTCGCCACAGGGAGTCAGTGCATGTCTGGCGCAGGTTGCGCAGTGCCAGACCTGTCGGGCGCTCAATCGGGCCGACGGACTGAACCGTGACTGCGACGCCCTGGACAACGGCGCACTCGACTCAAGTTGCGGTGAGTCGCCGGTGCCCGCGCTGCAGGTTTCTGTAATCACCTCGCAGCAAACGTACACACCCGGCCAGACGGTCACCGTGTTCGTGGTCGTGGCGTCGACGTTTGCAATCAGCAACGCAACCCTGACGATCACAGCCCTCGATACGTCGCCGTCGGCCGGATCAGACGGCGTGATCTACGAGCAGACTTTTCCGATATCGGTTGTAGCAGCGACGACCACGCCGCAGCTGGTACAGTTCGCTGGCTCTCGCGTCGGCAGTTACATCTTACAAGCGCAGCTCGCCACCAGCCGCACGCTCGCGGAAGGCAGTGCGCAATTTGGCATCCAGGTGCCGATGGGCAGCCTGCCGTCTACCATCTTGCGCGCCAGCGTCGCGACTATTGATGTCCCAGCGGTACGCGCGCAGCTCGCGCAGGCCGCGACCAGCGCGGCGCCGGTGACGCTCCAACTCGGCGGCGAGAGCTTCACAATGAAGGTAGCACCGGTCAATGCCTTTCAGCTCGATCCCGGCGAGACGCTTCCGCCTCACCTGGCGGAAGCGGAAGCCTACCAGGGCCAGTTGTGTGCCACTGGCAGCACGCAGGGCTGCGTCACGGATGCCCAGAGCCGCGCCATCTTCACGATCGGCGGGTCGATGACCGGGCAGCCGCTCTTCGCAATGGTCGCCAAAGCGCCGGATGACGCGTTGTGGGTGGAGCCACTCGCCCGGTACGACTCCACGAGTGTGGGGTCCGGGCAACACGTACTCTACCATAGTCGCGACGTGGCGTCCCCGCCCGAGCCGCACCTCGAGCCGCCTTCATTCAGCAGCGTTGAGGCGGATCGCCGGCGCATCGGACTGTTCCCGAGCATCGGGCCTCTCCCAAAATGCCTTGGACTCTTTCACGTGACGGTAGCATTGAGAGTGTATTCACAGAAAACGAACATTCTGCTCCTCTCAGGTGCTGATGATATGGCTCGAATGTTTGTGTTGTACGTCTTCAGAGCTATCATGACGAATGAGCTTGTCGATATCGTTCCCCGTGACAGCTTCGCTCTGCTCACAGTGGACAATGTCGTCATCAAGTCGTGGAGGTCAATCGGTGAGTCAACGTACAGAGGAATCTGCCAACTGGCCCTTAGAGATTTTGCTGAAACAGAACACTACAGTAACGCACTGGCCAACTATGTTCTCTTCACGCCCGGAGATGCCATAGGCTGTGATGGATACGGATACCTCGGTGGGACCTACAGTCCCCTCTTTCAGAGATGGGCCACTTGGACCTACGCCATTGCAAACCAAGACGGCGACCTGGTGAATACGGTGACAACCGTCGCACAGGAGGTCGGGCACAATTGGGATTGGCACGGCCTGGCACCCGACAACTGGAGGTTTGATGAGCAGGGAAGCGTCCTGTCCCCGCACGACCCGCACACGTCTCCATTGATCAGCGAATCGTGGATTGAAGCCGAGGAGGGGGGAGACGGGAGGTACCGTGATTTCCGCCATTGCACGATTATGCAAGCCAGCTACAACGGCTGCGGCAGACCCGAGTTGAGATACCACCGCACGGACTACACCTCCTTGCAGCACTTGGCGCTCGGCCTCTGCGCCATGTACGCGCCCGGACCGCTGTGCGGCGACCTGGTGTGCGATCCGCAAAACGAGGATGCCGACACCTGCTGCTTCGATTGCGGGTGTTCCGTCGGCAAGTCATGCGCTGGCCCGCCCCCCGGCACTTGTGTGATCGCGCCTCCGACACCCACACCGACCCCGATAGTCATCCCGCCATCGTGCGGGGATGGCGTCTGCAATGCCGCCGAAACCTGCGTGTCGTGCGCGGCAGACTGCGGAACGTGCCCGCTGCCGCCGCTGTGCCCAGGCGTTTGCACGCTGGGCGTCCACTTCAACTGCTGTCAGAGCGATTACCAATGCCAGACGGTCTACGGAAATTTTCCGAACGGGCGCTGCACTGCCGGTTCCGGTTGTTGCGACTTCCCCCCGGGCTGAGCCCCGTCTCCATTGCGCGCCCCAACCCATCTATTCCTTGCGGCCCTCATCAAACTAGGGCGGGTCCAGCACCCGCCCTAGTCGTTCGCGGAGCGGACAAGCGGATTCGATACTGGGGAACGTCCGTGGCGTGGTGGCGGCTTGGTCACACTGGAGACCCAGCCGCCACCAGCGTGAACTCTCTACTTCGCCACCCAAACTTCGCCGAGACGGACCACGAGTCGCGGGAACAACGCTGGCCGAAAGATAGCAGCTCCGCTGTGCTCGGCAGCGAGGACATAGGCGCCGCGTTCGAGATGAAAGGCCTGCAGCACCTGCTTGCGGGGATCGAGCCGCCAGTAGTGCTGCACGCCGGTGCGCGCGTAGAGCTCCTTCTTGAGGCTGCGGTCGCGTGAGGCGGTCGACGACGAGACTATCTCGACAACCAACTCCGGTGCACCAAACACCGCCTTCTCCTGAATGATGGATAGGCGAGCCTTGGCAATGAAGATGATGTCCGGCTGCACGCCGCTCGGCTTTTCCAGCACCACCCCAACGGGTGCGTGCAGGACCTCGCCGAGGTCGTTCTCGGTGACGTGGCGATCGAGGATACGTTCCAGATTGCGGCTGACGCGTTGATGCACGGTGTACGGCGGCGGGGTCACGTAGACCTCTCCGTTGATGATCTCATAGCGGTTGCCGTCCTCGGGCGTGTGCCACAGATCTCGGTAGGTCAGAGAGCCGCGATGCTCCTTGTGCGCTGCCAGCACCATGGCACTAACCTTAGCATGCATCTGCTTCAGCCAGCCAGCGTGGGCCGCTAGTCGGGATCTCTGAACTGCGGCGCGCGCTTCTGCATGTTGGCTTGCACCGCTTCGACCTGATTCGCACTGCCGATCAGTCCCCGCTGCAGGCTTTCCTCGAGCCGCAACCCTTCGCCGACGCTCACGAGGCTGGCGCTGTTCAGCAGTCGTTTGCCAGCCCGGACGGCGTCGGGCGACTTGCCGGCGATCTCGCGCGCCATCGCCAGCGCGTCCTCGCGCGGGTTGGCACTGACCCGTGTCGCCAGGCCGAGCGCCACCGCTTCTTCGCCGCGCACGATGCGGCCGGTGAACGTTAGCTCCTTCGCGATATCGAGCCGCACGAGATGCCGCAGGGTCTGCGTGCCGCTCATGTCGGGGATCAAGCCCCACTTGATCTCCATCACCGAGAACTGCGCATCGGGTGCGACGACGCGGATGTCCGCACCCAGGGCGACCTGCAGCCCGCCGCCCAACGCCACGCCGTGCACCGCGGCGATCACCGGCACCGGCAGCTCGGTCCACACCCACGCCGCCTGCTGCGCAAAGTTGGCGATGCTCTCGCCGCGGTCGAGCAAGCTGCGCGCCGGCCGCTCCGATTGCGCCATACCCATGAAGCTGGCGAAGTCGAGCCCGGCGCAGAACGCCCGCCCTTCCCCCGACAGCACGACGGCACGCAACGACTTGTCTTTCGCCAGCGCCCCGCCCATCTCCACCAACCCTTCGAACATGGCTTGATCGAGGGCGTTGAGTTTGTCTGGACGGTTCATGCGCACGTCGGCGACGCCGTCTTGTTTGGTGACGATGACACGGTCGGACATCGAGCAACTCCTTTCTCCTGCAACTTCAGAACGAAGAACTTACCGCAAAGACGCCAAGGCGCAAAGACACAGGGCCAAAGAGGTTACTGGGCCTCTGGCCTACGATAGAAAGCGAGTCCATGAGCGCGCCGCGCGTGGACTTTGCTGCGCCCGTCGCGCTATGGATGTGCCGTGGCATCCGCGCTGCACTCGCGGCCGGGAACGGCCGCACCAAACCACGACGAGCCGCAGTGGCCGGCGACCGACGGGCACCGCATCGTGTTTCTGGTCGACGCGGCGACGCCGCTGGAACGGCGGCTGCTCGACAAATGGATCGCCCGCCACCGTCCAGCCAACGCCGCAGCGAACGGCATCGAGACAATCCCGATTCCGCCGTCACGCAACGCGGCGTTGCGCGGTCGGATCGATCCGCGACTCGACGCCACCCTCGCCACCGGCGACGACGCGCTGCTGGCGCCGCTGCGCGTCGCTTGGCAGCCGCGGCAACGGGATGGCGTGCGCGCCGCACGCCTCTCCGACCTGCTCACCCTGGGCGACCCGCGCGACCCGGGTCGCCTGCGTCAGGCCTGGGTCCTGCGCCGTCACCCCGATCGCTGCTGCATCGTGGCGGGTGAGCCGGCGCCGATCTCCGAGCTCCGCGAACGCTGGCGCCGCGCCGGCGGTGCCGACGCCGCACTCACCACCGGCCTGTCCGAATTCGTCGCCCGCCAGGCAACCCTGGCGCTCGAACGCGCCGAGCGCCGCCTGCGCGGCACGCGCTACAAAGTCCCGCGCTTGGTGCACGAAGACATTCTCGCGCGCCCCGCATTTCGTGGCGGCATCGCTCGCCTGGCGCGCGAGCTGGGACGGCCGGAGGACAGGGTGGCACGCGATGCGTCGCGCTCTCTGCGCGAGATCGCCGCGACGCACAGCACCTACGTCATCGATCTGGTCGCGCACTTGATCCGCTTCATGTACACGCAGGGCTACGGCGAAGCGCTGCACTACGATCGCGCCCAGCTCGAACAGATTTACAGCTTGGCGCAGCGCCACCCGGTGGTGTTCCTGCCGTCGCACAAGTCGAATCTCGACCACCTCGTGCTGCAATATGCGCTGCACGAAAACGGCCATCCGCCGAACCACACCGCCGGCGGCATCAACATGAATTTCTTCCCGATGGGCGCCCTCATGCGCCGCAGCGGCGTCTTCTTCATCCGGCGCACCTTCAAGGACAACGCCGTGTACAAGTTCGTCCTGCGCCAATATGTCGACTACCTCATCGAAAAGCGGTTCCCGCTGGAATGGTACATCGAAGGCGGGCGGTCGCGCTCCGGCAAGCTGCTGCCGCCGCGGTTCGGTCTGCTGGCCTACGTCGTCGACGCCTACCGGCGCGGTAAGAGCGACGACGTCGTGCTCATCCCCGTGTCGATCGCCTACGATCAGATCCAGGACGTCGGTGACTACGTCGCCGAGCAGCGCGGCGCCAGCAAGCAACGCGAGAGTTTTGGCTGGTTCCTCGGCGTGGTGCGCAGGCTGCGGCGGCGCTACGGCAACATTCACATCCGCCTCGGCGAGCCGCTGTCGTTGGCCGGGGCGCTCGGCCCTCCGGATCCCAGCGCCGAGCCGCACGCCGACGAAGAGAACCTGGCGTTGCAGAAGCTGGCCTTCGAGGTGTCCGCGCGCATCAACCGGGTGACGCCAATCACACCGGCGTCGCTGGTCACCCTGGCATTGCTCGGCATGCACGACCGCGCCGTCACCGTGAACGAGACGGTTGCCGCGCTGCGCAACCTCGTCGACTACGTCCGGCGCCGCAACCTGCCGACCACCGGCGCACTCGATCTCGACACCCGCGACGGCGTCCGGCGCGCGCTCGACGCACTGGCGGAGAACGGCGTGGTCGCGTGCTTTGCTGAAGGACCCGAGGCGGTGTACTCGATCGGTCCGGACCAACACCTGGCAGCCGCCTACTATCGCAACACCATCATTCATTTCTTCGTCACCGGCGCGATCGGCGAGCTGGCGCTCCTGTCTGCAGCCGACGGCGCCGATCCCACGACGGTGTTCTGGGATGCCGCGTTGCGTCTTCGCGATCTTCTCAAGTTCGAGTTCTTCTTTGCCGACAAGGAGGGCTTTCGCGCCGAACTGCGGCAGGAGATGGCGCTGCACGATGCGCAGTGGGAACAGCAGCTGGCGCGCGGCGCGGCGGAGATCCAGGCGTTGCTGCGGCGCGTGCGTCCGTTCAGCGCGCACCGTGTACTGCGCCCCTTCCTCGAGGCCTACGCCGTCGTCGGTGATGCGCTGGCGCAGCAGCCGGCCAACGCGCCCCTCGATGAAGCCGCCTTTCTTTCGAAGTGCCTGGCGTGGGGGAAGCAGTACCGCATGCAGCGCCGCATCCGCAGCAGCGAATCGGTCTCCAAAGTGCTGTTCGAGACGGCGCTGCGCGTGGCACGCAACCGCAACCTGCTGCAGGTCGGCGCGCCCGAGTTGCCGGCCCGCCGGCTGGCGTTCGCCGAGGAGATCCGCGACGCGATCCGGCGCGTCGACGCGATCAGTGCGCTGGCGGCGAGTCGTCTGGTGGGGCTGATTGAATAGTCTTCGGAGCCCGCAGCGACCAACCCGAGCAGACCGACGCTGGCCGTCGCCCCTACTTGTTGCGGCAGCCGGCGAAGCGTTTCGCGTAAATCCTGCAGCTCAGCAAGTCGGCGCTCCGGTCGTAGCCGCTGTTCGACAACACGACGCGCATCGGCGCCCGGCTCAGCGGTGCCAGGAAGGAGCGATGCGGCGCGGTCACGTTCACGTTGTAGAAGTGCGGCGCGCGTCGCTGCCGTCTGAAGTTTGCCACCTCGCCGCGCGTGCCGATGCAACTGATGTAGGTCTTGGTGATGGCAAAGCAGCGCGGGCTTTGGAAGACCATCGTCTCCGGAGCGGTCAGGCCCGCACCGATGACGCCGATAATCAGTCCACGGTTCAAGGTGTCGAGGAGGGGTTCCCCGAATTGCGTTTGGTCGAGCACGCCGCGCACCGTGACCCTCCCATTGTCCGACCTGGGAAAGCGGGCGCTATTCACCCGCAGCCGCACCAGCTTCAGGGTGAAGACCGATGACGGGCTCACGCTCCGGTTGCACAGATCACCAACGTCATCGCCCGTGCTGTCCGTCTGCGCTGGATTGAAATCGTTCGGGCAGTTGTCGCAGACGTTGCCGACGCCGTCGCCGTCGCTATCCGCCTGATCGGCGTTGGGGACCTGCGGGCAGTTGTCCGACCAGTCGGGCACTCCGTCTTGGTCGGAATCGGGCGAAGCGACGACGGCCTGCAGGGCGGTGAAGAAGTCGCTCGCCGACCGACCGGTCTGCTGAGCGCTCGCCGTGGCAGAACCGGCCACGGTATTGCGCGTCGATGCGGTGAGGCCTCCGTAGGCCCGACCCGTGGCCGTAAGCACGAGTAGGACGGCAACCACCAGATTACCGAGCGCGTGGGCTATCCACCTGGGCTTCCTTTTCACGGTCCCTCCTCTCCACCCCCTCTGGGTAGAGTCGCTGCCAGCAGACATCTAGTTCTATAGGCAGGCCCCGCGGAATTGGTCAACCACTTTTTGCCGCGTGCCCTCGCCCGTCCTCGTCTTTGCAACCGCCGCACCGAAAACGTAAGCAAGGCGACACGCTCGCGTACGAGGAGAAGGCGCATGCCCGTCGAAGTCATCGGTGTGGACCACATCTTCATTACGGTCCGGGACCTGGCAGCTGCCGAGGAGTACTACGACACGGTGCTGAAGATCCTGGGCTTCCGGAAGAATCGGACCGCCATCGGCGGCGAGCCGCATGTGCACTACTACAATCGGCATTTCGCGTACTGGCTGCGGCCGGCGCGCGATTGCGCCGGCGAGCACGACGCCTATCGCGCCGGGCTCCATCACATCTGCTTCCGCGTCGGCGATCCGGCCGACGTCGACCGCGCAGCAGCGGAGCTCACAGCGGCCGGCATCCGCGTCTCGCCGCCGCAATTCTATCCAGAGTACGGCAGCGACTACTACGCGACCTTCTTTGCCGACCGTGACGGTGTGCGGCTGGAAATCCGCAACTACGGCGTCTGGTGGAGGCGGTCGATGCGCGCGTGGAATGAAGAAGCCGTGACCTGAGTGCGCCCTAGCCCGGTTCGACTTTCTTGACTTTGCAAAATTCCTCGGGAATAGGCCGGCGCATGCGCTACGCGAACTGGTTTACACGCCACGGCAGCGCCGCAGGATTTCTCCTGCTCGCCGGCTGCTCGTTGTTCCGCCTCTCGCCACAACAACGGGCTGCCCAGGTCGAACCGATGCTCGCCGCCGCCGGCTTCCGGATGCTAGCCGCTGACACGCCGGAGAAGGCAGCGCACTTGCACAAGCTGCCGCCGTTGAAGCTCACGCCCCGCAAGCACAACGGGCAGGTGCAGTACGCCTACGCCGACCCGTTCGCATGCCACTGCCTCTACGTGGGCAACGAACAGGCCTATCAGCAATATCAGCGCCTGGCGCTCGACAACAAGATTGCGGACGAGGAACGACAGGCCGCGATGATGAACCAAACCGCGGCCACCGAGATGGATGCAGTGGATTTCTGGGGGCCCTTCGCTCCCGCGTTTTAGCTCCTCAGCCCTATCTCACGGCAGGTAGCCGCGGGCCAGTGCCGTGTATTCGACCACCTGGGATTCGATCCACGTCCGGTCCCGATGGAGCTCCGTCGCCAGGAGTTGCGCGACGCGCGGTGCGGCCTCGATCGAGGCGCGGGCGTCGAGCAGCAAGCTGCGTGTGCGGCGGGCGAGGATGTCGTCGACGGTGCGCGCCATCTCGTGGCGCGCGGCCCACAGGACCTGTCCGGCGCTGTACGGCAAGCGCGCGTGGAGTGGCTCGGCACGTGCGGCATCCTCGGCAATAAAGGCCTGGACCGCCGCGGCGTCCGACCCGTACATCTGCATGTGGCCGGCGGCCGGCAGGCGCGCATCGTCGCGCCGCATCCACCCGTGCAGGCGCAGGGTCTCGGTCAGGCACGGACGCTCGGGCAACGCGCCGACCGAGGCGGCATCGTCAACCGTATCCTGGGCCATCTTGCGGTACGTGGTCCACTTGCCACCAATGATCGTCACCAACCCGGAATCGGACACCATCACCGTGTGCTCGCGCGAAACCGACTTGGTCTCGAGCCGCGCGCCGTTCGAACGGAACAGCGGGCGCAGCCCGGCGAACACGCTGAGGACGTCCGTCTCTGACGGGTCGTGCGCCAGGTAGCGCGCCGCGTTGCGCAGGATGAAGTCGATTTCCTGTTTGAGAGCGCGCGGCTCGATCTCGGGCTGTTCCATTGGCGTATCGGTCGTGCCGACGAGGACGCGTTCATGCCATGGGATCACGAAGAGCACGCGGCCATCGTCCGTCTTCGGCACCATGATGGCGGTGTCGCTGGGTTGGAAGCTGCGGTCCAGGACAAGGTGCACGCCCTGGCTGATTGCGATCATCCGTTCCGCCGTGCCGTCATCCATGCGCCGCACGTCGTCGGCGAAGATTCCCGTGGCGTTGATCACCACGCGGGCGCGCAGCTCAAACGACCGGCCGGTTTCCTGATCCACGGCAACGACACCGGTGACGGCGCCGTTCTGCTTGGTCAGCGCCGTCACCGGCATGTAGTTGATCAGCACGGCGCCGTGATCGGCGGCAGTGCGTGCCAACACCAGCGCCAGGCGCGCGTCATCGAACTGTGCGTCGTGGTACATGGCGCCGCCGATCAGATTCTCGGTCTCGACGTTGGGGATGCGCGCGATGGTCTCGGCGCGGTTGAGCTGGCGCGACG
Organism: Candidatus Margulisiibacteriota bacterium; assembly: GCA_035541735.1. GTDB lineage: Bacteria > Desulfobacterota > Binatia > HRBIN30 > HRBIN30 > DATKMS01. The sequence continues at coordinate 12,240 of DATKMS010000102.1, forward strand.
GTGCGATATTCAGCTTGCCCGCGAGGCGGTCGTAGAGCTTGAAGCCGATGCCGTAGAAGGGGCCTTCCCACCAGCGATAGCGCGGCACCACGAAAGCAAGGTCGTGCACCAGGTGCGGCGCGTTGCGGCACAGTAAGCCGCGCTCGCGCAGCGCTTCGAGGACCAGCGACACGTTCCCTTGCTTGAGGTAGCGCACACCACCGTGGACCAGCTTGGTACTGCGGCTGGAGGTCGCCTTGGCAAAGTCCCACTGCTCCAGCAGCAGCGTACGGTAGCCGCGCGTCTGCGCGTCGACGGCGATACCGAGCCCGGTCGCTCCGCCACCGACGACAATGATGTCCCACGCACCACCGTCGAGGCGGTCGATCATTTCTTCGCGTGTCATCCTGTGCGCAGCCGGCAAACACCTGTAGCAGAAGAACTGCGAGATCAGTAGCGGACGGTCCGCTATGGAGCACCGGCATCGCAAGCACCAAGAAACCGGTCTCAGGGGGCGCGTCTTCCGGCAAGAGAAAGGATGATCGGGGACACCGGGCGCTTGAAAAGCAGCCAAGCGTGATTACCAGATTTTCAGCGACGTTACGGAAGGAGGTGAGCGTCGATGAGAACGTTGGCACCGTGGCGGCCTGCAACTTCGCTGTTACCGCTCCACAGAGAGATCGACGACATCTTCAACCGCTTCTTTGGTGAAGTGGAGCCGTGGGGGATGCGGGCGTGGGAGACCAGTATGCTGCCGGCGGTCGAGTCGTTCGTCCGCGGCGACGAGCTGGTGGTCCGCGCCGATCTGCCGGGCATCGACCCGAAGCATGTGGAGTTGGCAGTCGAAGGAGATCGGCTGACCATCAAAGGTGAGCGCAAGATGGTGGACGAAGGCAAACGTGGCGACGAGTTCTACCGCGAGGTGAGCTACGGCCGTTTTGAGCGGACCATCACGCTACCC
>DATKMS010000103.1:0-5459 GCA_035541735.1 Candidatus Margulisiibacteriota bacterium
GCAACGAAGCGGCGGCCACGACGACGGTCGCGGCCGCCGCTTCACCCTGCCTCTTGACAGACTGAACTACATATCAGCTCATAACCCAGAGGTCGCAGGTTCGAATCCTGTCCCCGCTACCAGCGGAAACGGCCCCCGGAGGACCCTCCGGGGGCCATTTTCATCCCACTTGTGAATGGATTTGTGAACGTTAGCCTTGCTTATCGTCGGATTCCGGATCCCAGCCGGCGCCTATCAGGAACGACGCTGCCTGCTCAGCGGCGGCGCGGTCGTCGTTCTTTAGGACGTGGGCATATGTCTCAAGAAAGAACCCCACGTTGGCGTGTCCGATCCGCTCGCTGACCACCTTCGGGCTCAGCCCCGCTTTCAGCGCGCTGGTCGCGTAGGAGTGCCGCAGATCATGGAATGTGATCCGTGAAAGCCCAGCAGCTGCAGCCAGGCGGTCGAACCGCTGCCGGATAGTGTCCGGATGCGGTGGGCGACCGTCCTCGAAGGTGAACACATAGTCGTCGGGGTAATAGGCGGCGCCGAGCAATTCTCGCTCGGCGTTCTGGCGCTCGCGCCATCTGCGCAGCGCGGCAAGAGTGGTGCGGTCGATTGATATCGTCTTATCGGCGTTGCGGGATTTGCCTCCGGCTTTGTCCCGCGCGTGCCCGCGGACTACCACCCGATTGTCGTGGGTAGTAATCTCGCCAGCATCCAGGTCGACCGCTGACCACTTAAGACCACAGATCTGGCCCCGCCGGATACCCGGTTGTCAGTTCGAGCAGGAAGAGCGCCGCGAACCGATCGCGCTGCACCGACAGTAGGAATTTCTGGATCTCGCTGGGGTCCCACACGGTACGCCGTTTGCGAGGGCGCTTGGGGGGCTTGATGTTGCTCGCCGGGTTGTATGCGATGTACTTCCACGTGACGGCATCAACGAGGGCCCGGTGCATCATTGCGTGGATGTTGCGCACCGTTTTGGGGGCGAGACCGGGAGAGAGCGCGGTCGGGACAATCCCCGATTCGTACCGGCGTAGCGCCGTCCGCGCCGCGTGGATCGTCGTGCCGCATGCCTCGGAAACCTCAAGAGGTTTTGGGTTTTCCCCGTTCGCGACACGCGCGGACCAGTAGCGGAACATCTCGGTATTCCGATCACGCTTGACTCGCCCCTCAACCAGGAGCAGTGCATAGAGCTTCAACAGCTGTGGCTCATTGAGCCTCTGGAGCCGCTCTTCGCCGAGCCGCGGAACCACGTACGCGTTGGCATAGTCTTTCCAGTTTTGCCAGGTGGTCGCATCCAGCGATGCCTCTACGGCTGCGAGCCACTCGGCGAGGAACTGAGCTACTGTGCGAGTCGAGGGACTCACGATGCGGCCACGATCGGCGTCGCGCATCGCTTCGCGGCACGCCTTCCATGCTTCTTTCTCGGTTGTAAATCCGCCCTTAGAGATCGTCGGGTACGTCCCCGTCGCGGGATCCTTGCTTGGGCTCAGGAAGCGATACGTCCACGTCTTACCACGCTGGTACACAGAGCCTTTCACGAGGCCAGCTCACGAAGGCCGGCGGTTACCACATAGACGCGGCCGCCGAGCCGACGAACCGGCAACTCTCCGGACGCCACCAGTCGATAGGCCGCGGCCCGGCTGATTCCCAGCAGCTGCGCAGCTCGTGGCACCGCGAGCAGAAGCGGCAGATCATTGAACACGTTGTCTTCCAATTTCATTCACCACCCTCCGTAGAGTCGTGTCGGACAAGGGCTTGTCAGATGGGCCGCACCACTGTGTAGGTTGTCGCCCAGTCGGCTTCGCGCCTCGGAGGGCCGTTGATCGCCTCGGTCTCACCAAGGCTCACAACACCACTGTAATTCCTCACGGTGACGCCTCGTGCAGAACTTTTGCGCTCCGCTCGGTGGGATAGCTTCGCAGCGCCTTCGGCTCAATTCGATTCGAGGCGGCCGCGCAATCCGTCCGCCGAGACGAGCGCACCCAGCCACCACGGTTATCCCCAACCCTTTCGCGATCCACAACCCCGATCCTTCCCATAACATCCCAAAAACACTGCCCCCGTTACACTTACACTCACCTGTTCCACAGCATCCCAATCTCGACCACCGCCCCAAAATTCTGCACGGCACATTGGCACAGAGGTGCAATACTGATTTGTGGGTGCGCTGCGCACGCCCCCAAATCCCGTCCGCTACAGCTGGTTTGACTCGCTAAGGTTGTGAGATCGCCTGTGTTGACGATCTCTCGGCTGTCGCGGTGGAGCATCAACTACTACAACGAGACTGCCCGCCACGCTTCGCGGGCCGGGCTGGATCGCCAGCGAGCCAACGGCGGGTTGGGGGAGTATTACTCCGAAGGCGATACCCGGACACCGACGTGGCTGATCGTCGGCGACACCGCCCGCACGGTGGAGCTGGTGGGCCTTGATGGGCGCGCTGCTGATGGGGGTAGCGCTGATCCTGACGTGGTGCAGCGTTGGCTTGATGACGGGATCGCCCCCAACGGGCATGCTGGACGGTCCTTCACCAGGGGCAGTGTGCACGGGTTCGATCTCACCTTCGCGGCACCGAAAAGTGTGTCGCTGCTGCGGGTCTTGACTGATGACCGTGGAGAAAAGACGATGCAGGTCGCCCATGCGCGGGCCATCACCGCGGCGATGACTTATCTGCATCAGCACGCCGGATACACCCGAGTACACAACCCGCTCACCGGCGCCAAGGACTTGCAGCGGTTGCCGGGGCTGGTGGGCATCGGCTATCAGCATGAAACCTCGCGGTGCGGAGATCCGCATCTGCATACCCATGTGATCGTGCCCAACCGTCAGGCCCGCGCGGACGGGGTGCTGGTGTCGGTTGACTCCAAGTCGCTGTTTCACGAAGCCAAAGCCGCCGGTGTCATCTATCAGGCTGTGCTGCGCCACGAGCTGCACGCCGAACTGGGCGTGGAATGGGCTCCGGTGGATCTGTTTACCGGGATGGCCGAGGTCGCCGCGGTCACCAAGGAGTGCATCAAGGTGTGGTCGCAGCGCTCCACGAAGCTGCGCGAGTGGGCGCACAACAATCTGGTGGTCGTTGATGGTGAGCCGAGCGCGCAGCAGCTGGCCGCTGCGCAGAAAGCCACGCGCCCGGCTAAACCGGAATCGACATCGTGGGCCGCGCTCAAAGACGACTGGCGCGCTGACCCGCGGCGACTGCACCTGGACCGCGGCGCGCATCGGGCGGCGCACGAGGCGCGCCGCGCAGCGCCGCGTTACCGCGCGCGACTGGAGCGCATGGTCGCGGGCATCGACAAGGCCGCGTTCACGCGCGCGGATCTGGTGGAGCTGGTGGGCTCGCTGTTACCGGTGGACGCGCCCGGGGATGCGCGCGCGCTGATCGAGCAGCTGGTGGACAGGTTCGGTATCCGGGTCAGCCCGCCGCGGCAGGCGCATCACCGCGAGGGACACGAGATGTTCACCGTGGACGCGGTGATCGCCGAGGAGGAGCGCGTCTTTGACCTGGTGGACGCGGTCGATAACCGCGCGCGGCTGGATGTGCGTCCGGTGGACCTCGCTGGCCTGTCGGCGGATCAGGCGCGCGTCATCGCCAACATCGCGCACTCGCCGTATTTGGTGCAGCCGCTGCAGGCGCCGGCGGGCGCGGGCAAAACGCATTCGCTGCAAGCGCTGCGCGCCGGTGCGCACCGCGCCAACAAAAAGGTCCTTGTGCTCGCACCCACCGGCAAGGCCGTCGATGAGGCGCTGCGCGGCGGGGCCGGAAACCGCGGCCTCACCGTGGCCAAAGCGCTGAGCCTCATCGACGGCAACGAGCTGCAGGTCGGTCAGCGCACCGTGATCGTGGTCGATGAAGCTGGCATGGTCGGTACCCCCGAACTGCGACGACTCCTCGACACCGCCACGTCCGCGCAGGCAAAGATCGTCCTGGTCGGCGATGCGCATCAGCTGGCGCCGGTCAAAGCCCGCGGCGGCCTGTTCGAGCAGCTCTGCGATGACCTGCCCTGGTCGCAGCGCCTTGCTGAGGTGTGGCGGATGCGTGACCCCGCCGAACGCGACGCCTCACTAGCCTTGCGGTCCGCGCGCGGCAACCGGCTACGCAAAGCCATCGGCTGGTACCGCAACCACGACCGCCTGCACACCGGAGACCAGATCGCCATGGCCGCCGACGCCACCAACGCCTACATCACAGCCCGCGCCGCCAGCAAAGACGTCGCGATCCTGTGTGACACCTGGGAAATCGCCGACGCCATCAACCAACGCCTGCACGACCACTTCACCAACCCCACCGCACCTAGTGTGCAGGTGGCTCGCGATCAGCAGGTCCGCGCCGGGGATCTCATCCTGAGCCGCCAAAACGATGCCACCGTGGCCGTCGAACCCGGCACGCAGTGCCGCCGCGGGGCGCAGGTCGATCAGGTCCGCAACGGCAACCGCTGGCGCGTGGTCGGCGTCGACGCCGAGCAAGGCCGCATCGCCGCCGAGCGGCTCACCGATAAGGCCCGTGTCATCTTCCAAGGCGACTATCTGCGTGAGCACGTCACCCTGGGCTACGCGGGCACCGTGCACTCCGCTCAAGGCATGACCATCGGCAACACCAACCAACAGGGCATCTGTTGGACCATCGTGTCCGATCGCGCCAGTCGCGCCATGGCCTACGTCGCCATGACCCGCGGCCGCGACGAAAACCACCTCGCCATCTATCCGGCGATCACTAACGAAGCCCAAACGCACCGCGGAGCTGACCTTGGCATCCACCAGATGCATCGCGGCACCAAACACGCCGCCGCCCACGCGCTCCACACCATCCTGACCGCCAACGACGACCGGGCCCGCACCATGCACACCATCGCCGCACGCACCGACCGCAAGCTCTTGCCCGCCGCCGTGGCGGCCTTACTCGACCGCAACGACCAACGCTGCACTGACCGCGCGCAGGCGTGGCGCCACTACGGGGCCCAAACCCGCGCTCGCGAAGCCGCATTCGAACGCATCACCGATGCCAGACGACAAGGTCGTGAACGCGCACGTAGCCGCCGTGCTGACCGTGGGTACGGTCTCGAACTTTAGTTGCCTGCCCGAACATTTCGACACCGGAGCACCAGGCTGAACGTCGTGGCCACGCAAAGCACTTGCCTGAAGCAATGGTGAGGATATTCCATACTGCTATAGATGGTGCGCGGGCGGTGGCCATGACGGTGGCCTGAGGGACTTACGTTGATCGCGATCTTCATGCGCGCAGCCGGTCACACTCGAGCGTCGAGAAAGTCGGTGCAGCCGGGCTCGGGCTCGGGCTCGATGACTTCGGCATCCACGATCGGGGGGGCCGGCCTAGCACGAACGGCAGCGACGGCATGAATTCGGGGCCTAATCTCCCTCGCCGCCGCCTCGTCCCTTGCCGTGGCCTTTACCAGGGCCGGGCCATGGCTGAACCGGAGGCTGTTGCGTTGGAGGGGGCGGCGGCGCGGGGTTGCTGA
>DATKMS010000104.1:0-3001 GCA_035541735.1 Candidatus Margulisiibacteriota bacterium
GCTGAACATCCGTCTCGCGGGCGACATCGACCTGCAGGGCCGTCGCAGCACCGCCTGCCGCGGCGATGCGCGTCACCGTCTCTCTTCCACCGGCGTCGTCGAGATCCGCGACGATGACTGCAGCTCCCTCGCGCGCCAGGCGCACGGCTGTGGCCCGCCCAATGCCCGAACCCGCACCGGTGACGACTGCAACCCTGCCGCGTATTTCCATCTGCTGCCCTCCGCTGGCTGGCAGGGCGTCTAGCAGGTGCGACGGCTGGATTCTATGTGTCGCAGTGCAGCCCTAACCGAAGGGAGGTGTGAAGGCTGTGGGAGGAACGAGTTGGCGACGGTTCGTTCCCCGCCAGAATATCTGCAGGCGGAACGCCCCGCTCACATCGGTGATGTCAATCGCGAGGTCGTGGTCGCCGGCAGACAGAGTGCTTCCGGTCGTCATCGGCTGCCCATCGATCATGATGCTGGTGGTGCCGTTGCTGAACACGTCGAGCTGACGTCCGCCGGGATCCGGGACGTGCAGTCGACCGCACCAGTGAGCGGCGAAAGGCTCGGGAAAGGTCTCGTAGAAAAAGTTGTAGTAGGGATATGGCTCAATTCTGCGGACGGTATGGTCGCCGAAAGCGTACGTCGCCAGGAGGCCGTGAATGGTGCTGCTGCGGAAGAGCAATGCCGCTGGGATTTCGCCCATTGCACCGTCGGGCGGCTGCCACTGGAGGCGCAAGGCCGGCGTGTCGGTGAGAGTTGCCTCGGCGGCGATACGATGCAGTCCTTGCGCCAGCGACACCGTCGCCGCATGCGCAAGATGCGAGAGCACGAGCCGTTCATCGATCCACACGCGGGCGTCGGCCGCAGACTCCAACGCGAACTGGTAGGTGCCATCGGTCGGTGCGTACAGCGCGCCCGACCACTGCACCTCGGCCGCGGTGATTTCCGAGGGCAGGTCGGCGCCGCCGTTGATTCGCAATTGAGGGTCGATGCGCGTCGCCACCGGTTCGCCATCCGCAGCCAGGAACTTCACGCTCACCCCACGGATTGAATCGATCGTGCGTCGGGGAACCGCAAAGAAGGTGGCCGTCGGCCGCCCCGGTTCCTCCGCCGCGACCAGTGGCAACCACCGATCGAACCACCAGCTGCGAATCGGCGGGTCGGATCGCACGTCGGCTTCGACCCTTGGGTAGATCGAGCGGATGAGAGCCGTGAGTGGCGGATTGCCGCGATCGACTATGAGCAGCACGCCCCCCCGCGGCTCATCGTGAATGGGGAGGATCTCCGCCAAGCTGCGCACGTCAGCGAAGGTCACCCCCCAGGCACGCGACAGGAAGGCGAGGGTTTCATATCCGGCGGCAAAGCTGTCGGACATGACATAGCCGGTCCAGCCCGATCCGAGCGCCTGCAGCGTGCGCGCCATCTCCACCAGGCGGGTCGCCTGAAACCAGCGAAACTCGCGGTTGGTGTAGACACGGTAGAAGTAATAGTTGAAATCGATGAGCGGGACGCACAGAACGACGAGCACGGCGACGGCGCGCAGCCATCGCCAGGGTGGCGTCGTCCGGGCGGCGCAGGCGTAGAGGTGCACGACCGGCAACGCCGCCCAGACATAGAGTGGTGGGCTCGCAAGCAGAACGCGATAGACGCGTGGCGCTTCCGTCGACAGGAAGCCGGGAAGCAAGCCGACGAGCAGCCAACCCAGCAGCAAGAGATGACGCGGCTCGTGCCATCGGCGCACGCTTTCTACCGCGCCGTGGACGAGCAAGAAGGCGGGCACCATGGTGAATGCGGGGTCGGAACCGATGCCCAGCCAGTGGTATTTGGGTCCTTGTTGGTAGTGGAAGATCATGAGCGTGCGCCACACGGCGTTCCAGAGAGGCCGTAGACTGCCGGTGCGGCGTATCGCAGGCCACAGCGCAACGCTGCTGGCGCGGCTGGTGAGCGCGCCGGGATAGTGCAGATACCCAAGCACGGCCGGCAACGCGCACACCAGGAAGACGGCGCAGAGGCCGGCGACGCCGACGAGCGGCGTGCGGCCGCGAGCGCTGCGCTTCCACAGGGTGCCGAGTAAGAAGACAACCGCTACGAGCGGGGCGATCTTCGCTGCATGGTAGGTGTACAGGCAGAGTGCCAGCGGTGCTCCCGACAGGGCGATCAGCGAGCGCTGCTCACCGGCGATTCCCTGCACCAGTGCGCACATGCCGAGCAGGAGAAAGAATTCTCCCAGCACGGCTTGCAGCAGCACTTTGTCGTGGTTCAGCTGCAGCGGCGAGGTTGCGAAGAACAGCGCTGCAAGCAGCGCGACTCTGGCGCCGAACAGTGGCGCGATCACACCGTAGAGCAGGGGCACCGCCAGTGCGCCGGCGACCAGGCCCGGCACCCGCAGTGCGACCGGTCCCGGACCCAACAGCCAGAAGGCGCCGGCGATCGCGTAGTTGGTGAGCGCGTGGAACACGCTCAAGGCATGGACAACCAATTGGAAGGGCGAGGTGATCTTACCGTCCAGCACGTCGAGTGCGAGCAGGCCGTTGATGGCGTCATCACCCCAGATCCCCGGGGGCTCGAGCTGATAGGTGCGGAAGAAGACCGCGACCGCGCAGACGGCGGCCAGCGCGAGGCGCTGCTGTCGGCTGGTGCGATCGGAGCCGGGCGGCACGTGCCAGATCGAGTACGGCCAACGGAATGCGAGCACGCTCAGCAGCAGGAGGGCGGCCCCCGCACCGAAACGTCCCCACATGACCAGCAGGGCCCCGCACATGCCGCTGACGACAGCGACGAGAGTGGCGGCGGCCAGCCAGCCGCCGCGGCTATCGAAGGAATCCTCGTAGCGGTGTGACACGATCAGCTCTAGCAGCCGCGTACATACCACCGAGCGATGGGTGGCAGTAGGCTTGCCGAGGCGTAGCCCTCTTCGCTAAGATCCCGCCACTTTTGGGTGCGCGGCAATGCAGGCGCGCAGCTCAGACATTCCTCCGTGGGCGGCGTAGCTCAGTTGGCTAGAGCGAGGGTCTCATAA
>DATKMS010000105.1:0-5629 GCA_035541735.1 Candidatus Margulisiibacteriota bacterium
GGCAACCGGTCGCTGCTGCCCGCCACTACCCGCTTGCGAAGCGGCACAAGTTTGCCCATCCATCGTGGCCACCAGTGTGAAATCGTTGGCCGCAATGGCTTTACCAGTCGAGTCGGAGCCCAAGATATTGCCCATGGTCAAGCCGCAGCACGCGCTGCCGGCGCTACTCGACCGGGTGAAACTACAGCAGAAGAGGCTGCCGTCGCCAAACGGGTTGGTATCCGTCATCGAGAAGAGAATCGCTTTCAGCGTCGGTCCCGGCCTGACACTGGCACGGACCTGCTTTCCGGTGGCCGGGTCTGCGGTACATTGCGCCATGCCCCCCGAGCCTTGATTGGGGGACATGCAGGCGCTGTCCCACTTCAGATCTACCTGAATACCGGCTACCTGCCCATTGCTGTCCGCCATCGCGATGCACAAGTTCCCGGCCGCCGCTGCCCGGGTGACGCTGCCGGCGCACAGGACGAGGGCGACGGGCGCTGCCGCGGCGAACGCACTACGTCGTCGGAGCCGAGTTGCGAACGTGATCATTCAGTTCCTCCTTGGGTCCATAACGATAATGGCAGGGGACCATAGCATGCTGAGGCGGAAGTGCGACAGGGAGGGGAGTAGCGCCGATCCCGCGCCTTTGGCAAGCTGACGCAGAGGAGGACGCCCGATGCATTTCGGACTGATGATGTTTTCGACCGACTACTCGATCCGACCCGACGATCTGGGGCGCGAAGCGGAAGCCCGCGGTTTCGAGTCCCTCTGGCTGCCCGAGCACACCCACATCCCCGCAAGCCGCCGCAGCCCATGGCCCGGCGGTGCCGAGTTGCCGAAGGAATACTGGCACACGTTCGACCCGTTTGTGGCGCTCGGCATGGCGGCGGCGGTGACCAAGACCCTGAAAATCGCCACCGGTATTTGCCTGCTCATCGAGCGCGATACCATCACCACCGCCAAGGAGGTTGCCAGCCTCGACTTTCTTTCCAACGGTCGGTTCATCTTCGGCATTGGCGGCGGCTGGAACGCCGAAGAGATGGAGCATCACGGCACGGTCTTCAAAAGCCGCTGGAAAAAGCTGCGCGAGCAGATCGCGGCGATGAAGAAGATCTGGTCCGAGGACGAGCCGGAGTTTCACGGCGAGTTCGTGAAGTTCGACAAGCTCTGGGCATGGCCCAAGCCGGTGCGGAGGCCGCATCCGCCCATCTTCCTCGGCGGCCACTCGCCGCAGATGTTGCAGCGGGTGGTGGACTACTGCGACGGTTGGATGCCCATCGGCGCCCGCGCCGGCAACGTCATCGAGAGCATCAAAGAATTGCGCCAGCGCGCCGAGAAGTCCGGTCGCGATCCGCGGACGCTAGCGGTGACGATCTTCGGTGCGGCGGCGGATGAGCAGGCGGTAGAGCAGTATCGTCAGGCCGGCGTTGAGCGCATCACCTTCGGTCTCCCGGCCGCCGGCCGAGACAAGGTCCTGCCGCTCATGGACCGCTACGCCGACTTCGTGCGGAAGTTGGGTTGAGGTCGCTTGCGGGCACGCACCTTGGGCAACCAGAGTGAGGATCAGTGAGACGCGTAGGAGCGGTGTTGGGGGCGGCTGTTCTTGCCGGCATGCTGTCCGCTTGCGGTACCAACAACATTGCGGTCGACTTCTTCACTCCGACCGTCACGCCAACGGTGTCGGCGACCCCGACTGCAACCCCTACCAAGGTGCAGACCGCCACGCCGACGCCGACCCCACTTTCGTAAGGGGGTCCTTGCCCAATCGACACCAGCCCAAGCTGGCGCGCGCCCTGACACGCAGGCGTGGATATGATAGAAGCGCCGCATGCGGTGGTGGTGGTGGACGGTCAGTTCCTTCCTGGTGTCCGTAGCGCTGTGTTCTGCGCACGCTGCCCAGGGGGTTCCTCCTCGGACAATTGTCATCGATGCACTGAGCGGTCAGGTGCTGCAGGAGCAGAACGCCGACGCGGTGGTGCGTTCCGGTTCGCTGAACCACTTGATGGTATTGCTGCTCAGCCTGGAGGAAGCTGGGATGGGCGCTCTGCCGCTCGATGCTCCAGTCACGGTGAGCGCCACCGTCGCGAGCAGCGCCCCGACGAATCCGATGCGCACGCCGGTGAAGACGAAGCGTGCCACGACGGTGGCGACCCCCGTCGTGCTGCCACGGCTGTCGTTGCTGGCGGACAGAGCCTACGTCTTGAGTGACTTGCTCAAGGCCATGCTGTTGACCGGGTCGAACGACGCCGCGGTGGCTGCGGCGGAGGCGATTGCGGGATCGCAAGCCGCGTGCGTCGAGTTGATGAACGCGCGCGCCCAGCGGCTCGGCATGGAGGCGACGCGCTATGCGACCGTCACGGGGGACGGGGATGCTGACACGACGACGCCGCGCGATGTGGCGCGGTTGGCGCATGCGTTGGTGCAACACGCCGCCGTGCTCGAGTGGTCATCGCTGAACGGGTTGCCGTTCGATCAGGGAGCCGTGCTGCTGCGCAACACCAACCAGTTGCTCGGCGCGGTTGCGGGCGTCGATGGCCTCCAGGTCGCGGCGGCCGCTGCCGGGCGCACGGTGAGCTACAGCATCGTTGCCAGCGCCCAGCGCGGGCCGTTGCGCTTGATCGCCGTGGTGGCCGCGGCGCCCAGCAGTGCCGACCGCTACTCCGCCGCGGCCGACCTGCTGAACTGGGGCTTCGCGCATTACGAGCGCTTGGAGATCGTCCGCAAGGACGAACCGCTCAGCTTCGCCATCCACGTCCGCCAGGGTGCGGTGCCCGATGTGACCCCGGTGGCCGGCAAGACGTTTACGCTGCTGCGGCGGCGCGATGAGGAGCATGATCTGCAGTTGCGCTATCAGCTACCGGCGCTGTTGACGGCGCCCATCAAGCATCATCAGCAGATCGGCGAGATCATCATCGAGGAGAAGGGCCAGCTGATCGGGGTAGTGCCGGTGCTGAGCGCGACGAAGGTCCGCGCGGCCGGTATCTTGGCGGCAGCGTCGCCGTAAAGCCGACACCTGCTCCTGCAACGCCTGTCGTTCAACGCAAAGGCGCTTGTGCTTGGGCGGCTGGTTCTTGCGCGGGCGCGGCGGGAGCGGCCCCTGGCTCGGCTTCTTTGTGAATGTCCAGCACGCTTTCGGCGAGAAAGCGTACGTCTTCGTCCGGATCGTTGAGCAGTTGACGAATGGCGGCACGGGCGCGATCGCTCCCCACCTCGGCGAGCATGCTGACGGCCTCGTAGCGAATGTCGGCGGACGGATCATGTAACGCCCCCTCGATCGCCAACGCCGGAGCTTCACCGGTGAAATCCGAGAGTGCTTGCAGCGCGGCCATGCGCACTTCTTCGTTCTCGTCCGCGAGCGAGCGTGCAAGCACGGTGATGACCTCCGGGTTCTCGGTGGCGCTGAGCAACTCGACGGCGGCGAGACGGCGCTCCGGATCCGGGTCGCCGAAGGCCACCTTGGTGAGTGCACCGATATCTTCGGAGGCATCGTCGAGGTCGATGGCATCAGGTGGGAGGTCGGAGGCGACCCCGGGCCGCGGCGTGGGGTCTGTATTATCCGGCCGAACGGGTTGCGCAGCGACCGGTGCCTTCATCTTGCCGGGCGTCACCGCCGTGGCGACGCGCGCGGTGATGCGCTCGCCGGACAGGTTCGCTGGCGCCTGTCCCGCAGCGGGCGGCTCCGCGCCACCGCGCGAGCGCACGCTGAGCTTCAACGGTTCGAGCGTTGCCGGTTGCAGGGGACGTGGGGCGTCGGCGTCGACATCTCCGCCGTGCGGCCGCATGAACAGGACAATCACGACGATGGCGACGGCGGCGACGCCGCCGATCATGATATCAAGCGACCACGATCGGGAGCGTTCGTTTGGTTTCGTGTTGCCCGGCATCGTCAACGCCCTTGCCTACTCGTAGGCGACTAAACGGATCAATTCAATGCACAGCACAAAGGCCTCGGCGGTTCAAGCCGCGGCGTGGCACGGCAGCACGGGCGCGGCGCCTTGCAACTTCGCGCTAGCTTCCTTAGAAGGCAGCAACCGGAGAAGGCAGCAACCGGGTAGGACTCGCAGACCTTGTCGCCCTCGGGGATGAAACGCATGCATTTCACCTGCGTGAACGGCATCAACCTCGCATACTACGTCTCCGGGCACGGCGAGCCCGCGCTCATGATTCAGGGCCTCGGTGGGCGCGCCGCCGACTGGGGCGACGTGCCGGCGCGCTTGGCGCCGCACTTCGAGGTGATCACCTTCGACAATCGCGGCACGGGCAAGTCGGACACACCCGACACGGAGTACCATCTCGACGTCATGGCCGATGAAGCGGTGGCGGTGCTGCGGGCCGCGGCGCCAACGTTGGTCATTCACGGCGATGCCGACCCCTTGGTGCCGTACGCGAACGCCACGATTCTGGCCGAGCGCATTCCCGGCGCGCAGATGGCGGCGCTCCGCGGCTGCGGGCATCTGGCGATGTGGGAGCAGCCGGCGGAACTGGTGCGCCTGCTGCTGGACTTTCTGGACTGAGGGACCACGGGTGGGTGCGCTGCTCCGGATTGCTGCGGTTGTGTCGCTCGCCTGGGCGGTGGTCCTTCTGGCGTTCAAAAAGGAGTTGTTTGCGGGCGCGTTCCTGCCGCCCTTGGGACGTGCCTTGGCCAACGGACTGGCGGTGACGCAGCTGGTCCTTGCCTACATCTTCTGGCACGCGGCTGCGGCCCCCGCAGCGAACCGCGGGACCATTTACGCAGCGATCATCCTCATGGCGCTGCGCACGGCCAACGACTTGTATCAGCTGCTCGTCCTGCTGCCACCCGAGCAGGCGCTCATCAGCCTGGCCGATTTAGTGGTCAGCGTTGGGATACTGGTTGCAGTCTTGGAGGCGCTGCCACGCCTGCTGGGCGAAGGGAGCGGCAACCAACCGACGTAGCGCCTACGGCGCATATTTTTTCGGTTGCCCGGCCCGTTCCAGGTCTCGACGCGCTGCCAGTGCCGGCGATCAACTCGCCACGTCGAACAGTTCCTTGAAGCCGGTGGGCTTATGCGGGCCGAGGATGAGCTGTTCGAGGATGCCGATGCCCTGCCGCGCCCCAACGGTGGCACGGCAGACCGCTTGTACGTGCAAGTGGAGCGGAGCGCTGGCATCGATGTCCGACAGGGCCCACGACTCACCGGCGACGGCGTTTTCGCCCACGAACATGCCGTGGCCCCACTGCGGGTGGCCGTAACCCAGGCCGACCATGTAGAAGTTGTACAGGGGATCGAGCGTGATCTGCAGCGGGTCACCGACGGCGGGCTGCATGGCGATCTCGGCGCGCCGCGCGTGGCGGGTGCCCGGTTGCATGGACAGGCGACAGCTCACCGCGCGCATGTGCTGGACGCTGCCGCCGAGCGGAATGACCATCCCGGCGGCGTGCCATTGCTCGCCGGCGCCATCCTCGTTGACGTCGAAGTGAGTGCATAGGTCGTCGAAGTTGAGGGGCGCCCACAGCCAGAAGAACTGCAGCGGAAAAGACGGCGCGCCCGCCTCGCGCTCGCCCACTGGCCGCACGCCCCATGAACGGTCGCGCGTTCCCCAGAAGCGCTGTGCGCCAAGGTCGATGCGTTCGTCCCCGACCGTGAGCGTCCCCGTCCACTCGCCGTGTTGCGTGAGGCGCGTGTAA
>DATKMS010000106.1:0-12059 GCA_035541735.1 Candidatus Margulisiibacteriota bacterium
GTGGGCCGCTCGAAACGCAGTGGGATCGCCACAAGGGCGACCTCAAGCTCGTCAGTCCTGCCAACAAGCGCAAGTACACCATCCTCGTCGTCGGGACCGGTCTGGCGGGCGCGTCGGCGGCCGCGGCGCTCGCCGAACTCGGCTACAACGTCCTCAATCTGTGTATTCAGGACAGCCCGCGGCGCGCCCACAGTGTCGCCGCACAGGGGGGCATCAACGCCGCCAAGAACTATCCCAACGACGGCGACAGCGTCTACCGCCTGTTCTACGACACCATCAAAGGCGGCGACTTCCGCGCCCGCGAGAGCAACGTCTACCGCCTGGCGCAGTTGTCGGTGAACATCATCGATCAGTGTGTCGCGCAGGGCGTGCCGTTTGCGCGCGAATACGGCGGCATGTTGGCGAACCGTTCGTTCGGCGGAGCGCAGGTGTCGCGCACCTTCTACGCCCGCGGTCAGACCGGGCAGCAGCTGCTCCTGGGCGCCTACGGCTCCTTGATGCGGCAGGTCGACGCCGGCCGCGTGCAGCTGTTGCCGCGCCGCGAGATGCTCGATCTGGTGCTGGTTGACGGCCGAGCGCGTGGCATCATCTGCCGCAATCTCATCAACGGTCAGCTCGAGCGCTACGCCGCCGACGCCGTGTTGCTGTGTACCGGCGGCTACTCGACGGTGTACTTCCTGTCGACCAACGCGGTGAACTGCAACGCGACGGCGATCTGGCGCTGCTACAAGCACGGCGCGCTGTTCGCCAATCCCTGCTTCACGCAGATCCATCCGACGTGCATCCCGCTGGTCGGTGAGCAGCAGTCCAAGCTCACGCTGATGAGCGAGAGCTTGCGCAACGACGGCCGGGTATGGGTGCCGAAGAAGGCGGGTGACCCACGGGCGCCCGAGCAGACCCCTGAGGTGGAACGCGACTACTTCCTCGAACGCATGTATCCGGCGTTCGGCAACCTGGTGCCGCGTGATATCGCCTCGCGCGCCGCCAAGCGCGTCACCGACGAAGGCCGCGGCGTCGGCCCCACGAAGCTCGCCGTCTACCTCGACTTCGCCGACGCCCTCAAGCGGCTCGGTGTCGACGTCATCCGCGAGCGTTACGGCAACCTCTTCCAGATGTACGAGGAGATCACGGGCGAGAACCCCTACCAGGTGCCGATGCGCATCTTCCCGGCGCCGCACTACACCATGGGCGGGCTGTGGGTCGACTACAATCTCATGAGTACCATCCCCGGCCTGCACGTCCTCGGTGAAGCCAACTTCTCCGACCACGGCGCCAACCGCCTGGGCGCGAGCGCGCTCATGCAAGGGCTCTGCGATGGGTACTTCGTCATCCCGTACACGCTCGGCCACTACCTCGCCGGCACCGCGCTCGCAAAGGTCAGCACCGACCACGCAGCGTTCGGGGAGGCCGAGGCGCAGGTCCGCCAGCGTCTCAAGCGTCTGCTCTCGGGCCGCGGCAAGAAGACCGTGCGCGATTTTCATTGGGAACTGGGCCGCATCCTGTGGGACAGCGTCGGCATGTCGCGCCACGCCGCCGGCCTGCGCGGCGCCATCGACACCATCCGCGCCCTGCGCCAGGAGTTCTGGGACAATGTCTGCGTCACCGGCAGCGGCGACGACTTCAACAAGAATCTCGAAATGGCGGGACGCGTTGCCGATTGCTTCGAGCTCGGCGAACTGATGTGCCGCGACGCGCTGCAACGGGAAGAGTCGTGCGGTTGCCACTTCCGCGAGGAGCATCGGACAGCCGAAGGCGAGTTGCGGCGCGACGATGAGCACTTCGCCTTCGTCGGTGCCTGGGAGTACATGGGTGACGACGCCGAGCCGGTCCTGCATCGGGAGCCGCTGCACTTCGAGACCGTCCATCTGGCGACGCGGAGCTACAAATGAACGTCTCCAACGCAACGCGCTCCTACACCCTCAAGCTCTGGCGGCAAGCCGGCGCCGATAAACCCGGGCGCTTCGTCGACTACAAGGTCTCGGCCATCGACCCGGGCATGTCGTTCCTCGAGATGCTCGACCAGCTCAACGAGGAACTCGTGCGCAAGGGCGAGGATGCGGTGGCCTTCGACAGCGACTGCCGCGAAGGGATCTGCGGCACCTGCGGCGTCTGCATCGACGGCCGGCCGCACGGCCCCTTGCCGCACATCACCACCTGCACGCTACGCATGCGCGAGTTCGCCAGCGGGGCGGTCATCACGGTCGAACCGTTCCGTGCCAATGCCTTCCCGATCGTCAAGGACCTCGTCGTCGACCGCAGCGCTTTCGATCGGATCGTTCAGCGCGGGGGGTACGTCTCGGTCAACGTCGGATCGGCACCCGAGGCGAACCTCATGCCGATCGGCAAGGACGTCGCCGAGGCGGCCATGGACTCCGCTGCCTGCATCGGCTGCGGCGCCTGTGTCGCCGCCTGCCCCAACGCGGCGGCCGCGCTGTTCGTCGGCGCCAAGGTGCGGCAGATGACCTTGCTGCCGCAGGGGCGCGTCGAACGCGTGCGTCGCATCCTCTCCATGACCGAGCAGATGGATCGCGAGGGCTTCGGGAACTGCTCGAATCACGGCGAGTGCGAAGCAGCGTGTCCCAAGGCGATCAGCCTCGAAAACATCGCCGCGCTGCGGCGTGAGTATCTGCGCGCCGCGCTCGGGCTGCGTTGAGCGCGCAAGCGTTACGAAGAGGCAGGCTCAGTGCTGCGCGGCGTTTGTACCGCTCGTGCAGCGCTCCTCGGCTTCCCTGCATCTGTCGCGACGGTCATCCGCATGGAGTCAGCTCAACGATGTGAATGACCGGGCTCGTGCGTTTCCGGTACCTGCCTTCGGCTGGCATTGAGACGGGGTGCGGGCCACCTCAAACTCTCCGGCGCGCCCGCAGGGAGGAGCTGCCGCCAGCAAGCGCGAGGCAATGACTTGGTTCGCCACGCGCCAGGGGGGCCCTTGCGCTGAACCGGCGGTGCGGTAGAGATCGACGCAGGCGCGAGGCAAGAGATGCCAGTTCCCCTGTTCCTGGAAAGAGCGCAGTGGTTCTCGCTGCTCGTCATGCACTCTCTCGACGTGCTGCGGCATACGCAGGAGAGCAGCGATGCCGTCGCCCGTCACCTGGCAAGCATCAAAGGTGTATCGCCGTCCGCCAACTCCAACGGCGTGATCTTCTTCGCGTGCGACTCCACCTTCATGAAACGCTTCGGCTTGGCGCTCATAGCGTCCTGCTACGAAAACGCGTGCGAATGCAGCGTCCACGTGCATCTGTTCCAACCGACGTCGGAGATCCTGCACGACGTGGAGACCGCGGGAGCGAAATTCCAGGGCATGCCCATCTCGTACACCTACGAAGACGCCATCGACTTCGGTGCGCTACGCGACCCCGGCATGTACTACACGGCGTTTCGCTTCGTAGCCGTCAGAAAACTCGTCGAAGAATCCCGGTCCCTGTTCATCTGTCTCGACGCGGACAGCCTGGTTGTCAACTCGCCGCACACTCTCATCGCCGAACTGACGAAGCGTGATGTGGGCCTGTGCTTCCGCCTGAACCGCCGGCACGTGAACAAGAAGATATTGGCGTACTGCGTCGCCTTCAACCACACGCCAGGGGCGATCGCGTTTCTCGACCTGTTCGCGGCCATATCGCTCAAGTTCCGTCATCACTACGTCCCCTTCCGCTCCGGATTCTATTTCGACCAGTCGGGTCTCTATTTCGCTTACCTGATCAGCCGTCTGTGGCGGTCGACCTTCTACGCGATCCGCAAGACCGTGGTGAGTTATGCCTTCACGCCCGGCGCGTGTATCTGGACGGCGAAGGGGGTGCGCAAGCACGACCCTGTATTCCTGGATGAGGGCCGGCGGGTAGTCGACAAGTATGGCCCGTGGCCCTGATGCCAAACCTTCGTGCGGCCCTGGTGTCCGCGCCGTCGGGCGAGACTCGCGGATTCTCGTTGCAAGTCACTGCCGCAGCCGTAGCAACAGGTTCGTACAATCGTGATTCCGATGGTGAGCGAGTACCAACGGGTCTGCGACATCTGCACCAAGCCGATTCCACGCGGTTGCACATATCAATGTGGGTATACCACCCCTGACGCCATTGTACGGTGGCTCGACGACGACCCGGGGTTCGTGCCCTTGTTTACCGAGGAACGTGACGGAAGCGTCCGTCTCGACGTGTGCCAGCAATGTGCGACGGAATCGGGGAGCGTTCTGGCTTGTAGCCAACCCGTTGTGGATCTGCTCCAGTGACCGGGTGAGCGTGCGACGAGGAACGAGGTCGAGGGCGGGCGTCTTGGTAGGTCTGGCCGCCCGCGAGCCTTGCGCTTGGCCACCAATCTGGTTCTTGCCTGCCCGCTTCACGAAGCGGTACGACGGGTGCACCCCGTGCACCCGCCCCACGATCCCATGGTAATGGCGCACGTTGCAGCGCTCCTGGCAGTCGCCGGTGCCCCCAGCTAGCATGGCCGGCCATTGTGGCGAACATCCTGCTCCTCGGGCTCACGTCTCTGTTTACCGATGTCGCGAGCGAGATGGTGTACCCGCTGGTGCCGTTCTTCCTCACCCTCCGGCTGGGCGCGAGCCCCGCGGCGCTCGGCGTAATCGAAGGGGTGGCAGAGAGCCTCGCGAGTCTGCTGAAGGTGTTCTCCGGCTATCTCTCCGATCGGCTGCAGGACCGCAAGACGCTGACGATCGCCGGCTATGCGTGCTCGGCGCTCGGCAAGCTCCTGCTGGCACTGGCGGCGGGCTGGGGAATGGTGTTGGGCGCACGCGTCGTCGACCGCGTCGGCAAGGGTATCCGCACCGCGCCGCGCGACGCGCTTGTGGCAGACAGCACCGACGACGGCCGACACGGCCGTGCCTTTGGCTTGCATCGTGCCCTCGACAGCTGCGGAGCCGTGATCGGCGTCACACTCGCCTATATCTTCTTCACGCGGCGCACCGGCGATTACGGGCGCGTCTTTCTCTGGTCGGTGGTGCCCGCCGTGATCGCGGTGGCGCTGCTGTTCCCTGTGCGCGAATCGCAGTCTCGCCAAACTGCGCCGCGCGCGTCGCCGCTGCTTCGCTGGCGGGCGCTGCCCGCGCGGCTGCGCGGGTTTCTCCTCATCACGTTTCTGTTCGCGCTCGGCAACTCGTCGAACACCTTCCTGCTGTTGCGCTCGAAGAATCTGGGCTACACGCCATCGACGGTGATTCTGCTCTACCTGAGCTTCAACGTCGTATACGCGCTCGCGTCCTATCCTGCCGGCTGGCTGTCAGACCACGTCGGGCGCAAGACGTTGCTGGTGAGCGGCTACGCCTGCTACAGCGCCGTGTACCTCGGCTTTGCAGCCCTGACAGTGCCGCAGCGGGAATCGCTGTGGGGATTGTTTGGACTGTACGGCCTCTACATGGGGGTCACCGATGGAGTTGAAAAGGCGCTGGTGACTGACCTGGCACCGCCCGCCGCGCGCGGTACGGCAATCGGTCTGCACGCGACTATCGTTGGGCTGGGCCTGTTGCCGGCTTCCCTGGTCGCCGGGCAGCTTTGGGCGCACGTCGGGCCAGCCGCGGTGTTCTACTTTGGCGGCGCGATGGGCGCGCTTGCTGCCGCCGGCCTGCTGCTGCTCTGAGGGAGGGAGTTCCGGATCCTGAAGTGCGCCGAGCAGCGCTACAGCCACCGCCGGACGGCGGCTTGGTACTGCCGATACGCATCCCCGAACTTGCCTTCCAGATAGCGCTCTTCGCGCCGGATGACCCCGTACTGCATCACGAACAAGAGCGGAACGAGGACGGCGAGGACGCACAACGCGTTCATCAGCAAGCCCAGGCCAAGGTACAAGATGGTCCGCGCTACGTACATCGGATTGCGAGAGAAGCCAAACGGTCCGCTGACGATAAGGGTTGTCGCGGGCAGTGCTGGATTGGCGTTCGTACCCGCTGCTTCCATGGCCCGGCGGCTCCAGGTCGCAGCCACAGTGCCGACGAAGAGCAGCGCAAGACCACTCCCTATCGCGACGTTCGGCGCAGTGATTGGCTTCGGGAAGACACCGTGCAGCAGCACTCCAGCGAGGAACGTGACGCCGTAAAGAAGCGGCGGTGAGGCAACGACATTGGGACTGTCCGTCGCAACGGGCGCCGACCGTCCCTGTCGAAGCGTCTGCGGAACCGAGAGGCGATGTGCGGAAGGCGCGGCCATTGCTGCGCCGAGCAAGGCAGGATGTGTGCCGGTCGGCAGCGTTGTACTGCGCCGTCATGTCTAGCAACAGCCACGTCGACGACATTGCAAATGGAAACGATCGCACCTTTCGTTCCGGGTAACCTGCAATATCGTCCCGGGTTCGCCATGCCGAGGGCGTTAGCCTGCGTGGCCTTCGGGTCTCTGAGCTCACGCCAGAAGGAGCTTCAGCGTGCTGATCCCCTGTTTGACGAGGCCCGTCCATTCGAGGTACGCATCCAGGTGTTGATGGACGATCTGAACCGGCGACGCGTCGGGTACACCCCCCACCTTCAGCAATACTCCCTGGAACGAATCCGTGGTGATGTCGATCGGCTCGTAGTCGTATGGTTTCAAGTGCTGCTCAATCGCACTGGTGAGCGGCTGCAACCAGTCGAGTTCACCGCCGTAGAGGGCCGGAATGGACGCGAGGCCAGCTTTGTCCCACGCGTGCGTCACCACATCGTTCGTGTTCACCACGCGTCGGCACGGACCGTCGAGCTTGGCACCAACGCGTCGCCCGAACTCTGCGTTTCCCGGCGTCGGACCAGCGAACGCATAGCACCCGATGCGTGCCCGCTTTCCCGGAGCCCAGTGATCGCGCGTCTCGACGAGCCAGAGCGCGAGGGCGGGAGCGAGCGCACCACCTTTGCTGTGCCCGGTGACGATGATCTCGAGCGCAGCGTTCTTCGCCTCTGCCGTTAGGAAGTCGACGAGCGTGGTGCCTGTGCCATCGCGAGGGGGCGGCCAGCCGATCGATCTCGACGCTCGCCTTTTGGCCACACCAAGCTTTCTACCCACGGCCTTCGCTTGCTGGCCCGGCGCGCGCGCTGCGTCCCGCTTCAACCCGTCCTTCACCTCCTCGAGCGCGCTTCGCAGTGGACGGGTCACGTCCTTCCGATCCAGCGGAACCCGGCGGGCCATTGCGGCGGCGAACTCGGGGACGAAGTGGCTCGCGACGTCGAGCACGCCCTCGACACCTTGGGCAAGAGCGGACCCTTCTGGAGTTGTGAGTTGGAGGAGCAGCTGCAATCCGAACGCCGTACTACGCGACAGCGTAGCTCGTTGCCCCCCACCGAACGGCCACCGGACGACCGTCGCGACGTCGAGGTCGCCTTTGGTCCAATCGGTGCACGAGAGCGGGTTGGTGCCGCGCACCGCCACCACGAGCTGACTCGGTCGGGTCGCGTTGCGGACAACGTACATGGCGCTCGCGTCGAAGTCCTCCTCGATCTGACGCGTCGCCGGGCCCCAGACGAGCCGCCAATCGCCGATCGCTGCGCGCACGTCAGGATCACGCAACCCATCCTGCAGTGCCCGCCGTACGGCAAGATCGTGCACCTCATGCCAGAGGTCTCGATAGTAGAACCCGCGGTACGTGAGGCCGGCGAGCGTCAGCGTGACATCGACCATCGGATACGTGCTGGGCTTCGGCATCCTGAGCTCCGCGTGCGATTCATACGCCGGCAGGCCATCCCGATCAAACTTCCGCGCTGTAGAGTGGCGGTAACGCCGACCGGGTTACGCTACCGTTGCGGCGTCAGAGTTGCGCCGCAGCCACCAGCGACGCAGGGCGACCCCCGACCATATGCCCTCCACGACCGTGAACGGCCACGTGCCGGCCAGCGCCCCATAGACCGCCGAAGCGGCGCACGCAAAGGCAAAAACAAGGACCCAGGCGGCAGAGCGGTGTTCAAGCGCGTAGGCGAGCAGCATCGCCGTGACAGCCGCGAACCCAAAGAGCGTCAGGCTATCCACGCCAGCCGCTTCCTGTTTTCGGAGGTGCCAACGAGCATTTGACCGAGCAAGATTCGCATGCACGAGAGGCCGTCCGGCGTCGATAGCCTGCCCACAGCCGTTGCGCAATGTTTCCTCACAAATGAACCTCAGCAGCAGCTCGGGCTTCGCGACAACGGGGGCCTGCACGGGTTCCCGTGATGGCGGTTCCCCTGATGGCAGCTAGATCACTTGGTTCACGCCCCCGGGGCGCCGTAGCGGGCCCGGAGCGCCAGGTTGACTTCCAAGACGTTGACGAGCTTCGTACCGATCAACCCGCCGAACGGTGCCGTCGCACTTTGCTCGAGTAGATTTTGGATCTCGTGACGGACCTGCACCGGATCGCGGTTCACGTCCTTCGCCCACTGCGTTGCAACACGATCCAGTTGATACAGCGCGTTGTCGAGCGTGATGTCCGGGTCCAGACCAGAACCGGACGCCGTCACCATGTCCGCAGGCACCTCTTCCAGGTCAGCGTCGGCGTGTTCTTGGCGCCACATGTCGAAGAAGGTCGACTGGATGTCTGTCCCTTCCTTGAGGGGTTCGATCGTAGTCTCGGTCTTGCCATCGGCGGCTTGATGCTGCACCGCGGACGGGAACTGGCCGGGATGATCTTTCGAAAAGCCATCGAAGAAGATCACCGCGAGGTCCGTCGCCGCCGGCTGCGGCGTATCGGGATTGTCCTTGATCCACTGCGCGACTTCCGCCGGATGGGCTTTCGACCAGGCATCGACGTAGGCGGCATGGGACGGATCCGCCTTGACCCACGCCTGCGCCAGCGCGCCGTGCGCATCCGCCCATTGGCCTACAATGTTCGGCTGTCCTTGATACTGGTCCTGCTGAAACCAGGCCTCGATGTCAGGCGCGACCAGTTGTCCCGCCTTTGCTCCGCTGCGGTACTTGACGATCGGACCGAGGATCCCGGCGACACGGGCGCGCAGCAGGTAATTGGACGGCGCCAGGGTCGACGAGGCAGAGGCGGAGGCGTCGTACGACGCGGCTGAAGGCCGAGCTTGGAAGTACTCGTCCTTGGTGAACGGTTGCGCAATCAGCCGCGAGCCGACGACCGTCCCGTCAGATCCGCGGACAAGGCTGCCGTTGGCCTGGTCCGGAAAGACGGTTTGCGCGATGAGCCACACCACCAGTGGATAGGTCACACAGCAGATGGCGAGGGTAAATCCCAGGAGCAGTACACTCTTTGCGACATGCCGTAACATGGTTGTCCTCCTTCGTGAGCCGGTCGTCATGCGGCCAAGTGCAAGGCGGTCATGATGAGGTCGATCAGTTTGATGCCCACAAAGGGCACGATGATGCCGCCGACGCCCCAGATCATGATGTTGCGGCGCAACAGCGCATCGGCACCCAGCGGCTTGTACTCGACGCCGCGCAGCGCCACTGGGATGAGCAGCGGGATGATGATGGCGTTGAAGATGACGGCGGACAGAATCGCCGACGTCGGCGAATGGAGATGCATGATGTCCATGTGTTTCAGCCATGGGAGTGTGCCGGCGAACAGCGCTGGCACGATGGCGAAGTACTTGGCGACGTCGTTGGCGATGGAGAACGTCGTCAGCGCGCCGCGCGTCATGAGCAACTGCTTGCCGATCTCCACCACCTCGAGCAGCTTGGTCGGGTCACTGTCGAGGTCCACCATGTTGCCGGCTTCCTTCGCGGCCTGTGTGCCCGAGTTCATCGCCAAGCCGACGTCGGCTTGTGCCAGGGCGGGCGCGTCATTGGTGCCGTCTCCCATCATCGCGACCAGTTTGCCGTCGGCTTGCTCCTTGAGGATGTAAGCCAGCTTCCCTTCGGGAGTGGCTTCGGCGACGAAGTCGTCGACGCCGGCCTGCTTCGCAATGGTGGCCGCCGTGAGCGGATTGTCGCCCGTAATCATCACGGTCCGCAGGCCCATCTTGCGCAAGCGCTCGAAGCGCGTCTGGATGCCCGGCTTCAACACGTCCTCGAGCACGACGATGCCGGCAATCTGATTTCCTTCCGCCACCAGCAGAGGCGTCGCCCCCCTGGAAGCCACTTCCTTCACCATCGCTTCCACGGTGGCCTCGAACGGCGGCGTCAGTTGCGCCTTGTGCTCCTTCACGAACCGCAGCACCGCGTCCGGCGCACCCTTGCGAATCGACCGTCCATTGGGGAGGTCGACCCCGCTCATGCGGGTCTGCGCGCTGAACGCCACAAACTCGGCGCCGCGCGGCGGACTCAGCGGCCCGCCTGACCCGTTGAGCTCACGTGCGAGTTTGACGATCGACTTGCCTTCCGGCGTCTCGTCCGCAGCCGACGCGAGCGCCGCCACCTGCGCGAGCTCCGTGTCGGCGTAGCCGCCGACGGGCAGGAATTTCGTGGCATGCCGGTTGCCCACCGTGATCGTGCCGGTCTTGTCGAGCAGAACGACATCGACGTCACCCGCCGTTTCCACCGCTTTGCCGCTCTTCGCGATGATGTTCGCTTGGAGTGCGCGGTCCATGCCCGCGATGCCAATGGCGGCGAGCAGTGCACCGATGGTCGTCGGAATCAGACAGACCAACAGCGCGACCAGCGTCGGAACGTCCGTGCCGAGGCTCTTCACCGGTTGCGCGATGCCCAGATAGCCCATCATGTATTGTTCGGCGTCCCACGCCATGGGCCAGAGCGGCACGACAACGATCAAGAAAATCAGGGTGAAAGCCGAAAGGACGAGGGTCAACGCGATCTCGTTGGGTGTGCGCTGGCGAATGGCCCCCTCCACCAGGGCAATCATGCGGTCGAGAAAGGAATGACCGGCGGCCGCAGTGATCCGCACGACGATGCGATCGGACAGCACCATGGTGCCGCCGGTCACACCAGAGCGATCGCCTCCGGCCTCGCGGATCACCGGCGCCGATTCGCCCGTAATCGCCGACTCGTCGACGGACGCGATGCCTTCAATGATCTCGCCGTCGCCGGGGATGATTTGTCCGGCCTCGACCGCCACGCGATCTCCCGGTTTCAATACTGCGGAGGAAACCTCCTCGACACTGTTGTTCGGACGCAAACGAAAGGCGGGCGTGTCACGGCGTGTCCGGCGCAGTGACTCCGCCTGTGCCTTGCCACGTGCCTCGGCCAGCGCCGTGGCGAAGTTGGCGAACAGCACGGTGAGGAACAGCCAGGCGTCCAACGCGATGAAATAGGTGACCGGCACCTGGCTAGCCGAGCCGGCGACGAACGCGACGATCACAAACATCAAGGTCAACAAGGCGCCGACCTCGACGACGAACATCACCGGATTCGTCCACTGGATGTCCGGCCGCAGCATGATCAAGGCTTGCTTCAGGGCCTGGCGTACCAGCTCCGGCGCCAGCAGGCCCTGGCGTCGGGTGCGGCGTGGGGGGCGCGGTTGCTGTGGAGCGCTGTCCATCTCCCATCCGGGTTGGATACGACGAACTGCTTGCATGTGATTACGTCCTCCTCGGTGAATTTGCGTCGGCCGGCTCAGCCGCCGAACGGTATCGGCCCAAAATGCTCCGCGAATGGTGCCAGCGCGGCCACGGGCAAGAACAACAGACCGGCAATGATGATGATGGCGGCGAACAAGACGCCTCCAAAGGTGCCCGTATCGTCACGCAGACTGCCGAGCCCGAACGGCGACGTCTTCTTCGCCCCGAGGCTCGCAGCCATGGCGATCGGCGCGATGATCGGCAGAAAGCGGCTAATGATGATCACCAGGCCGCTGGCGATGTCCCACGGCACGGCCATCGGTGCTGGACTGGGATTGGAGTTGAATCCATACGCTGTGCCCAAGCCGTCGAGTGCGGAGCCATTGTTCGCCGATGACGACGCGAACTGGTACAGGATCTGCGAGAACCCGTGCGGGCCGGGGTTGCTCGTGGCTTTCATCCCCCACGCCGTCGCCGCAAACAGGCCGGTCGGCCCGAGGATCATGATCGGGTGCACCAGCAACGCGATCATCGCCAGCTTCATCTCGCGCGCGCCAATCTTCTTGCCCAAATACTCGGGCGTCCGCCCCACCATCTGGCCGACGATGAAGACCCCGACGATCAAGAAGATCAGCATGTTGATCATGCCGACGCCTTTGCCGCCGTAGATGCAGTTGATGAACATGCCGACATACGGCCCGAGCACCGCCAG
>DATKMS010000107.1:0-52929 GCA_035541735.1 Candidatus Margulisiibacteriota bacterium
TGCCGAGGCGTTCTTCAAGCTGATGCGCCACGCGTTCCACCAGGCGCCGCGTGTTGACGAAGACGATCGTCGTGCGGTGCGTCTGTGTGTGTGCCACGATGCGGTCGTAGATATCGGCGTACAGCTCATGGGTGGCGATCGGGCCGAGCTCGTGTGCGGTGACCGCGATGCGCAGATCGATCGCGCGCTGGTGCCCGACATCGACGATGGCGCAATCCGGCGGACCGTTGAGGATGACGCGTTCGCTGCCGACGAGCAGGCGGGCGATCGCCTCGATCGGCTTCTGCGTCGCACTCAAGCCGATGCGTTGCAGGCGCTGGCCAGCGAGGCGGTCGAGCCGTTCGAGCGACAGGGCCAGGTGCGCGCCGCGCTTATCGCCGGCGACGGCGTGGATCTCGTCCACGATCACCGTCTCCGCATCTTTCAACATCGTGCGGCTGCGCTCGGCGGTGAGCAGGATGTAGAAGGACTCCGGAGTGGTGATCAGGATGTGCGGTGGCCGGCGCAGCATTGATTGGCGCTCATGCGCCGGCGTGTCGCCGGAGCGGACGAGCACACGAATGTCGGGCAACGCCAGACCGCTGTTCTTTGCGAGTGCCTGAATCTCTGCCAGCGGCTGCTGCAGGTTCTTCTGGATGTCGTTGCCCAGCGCCTTCAGCGGCGAGACGTACACAACGCTGGTGTGATCATCCAGGTGCCCGGCGACGGCGTGCTCGATCAACCGGTTGATCGCCCAGAGAAATGCGGCGAGCGTCTTTCCGGATCCGGTCGGTGCTGCGATCAGCGTGTCGCGCCCGCCGGCGATGTGTGTCCACCCCGCTGCCTGTGGCGCTGTCGGCGCACCAAGGCGCTCGGCGAACCAACGAGCAACGAGCGGATGGAATGAGACCGTTTCCATGGTCACCGCACGGCGAAAGTGTGGCGAAGACCATAGCAGTCTCCCGCTCCCGAGCCAACAGCGGGAGCGGGAGACTGCTCCACGGCAATGGATGAATGCCGGCGGACGACGAGCGCTTGCGCTCGCCCTGCAGACCAACAGTGGTCGGCGCCGCGCCGCTCAGTGCGGCTGGCTGGGATGGTGCACGGGATGCACTGGGTGTACCCCGTGCACTGCGTGCACTGGGTGCACCGGGTTGACTACAGGCGGCGCACTCACCGCGCCCGGCCTGTGGACGGTGTTCCCCGGGATTGGCGCTAACGGCTGATGCACGGGGTTGACCGGGTTGACCGGAGCCGGCGGATTCACGCCACTCGGCATATGGACGGTGTTCCCCGGGATTGGCGTTAACGGATTATGCACCCCGTTGACCGGATTCACGGCGCTTGGTTGTTTCGGATGGTGCGGCTGGTGCACCGCCGCACCGGCGGGCAACGCCAGGAACAACCCCGCAGTCAACACGCCAGCTGCCAGACTCAGCCTGCGTGTCATACCCGTACACAATCGATCCACGATACACCTCCCCGTTTCGTAGTTGAGCGTTTCGGGACAACGCTATGTCCGCCCCGAGAGAATTGTCAATCGAATAATTCGCAAACGGTACGAGATGCCACCGGAGGTGCTTGCCCCGTACGAAAGTCCGCCTACGAGCGGAAGGAGGGCAGGACCTGTTCGGCGAAGAGGCGCATGGAGCGGACAAGCAACTCGTGCTCGATCCCGCCCGGCCCCATCCACAGCAACAGACGTTGGACCCCCGCGGCCGCGAGCGTGGCGATCTTGTCGCGACAGGCGGCCGGCTCATCGAACAGCAGGACATGTTCGAGCCAGTCGTCGTACGAATAGTCCGGCAGCCGGCCGCCGCGCTGCTCGTATAACTCGTAGCCGCGCGGCATTTCGGTGGTGGTCGGTGTTGTGAGGTGCTGCAGGATCGCGAGGTCCCATTCGAGCGCCTCCCGCGCCAGCGTGCGAGCCTCGGCGCGCGTCGGAGCGAGGAAGGCATACTTGAGTACTGTCGCACGCCGCAGCACGGGCTCCGCATCCAATCCTGCGACGGCCAGGGCAGTGCGATAACGCGCGAGCTCCTCCACCTGCTCGGCGAACGGACTGAGCGGCCGCGCCATCAGCGCCGGCAATCCACGCTCGATCGCGCGCGCCATGCTTTCGGGGCTATTCACGGCGTGCAAAAGAATCTGGCCCGGTGTGCGCACCGGCGGCGGCCAGACTTGCACGTGTGGCAGCTGGAAGTGGTGACCCTGGTGCGCAAACTCTGCACCGCCCCAGGCTCGCAGGATGATGTCCAGGGCCTCATCGAAGAGCGCGCGCGTCTGATCGATGGGCACGCCAAAGACGCCGTACTGCGGAAACTGGTAGCCGCGTCCAACTCCCACCTCGACCCGCCCACCGCTGGTGTGGTCGAGCAGCGCGACGCGTTCGAGGAAGCGCAGCGGATGCGTGAACGTCAGATTCACGACCGCGGTGCCGATGTGCACGCGACGCGTGCGTGCAACCAGATTCCCGGCCATGAGCAAAGCGTCGCCGCACAAGCAGTACGGTGAGAAGTGTTGTTCGGGGACCCAGATGTCGTCGAAGCCGAGCTCTTCGGCGAGCACGGCGCGTTCGAGTTCTTCGGCGATCACCTGCGCGGGGGTCCGGCCGGGTGGGCACTGGAAGACGTGGTACGTACCGAAGCGCATGCGGCCTTGGGGGACGAATTAGTGCCGTTGCGTGGGCGTGCCGTGCACGAACTCTGCTCGGTAGTCTTCGCGCGCGGCGGCGAGGACGGCGCGCGCTTCCATCGCGTTGTACACGGGATCGACAGTGATCGGGTTCGCGCTCTCCCCGGGGATCATCTTGTAGGTGAGAAAGTAGTGACGCAGGCGGTCAACGACGGCACGCGGCAATTGCGCGACGTCGGTGACGTCCCCGTATGCCGGGTCGCCCAACAGCACCGCAATGATCTTGTCGTCGGCCTCGCCACGCTCGACCATGCGCAGGCCGCCGATGGGGCGTGCTTCAAGGAGGATCTCGCCGCGCGAGATCGGCCGATCCGTAAGCACACAGATGTCGAGCGGATCACCATCGCCGCGCGTCACGGCAGGGCCGCCCAAGATCACGTGCGCTGCCACGTGGGCCCCGCAGTACGTCTGCGGCACAAAGCCATACAGTGTGGGACAGAAGCTGGAGAAACGTTGCGGCCGGTCGACCTTCAGGTAGCCGGAGTGCTTGTCGATCTCGTACTTCACACCGTCGGTCGGCACCATCTCGATGTAAGCGCGCACAATCTCCGGGAACTGCGGCCCCGGATCGAGGCCGTGCCAAGGATGCGGCCGATGGGGGAGCGGCTTGTCCATGCGCGAGACTACCATTGCTCATGCAAGGACGCACGCAGGGTTGAAACCTCCCGTTGGCCGGGACGACTGCGCCCCGTAGGTCGATCCCAAGGGAAATCTGTTGGCGCCGGCGGGGTCGCCGTGTAGAACCTGCGCGACCGGTTTGACCGGTACGACGGCTAGGGGGGGCGCTGTGTTCGCGAGATGGCTCTGTGGTGTGATGGCAGGAATCGTGATCAATTGTGCGGCGGCGGAGGTTTTGCCGCGACGGTGGTTGTCCCCACGGATCAGCCGAGCGTGCAGGCGGCGGTCAACGCGGCCGGACCGGGCGGCACGGTCATCATCAACAGCAACGTCGTCTTCAACGAGACGGTGGTCGTCACGCAGTCGGTGACGATTCACGGGGGCGTCGGATTCACGCCAACCATCCGGGGCACCGATCAGTGCGGCAATGTCGCGAGCGGCATTGCCTCGAGCTGCACCCTTCGAAGGCGGCTTTGTCGTCACCGCGCCGACGGTGACAAGTCGCTGCGGGCCGACTCTTCCTCCGCAGCTCTGCGTTTGCGAAACCCCCGGCGGTCATGCGACCGCCCGAGCTGGGGAGCCGCATATACCCGGGCCTCCTTCACAGGCCGAACGATGCCGCCGTCAGCGGCTTGGAGTACCACAACAGTTCACGCTGCCACCATGCGCCGGTGGCGTGTCGCGTCGTCCAATCTGTGAAGCGATAGCGGTAGAAGGCCAGGTGGATGAACTTCGGCGGCGCGTCCGGAAACGGGTCGCGTGAAAACAACGGCGCGACGGCTGGCGGCGCCTGAAAGAGACGGGCGAGCAGGTTGTTGAAGTACGGGTCACGCGGCGGCCGACCGCGCAGCAGCAGGAACCACAGCTGAAAATCAAGGCGCGGCTGATGCGGCGCGACAAACGGAGGCGGGCGGTCGACGTCGCCCGGCTTGTAGTAAAACTCGTAGGGCAGCCACGTCACGCCGTCGTTCGATCCCTCGATGACGACTTCGCGGCGAATCAGCGTCATGGTCGCGAAGAGATGATAGATGTTGAGCGAGCGGTACGGCGCAATGACGTTGCGTATGGGAGTGATCTCCTGATTGAGGCCTGCCAACGGGCGATAGAACGGCGCGAAGAGAATTACCGACACCGGGATGAGCACCGCCGCCACGGCAGACAGGAAGAGGGTTTGCCAGCGTGGGAATGGACGTGGTGAGCTGGGAAGCAGGGTCCAGCCGAAGCGCTGCGTCATCCAACCGAGGTGCCGGTCGTCGAGCACGAACAGGCACAGGGCCATCGACAGGTAATTGAAGAAGCCATAGTTCGCGGTCAGGACGACGCTCAACTGCATGGCGATCATGAAGACAAACGCGAGGACGCGCAGCGCCGCTGGCCCCCAGATGAAGAACGGCACGATGAGCTCGACGAAGAACGTGAACAACGCACAGGCCTTGTGCGCCCAGATCGGCAGCTGATGCACGTACCAGCCGAGCCACGTCGGGAGGGGCGCGGTTTCGTAGTAGCTCACCATCGCGGTGAGATCGCGCCACGTGGGATCGCCGCTGAGCAGCTTGGCGGCACCGGACTCGACGTGGAGTCGGAACAGCAACCACTGCATCATGAAGATGGCGATGGGATGCGGGGGCGGCGCGTGCTTCGGCCGCGGGCCGGCAGGCGTGATGAAGAACGAGAAGAAGCCGGTCTCGAGAAGAAGGTTGTCCCACTGAAACCCGAGGAACGTCTGGCCGACCGATGCGAAACAGACGTACAACAGCCAAACGGCCATCAGGCAATAGAGGGGCGCGAGGTTGAAAATCAGTCCAAGACTGAGCCCTGCGCCGGCTGCCAGGATCAGGTGGAGCATGGTGTCGCTGCAGCTCAGCCACAGCAGCGTCGGCGTGCTGAGCCAGGTTGCCGACGGACGCAAGGCATCGAGGTACTGCTGCATGGGCAGCAGCCCGTGACTGCCGTACAGAGCATCGACTTGGGAAAGCAAGGAGAGAAACGCGATCAGAAAGGTGAGGCCGAGCAGGCGCAGAAACAGATTGCGCACCTGTCCCCGCGCGGGCGGCTCGCGTGCCTGGTGCACACCGCAGGTCGCATCGGTACAGACCTCGCCGCCGAGCCGGAAGCGGTTGCGGGCAACGGTGCGATAGCCGAGATCGAACGTGCTGCGCAGCAGTGGCAGGTCGTAAATCCACGTCAGTGGCGCGATCCACGGGTGCAGCCGCAACGTGTGTGCGACGGCTCCGGCACCGCTGCGGATGCGGCCATCGGGCTCGACCAGCTGCAGCGCCTGTTCACAGAGCTCTTCCGTCAGGCCGGGGTAGCGCTCGATGACACCGGGGTCGCGGAACGATTCGAGCCGCACGCGGCCGCGCACCCAGCGTGCCAAGCGGTTCGCCTCGCGTACGCAAAAGCGGCAGCGTCCGTCGTAGATCAGCACCGGCGGCTGCGCATCCATCGCGACTCACTCTAGCGCGATCGCTGGTGAGCGCAAAGCCGCAAGCGGCAAGCGAAGAGCGCCAATGCCACGGCCTACGCGTGCGGCTCCCTCGGGTGCTGGTGCTGCCTCAGCGCGTTGCCATGCAGTGGGCGCGCAACTGCCATGGCCTCCGCTGTGCGATCCTGACGGCCTCGCCGCGCGGCTCCGAAGAAGCCGATCATTCTCACAAATTTCACTTGTCACTGCCACCCCAAACCTGGTAAGGGGCTGGGCACGCAGTTGGCGAAATCGGAGAGGGGGCCATGGCACTTGGAATTCGGCGTCCGAGGGGCTTTCACCGCGACGCCATAGCAGTTATCGCGGCTCTGCGTGAAGTCGTCCGCCGCATCGTTGAGGTGGCGGACCCCGATGAAATCGTTCTCTTCGGATCCGCCGTCCGCGGCCGCTTCCGCAGCACGAGCGATTTCGACTTGCTCGTGATCAAATCTGGAGTCGAAGATCGTTTCCGTTTCCGGCAACGCATCTTGACGAACTTTTTTGGTCTGCCGATACCCATTGATGTCATCGTGGTGACGCCGGAAGAAGCACACGAAGCGCGGAAGAACGCCTGGACCTTCCTGGGCCGCGCGCTACGCGACGGACGCTGCGTCTACCGGCCGCGTTCCAACAGTCGTCCGGCGCGCTACTAGGGCCTGCGGCTCCACGCCGGAGGCTTCCGATGTCCATGGCTCGCTCCTGCCGGCCGTGGGCTTCCAAGTTCGCTAGACCGCCAACGACAGGTCCGGCTCTTCGGCGTCGACGCCGCTAGCCAGGCGCGTCGAACTCAAGTAAGAATAGCGGACCTACGCAATGCTCCGTCGAGGTGGTGAGGTATGAAGATCTATCTGATTGCTCCGAAGAACCCCGAGTCTTTCTGGACCTTCGACCGCATTCTCCCGAGCCTGAACAAGCGCTGCGTGTTCCCGAACCTCTCGCTGCCGACGGTGGCCGGCATCACGCCGCGGGAGCACGACGTCGTGCTGTGTGATGAGAACGTCGAACCCGTCGACTTCGACACCGATGCCGACATCATCGGCCTCACCGGCTACGTGATCCATAGGCAGCGCATCTTCGAGCTGGCCGCGGCGTTCCGGCGGCGCGGGAAGTTCGTCGTCGCCGGTGGGCCCTTCGCCTCACTCTGCCCCGAGGATCTGCGCGGCAAGGTCGATGTGTTGTTCGTCGACGAGGCGGAGTACACCTGGCCGCAGTTCTTGAAGGACTACGCGGCGGGCAGCTGGCAGGCGGAGTACCGGCAGATCGAGAAGCCGAGCATGCACGATTCGCCGCTGCCACGCTTCGACCTGCTGAAGATCGGACAGTACCGCACCATGACGATCCAGTTTGCGCGCGGCTGCCCGTTCAACTGTGAGTTCTGCGATATCATCGTCATGTACGGGCGGCGGCCGCGCACCAAGGCGGTGGCACAGGTGATGGCCGAGGTCCAGGAGATCCACCGGCTGGGCGTGCGCAACATCTTCGTCGTCGACGACAACTTCATCGGCAACAAGAAGGAAGCCAAGGAGCTGCTGCGGGCGTTGGCCGCCTGGCAGAAGGAACGCGGCTACCCGATCGAGATGATGACCGAGGTGACGTTGAACATCGCGCAGGACGACGAGCTGCTGCACCTGATGCGCGAGGCGAACTTCACCACCATCTTCATCGGCATCGAGTCGCCGCGTGCCGTCAGCCTGCAAGAGACGCACAAGACGCAGAACCTGCGCGAGAGCATCCTCGACTCGGTGCACCGCATCCAGCGCGCCGGGATGGAAGTGATGGCGGGCATGATCGTCGGCTTCGACCACGACGACCCCTCGATCTTCGACGAGCAGTTCCGCTTCATTCAGGAGGCGCGCATTCCGGTGTCGATGACCGGCATGCTGAACGCGGTGCCGAAGACGCCGCTCTACGAGCGCCTCAAGAAGGCGGGCCGCTTGATCGCCGAATCGGTGGGGGATCAGTTCGTGTTCACCAACATCGTGCCGCACGGCATGTCGCGCGTGCAGTTGTACGAGGGCTACAAGCACCTGCTGCAGCGGCTCTACAGCTATCGCAACTATCGGCGGCGCACCATGCAGCTGATCCTCAACAAGGGCGGGCAGATCGAGACGCGCCTGCTCGCCAGCGGGCAGGATCTGCGCATCTTCCTGCGCGTGCTGTGGCACTGCGTGCTGCGCACCACGCCGCGGCGTGCCTGGTTGACCCTGTCGTTGATGATCGAGACGGCGTTGCGACGCCCGCGCGCCTTGCGCGACGCCATCACCTTCGCCCTCATCCACAAGCACCTGTATGAATACATGCGCGACACCTGCAAGCAGCTCGATCAGCTGGTGTCCGAGATCAAGCAGTTGCCGGATGAGCTGCGCATGCTGCCCGACGGGCCACCGGCCCCCGACGCGGTGTGAAGCTGTCCCGGCGGTCAACCTGAGAGCGACACATGAGGCGGGGAGGAGAAGGACGGCGGTCTGGTCGTGCGTCGACCATCTTTGCTCTGGTGCTGGCGGCGCTGGGTTGGATGGCCGCCGCGTCCGCTGTGGCGGCCGCAGCAGACAACAAACCCAACATCGTCTACATGGTTGCGGATGACCTGGGCTGGAAAGACGTGGGCTTCCACGGCTCGGACATCAAGACGCCGAACATCGATGCCCTCGCGGCGGGCGGGGCGCGGCTCGAGCAGTTCTATGCGCAGCCGATGTGTACGCCGACGCGGGCGGCCTTGATGACGGGTCGCTATCCGCTGCGCTACGGGCTGCAGACGCTCGTCATTCCCTCTGGGCACACCTACGGGCTGCCGACCGACGAATGGCTGCTGCCCCAGGCGCTCAAGGAGGCGGGCTACCAGACCGCCATCATCGGCAAGTGGCACCTCGGCCACGCCGATGCGAAGTACTGGCCCCGCCAACGGGGCTTCGACTACCAGTATGGTCCGCTGATTGGTGAGATCGATTACTTTACGCACGCGCAGCATGGCGTGGTGGATTGGTATCGCAACAACAAGCCGCTCAAGGAGAAGGGCTATTCCACGACCCTGCTCGGCAACGAAGCCGTCAAGCTCATCGACGAGCACGACCCGTCGGTGCCGCTCTATCTTTATCTCGCCTTCAACGCGCCGCATACGCCGTACCAGGCGCCGCCGGAATATCTCGATCAATACAAGACCATCGCCGATCCCAGCCGCCGCGCCTACGCCGCCAGCATCACCGCCATGGACGAGCAGATCGGCCGCGTCGTCGCTGCGCTCGACAAGAAAAAGATGCGCGACAACACGCTCATCGTCTTTCAGAGCGATAATGGCGGCACGCGCAACGCCATGTTCGCGGGCGAGGGCGACATGTCGAAGACGAAGATCCCATGCGACAACGGTCCCTATCGCGACGGCAAGGGTTCCCTTTACGAAGGCGGCACGCGCGTCGTCGCGTTCGTCAACTGGCCGGGCCACGTCAAAGTCGGCAGCACCGTCGACGGGGTACTGCATGTCGTTGATATGTACCCGACGCTCGTTGCCCTCGCCGGCGGATCGATCGCCAAGAGCCAGCCGCTGGATGGGGTCGATGTGTGGCCGACCATCAGCGAAGGCCATCCCTCGCCGCGCACTGAGATCGTCTACAACGTCGAGATCTTCCGCGCCGGCATCCGCCAGGGCGACTGGAAGCTGATCTGGCGCACACCGCTGCCCGAAGTGGTCGAACTCTACAACCTCGCGCAGGACGCGTCCGAAAAGAACAACCTCGCCGCCGAGAATCCGGAAAAGGTCGCCGCGTTGCAGAAGCGCGCCAACGAGTTGGCGGCCGGGATGGCCAAGTCGCCGCTGTTGCAGACCGAGTTCCAGGCCCTGCGCCAGCGGCTTTCTCAGCCGCCGGCCCTTCCCAACCAGGACCTGGAATTCGGCGAGGAACCGTAGGCGGGCAGACGCTCGCGCTCTCCGATTCGCCGCGCCTGCCGTTGCCGGCCGAGCCTTTCTCCGTGTGAGCCGGTTCGCGCCTGCAGCTCTGCCAGCAATTCCTGCGCAGCCACGATTTCGGGCGTTGCAGGCCTGCGGTTCGCGAACCACGCGTGGGCGGCGGTGAGAACATCCCGCGCTTCCGTGGTACGCCCGCGGGCGCGCCAATGACGAGCGAGCGCCACCGCGCTACGGAGTTCCAACAGCCGCGCCCCCTGGGCTTGGGCCACGTCGAGCGCGTGCTGCAGACACGCCTCGGCTGCGTCGGCAGCGGCCCGCGACGAGCTGCCCTGGTCATCGCCGTCGACCAGCAGACGGCTCTTCGCAATCAGCAGCGTGGCCTCCTGGAAACGTTCGCCGGTGCGTTCGACTTCGGCGAGCGCGTCGTCGAAGCGTGCGACGGCAGATTCCCGATTCCCTTCCATGACGTCGGCGGCCGCCAGCATCGCCAGATACGATGGGCGGACGAGGGCCGCGCCCGTCCGGTCGACCATCGCCACGCCGTCGCGGAGCATCGCAATGCCCGCCGCCGTCTTGCCCTGCATCATGAGCGCCCATCCGCGGCTGACCGTCGCCATGCCGAGCACGTACGGGAAGCCGTGCTCCTCAGCCAACCGCACCGCTGCCACAGAGGCGCTCTCGGATGCGGCCCAATCACTGAACCATTGGTGGCAGACGGCGACACCGTGGCAGGCCCAAGCGAGCGAGAACGCGTCGCCGTGACGTTGCGCGAAGGCGAGGCCGGCGCGCGAGTGCGCTTCCGCTTCCCGGAGTTCGCCTTGCAGCGCCCGTGTCCATGCCAGCCACAGCGAGCACGCGACACCGGGGTCGTACCCGCCGTAGACGAGGACATGCTGTCGATGCATCGCCGGGTCGTAGTCGCGCAGGGCAGCCTCGAGATGAGCCCGGGCGGCGTCGAACGCACCCATGTGAAAGAGCGTCGCGCCGTGCCCGTAGTGGGCTTGCACGCGTAGTGCGCCGTCGTCTTGCCGTTCGGCGGCATGGCGCAAGAGCTGCTCGCCGAGTGCGTGCGCCTCGCCAAGTTGCGCGCGCACGTGGTGATACGAGAGCAACCCGCGCAGCACCGGATACAGCGCTGGGCCCGCGGGTGAGGAGTCGCACAGCGCGCGGGCACGCGCGAAGGCCTGCTCGGTCTCGGACGCCGCATAGCCGCGGATCGCCATGAGCAGCGTCGCCCGGGCGACGACGAGCCCGCGCTCGCGGCTGGCCTGCTCAGGATTCTCCGGCGTGTGCGCCAACGCCGCGAGCGCGGCGCTGCAGTGGGCGACGGCTTCGTGCGCCGCATGCCGGTCGAGGGCGGCAGCGGCAGCAAGTTCGTGGAAATGGAGGGCGCGCACGTGCACGCGCCCGCGTGTGAAGTGCATCGCCAGCTCGGAGGCGTGCTCACGCGCCCGCGCGCCGAAGCCGACCTCCAGGCGCTGTCCGATCGCACCGTGCAGGCGCACACGGCGCGCCGCCGCGATGCCCTCGTAGAGTACGCGCCGATACAGCGCGTGCCGGAAACGGTAACGCCCCGACACCGATCCATCTGGCCATTCGGCCACGCCGGCGTCGACGATGAGTGACCCGTGCGCGGCCAGTTGTTCGCACACGTCCTCGATCTGCCTGGCATCGGTCTGCAAGGCCGCGGCGACGGCGGCGACGACGAACTCGTCTCCTGACACGCTCGCCGCTTCGAGCACCTGGCGGACCGGCAGCGCCAAGCCGCACATGATGCGGCCGATCAGCTCCTGCAGGCCGCTCGGAATCCGATCCATGGCGGTATCGATCGACCCATCGACGTGCCACTGGCCCTCACGCCATGTGAGCAGGCCCCCGGCGACGAGGTCGTTGACCATGTTGACCATGAACAGGGCGTTGCCCTCGGTCCGTTCGTAGACACGCGTGGCGAGCCGCTGCATGGCGCCGGCCGGTGCTTCACCGAACGGCGCTCCGCCGAACGGCGCTCCGCCGAACGGCGCTCCGCCGAACCGCGCCTCGGCGTACGCCGCGACGTCGTCGCGCGACAGCAGCTCGAGCGCGACCTCCTCGCACAGGCCCTTCGCCTGCAGTTCGAGTCGGACGCCGCGCAGCGGGTGATCCGCCACGGTCATCTCCACTGGACGCAGGCTGCCGATCACCAGCAGCCGGGCCGGCGCGCGACGCCGGGCGATGCAGCCGATCAGGTCGAGGCTGGAGGGATCGCTCCACTGCAGGTCTTCGAGCACGAGGACGAGCGTCCGGCGCTGCGTGAAGACTTCGAGCGCGTCGGCCATCTCACGTAGCATGCGGGCGGGCATCGTGTTGATGGCGCCGTCGCTGCCCCACGGCGCCGTCGGCCTTGCATTCAGCGTAGCCAGCTGCGGCACCCAGGTCGGCGCGTGCCGCGCAAGCGTCTCGCCGAGCTCACCCGTCCCGCCGTCGCGGGCGAGGCGGCCGAGCGCCTCGAGAATCGGAAGATACGCCTCACCCTCGCCGTACTGCTCCAGGCATTGCCCGCGCGCCACGCAGATGTCGCCGGCGGCATCCACCTCTTCGATGAACCGCTCGAGGAGAGTCGTCTTGCCGACGCCCGCCTCGCCGGTCACGAACAGGATCGTCGGCGTGCCCGCGACTGCCCGAGCCAATCCCGCGCGGAGCTTCGCGAGATCCTGCTCGCGCCCGACCATCGCCGCTTCGGCGGCTGCCGCCGGCGCACGCGGCGGCGCTGCGCCGCCGGCTTCGCCACCGATGAATCGGTACCCTTCGCGGCCGACGGTTTCGATGTAGCGCGGGGCATCGGCGTCGTCGTCGAGCGCTTCGCGAATCGCCCGCACCGCCACCTTGAGGACGGCCTTCGTGACGTAGGTGCCGGCCCACACCTTCGCGATGAGCTCCTCTCGGCTGACCACCGCCGCCGGCCGCGCGGCGAGATACGACAGGACCGCGAGCGGACGCGGTTGCAGCGGCACCGGGTCGTTCCCTATCCAGAGCCGAGCCCCGTCGACATCCAGGCGGTAGGGGCCGAACGTGATCTCGTTGGTGGTTCGATGTATGCGATCTCCGCGACCCGTTGTGCCACCCGACTGCGGCTCTACGGGGGTCGTATCAAAGGTCCGCGGGCTCACATCGCACGGCCAGTGCCGCGTCGCTAGCAGCGGTCGCGAAGCCGCTACTTCGTGAGCTTGCTGCGCGGCAACGGCACGCCCACGCGTCACTATCGAGAGGTGCGGCATCTTCTGCCTAGCAAACTGTCGCACTTGGTAGCCAGCAGCGAGCCAACGGCGAGCGGACCCATAGAAGAGATGCCGACACGTCCGCCGGAGGCCTCCGTAGTGCGGGCCGCAGGTCCTAGCGTGCGCATCGAAAGCCGATGAAGGCGGTCGAGTGAAACGGCGCGAAGCCGGCGCGTATTGCGAGGGGGCCGGCAGATGGGCCGTCGATGGAGGCGAAAGCGCCGCCGCGCACCAATGCACCGGGAGAGTTTCGAGTCGTACTCGCCCCAGCGAGACACATGTCGTCATTGCTGAAGCTGGCCCAGCCCGGACAATCCGTCGAGGCCGGCACCCAGTCCGCTACCCACTCCGCGAGGTTCCCGACCATGTCGAAGGCTCCGCGCGCCGATACGCAACTTGTGCGTGCACCGGTGAGGGACACTCCGACATCGCTCGCGGTATTGCAGTCCGTCGTGCCGTTGTCGGGGCCCGGGTCCGGCGTCCCGTTGACGCCCACTTGCCACTCTGCGTTCGTCGGCAGCCGCTTGCCGGCATTGGCGCAGGCCTCCTGCGCCTGGAACCATGTGATGGACGCCGACGGAATCTCCGACGGCAGGCTCACCGCGTAGATGTCGTTGGTGCAGTTCTGGCCGTTGGCGGCGCACGGCGCGTAGTCGTCGCTGGCCGTGCCCAACTGTATCCCCCCGCCCGCGATCAGGTCGGCGCGCGTTGCCCGCCCCAGCTGGATTCTTCTCACCAGGGCCGCGTTCGTGGTGGTCGCATTGGGTACCCGCCACACACTCGCCTCGTACTTGTCCAGGCACACCGTCCCCGCCAGTACCGCGTCCGTCGAGCACGTCCTGACGGGAAACGTGGGAAAGTCCGCGGCCGCCGCAGTCGCCGCACCCAACGTCATCCCCATCGCAAGGGAAACCGTCATCAGATTTCGTTTCATCATCGTTGCTCCTAGCGATCGTTCACCCTCAAGGCGTGCGGACTCGTACGTCGCCCCAAGGACTTGTTGGGCGCCCTATTCCGCCATGCTGGCGCCCGAGCCACCCATTTCCTTCGGGAGGTCCTTCATCTTCGGCACCCCGTCCTTCATTCGCAGCTTGGTCTCTTGATAGTGGACATGGATGCCGGGGCGGTAGGGGAAGTCGGGAATAACCGCTGCATACACGTCGGTGAGTCCCATGCCGGGATGCTCAGTGAAGATGTGGCCCCCACACGTCTTGCACCATTTGCGATAGCTGTGGGGCGTCTTGTTGTACGTGCCGATGTTGTCTGCTCCCCGCGTGATCTGCACCGCATCTGGTTTCCATAAGGTGAAGGCGTTGACGGGCCCTGCCGACCAGTGTCGACACGACTCGCAGTGGCAATAACCCATTCCGGCTGGCTCGCCGCTGACCGTGAACTGCACCGCGCCGCAGAAGCAGCTGCCTTTGTAAGCTTTTCCGTTGCTCATGATGTACCTCCTTGGTGGTCTGCACGACGACAATCACTCACTGCTTTGGACCAAACAGTACTCCTTCGCCGTCGGTTCCCCACTCGCACCTTGTGGGCCGGTTGTGGGTGACGGCTGGGCGATTCTGAGCATGCGGTACATGTGGCGCTGGTTCATGACTCTGTTTCCGGCTTTCGACCGCGCAGAGTCGGCTGGGCTGCTGGGCCGGCGCCGTCTTCGTCAAAGGAACCTCCGTCGCTCGACGCGAGCTCGCCGTGGCCGCGGGGTTCCTGCACATGTGTTGTGTACGCTGCTCTTCGCTCGCTTCGGACTTGGTTGCGCAGCACCTTCGCCATGAAGGCCATCAGCTCGCCGAGGGAGGTGACGTGCGCGACGTGCCCAGACGTAACGTGCTCGACCCGGCCGACTACGCGGCGTGGCAGTTGGGCACGCACGTCCAGCTGGACGACGAAGGCGCGGTCGGGGCGCAATTCCAGCCGGGCCGGGGCGGCCGGGGGTAGCGACGATCGAGGCATGTTCCGCTTCTGCATGCCTCCACAATACGCGGCGCTGTGGTCACGCACGATGGAACCGGGGTAAGGTTGGGGTTAAAAGGTGGTTAGAAGACGGTTTCCCGGTGATGGAAGATGAGCGGTGCCTGACCTTCGGGGACTTTTCCCTGGACCTCGCCAACGAGCAGCTCTTGTGCAACGGCGAAGTGGTCGCGCTCACTCCGAAGGCCTTCGCGGTCTTGCGCCGGCTCGTCGAAGACTGTGGGTAGCTGGTCTCTAAAGAGGAACTGCTGCGGGCCGGATGGGCCGAGACCCACGTCGCGGACCACGGCACCGCTTCGGGTTGACGGCTCATCGACCTCTCGGAGTGCTGCGCGTGCGCCGACCGCAGGGCGTTCGGCGTGGCTCAGGAGACGGGCGCGCAAGGCATCCGCATCGAAGCCGAGCACGTCGCAGATGCTGGCGAACGAAAACACCCACTTCCGACAGTCCGAGCGCACCCAGGCCTCGGCCTCCCCAGCCAGCTGTCGTGTACGCCGGTGGCGCCGCCCGCGTCCCCGCTCGATGCACAGCGCCGCGTCCTCCAGGATCGCGAGCATGAGTGCGCGCGCCCCCGATGTGTCGCCATCAAGCCGCGCACCGCTGGTCATCTGTGCCGGCAGGACCACCTCGGGCTCGAACAGTCCCATGTCGGAATCGTTGTTCATGGCGTGCTCCTTTCTTTCGACCGACAATATGACGGGGCACCGACACACGCGATGGAACCCACGTGAGGTTGAGGTTAAAAGGCGGTTAGAAAGTGGTTCCCCGCAGAGCGCCGATGGAAGCCTTGCGGGCGACAAACGCTCAAGCGCTGCCCTCGACGATCCCGCATCGGCATGGGTTTGCCGCGGCATGAGCGAGTTGGCGACACGTGAAACAGAGCAAACTGGAACCGTCAGACGAACTCGACCACGGCGCGGAACGGCAGCGGTACCTTGCAACGCACCAGACCGATCAGCCGTCCCCCTTCACAGCGGACCGCGTACGCCTGCCAGTGGGGTAACCATGTCAGTTTGAGCATGACGCTCTCCTTTCCGCTCCTTGGATGCTGTGCGACCATACGCGACTGAGCAGTCATGGACGATGGAACGAGCGTACGATTGGGGTTAGAAGGTGGTGAGAAGACGGTTTCCGGGTGATTGAAGCTGATCGGCGCCTGACCTTTGGGGACTTTTCCTTGGACCTCGCCAAGGAGCAGCTCTTGTGCAGCGGCGAGGTGGTCGCGTTGACCCCGAAGGCGTTCGCGGTCCTGCGGCGGCTGGTCGAAGACGGCGGGCAGCTGGTCTCAAAAGAGGAGCTGCTGCGGGCCGGGTGGGCCAAGACCCACGTCAGCGACGGCGTACTCAAGGTTATCATCCTGGAGATCCGCCGCGCGCTCGAGGACGATCCCGCGGCGCCGCGCTTCATCGAGACCGTGCCGCGCCGGGGCTACCGCTTCACCATTCCGCGCACACGGGTGCCCAGGATGCCAGTGGCGGCGGACGTGCGAGCAGCACTGGTGGGCCGTGATGCGCTGCTCGCACAGCTCGATCAGCGCTTAGAGCGGGCGCGCGCGGGCCAGCGCCAACTGGTGTTCCTTTCCGGTGAAGCAGGCATCGGCAAGACCGCGGTGCTCGACACGTTCATGGCGCGCGCCGCGGCCGATCCGGATTTGCTGATTGCGCGCGGTGCGTGTCTGGAGCACTACGGGGCGGCGGAAGCGTATCTGCCCGTTCTCGAGGCCTTGGCGCGACTGCTGCGCGAGTCCGGCGCCGAGCGGGTGATCCGGGTGCTCAAGACTCACGCCCCCAGCTGGTTGGCGCAGCTGCCATGGTTGGCAGACCGGGGCGATCGCGAGGCGTCGGCCCGCGAGCTGCTTGGGGTGACCAAGGAGCGGATGTTGCGGGAGATGGCGGAAGCCGTCGAGATCCTGACCGCCACGACCCCGCTCCTGGTGGTGCTCGAGGATCTCCACTGGAGCGACTATTCGACCCTCGACCTGCTCGGCATGCTGGCGCGCCGCCAGGAAGCAGCGCGCCTGCTGGTGGTTGGGAGCTATCGCTCGGTGGATGTCATCGTGAAGGCGCATCCCCTGCGCGCGCTGATTCAGGAGCTCCAGGTGCGGCGCCAGTGCGAGGACATCCCCCTCGCATTCCTACGTGAGCCGCATGTGGCGGCGTACCTAGCGCAACGTTTCGGCGGGCATGCGTTTCCGTCCGAGCTGGCGCGCGCCGTGCACCAGCGGACGGACGGCAATCCGCTCTTCATGGTGCGGGTGGTGGACGAACTCGTCGCCCTGCGTGTGCTGGAGCTGGAGGACGATCGCTGGCGACTGAGGAGGCCCGTTGCAGAGATCACGCG
This sequence comes from Candidatus Margulisiibacteriota bacterium, assembly GCA_035541735.1. GTDB lineage: Bacteria > Desulfobacterota > Binatia > HRBIN30 > HRBIN30 > DATKMS01. The sequence continues at coordinate 17,228 of DATKMS010000107.1, forward strand.
CGCCGTCCCCGAGAGCCTGCGCGCGCTGATCGACAAGCAGATTGATCGCCTGCCCCCTGAGGCGCAGCGCGTGCTCGAAGCGGCGAGCGTGCTCGCGACCGAATTCACGATCGGATCGGTTGCGGCCGGCCTCGGCGCGGATCCGCTGACCATCGAGGAACGCTGCGATGCACTCGTACGACAGGGGCAGTTCCTGTCTGCAGCAGAGCTGTTCGTACGACCCGACGGAACGCAAGTCGCGCGCTACCGCTTCACCCACAGCCTGTATCCCCAAGCGATCGCCGAGCGCGTGCCGGCGGGTTGGCGCCTGCGATTGCACCAGCGCGTCGGCGAATGGCTCGAGCACACCTACGGCGCGCAGGTCTCGGCGATCGCGGCCTCGCTGGCATGGCACTTCGAGGAAGCGGGCGACTATCGCCGTGCAGTCCGCTACCTCGTCCTGACGGCCGAGAACGCGGCCAGGCGCTTCGCGTACGGTGACGCGATCCGGGTGCTCCAGCAGGCGCAATCGCTGGTTCAGCGCCTGGCTGCGCACGCCCGCAGCCAACTGGAGATTGAGGTTCTGGAATGCATCGGCGATGCACACTTCGGACGCGGTGCGATGATCGAGTGCGCCGAAGCCTATGAAGCGGCAGCGGCGCGGGCGGCCGCCGCGGGCCTCACCGCCGCCCAGGTCGACGCACTCAGCAGCTTGGTTCGTCCGTTCTGTTTCATCGATCCGGACCGCGGCATTGCAGCAGTCGAACAGGCCGTCCGCCTCAGTGCCACCTTGGGCGATCCGCTGCTGCAGGCGCGCACCGAGCTGCTGGCTGGGTATGTCAGGCTTACGTTCGACACCTGGCGAATGAAGGACTGGGAGCTCTGTGCGTCTGCCAGCGAGACGATCCAGCGCTTGAGCGATGCCGGCCCGCCCGCATTTGACAGGACGCTCTGTGCGCATGTGCAACTGCTGCGGGGCGACTACGCGGAAGCTCTCAAGCACCTCGAAGCCGGCATCCCAAAAGAAACCGAGTCCACCAGCGGGGTGGTGAACTTCCTTGCGTTCAGCGGAAAAACGCTGGCGCTCCTGCTTTCAGGCCGGCTGGGCGAGCTGCTACACCTGCTCCGCACCGGACGAGAGATCGCCGAGAAGAACGGCAATGAACCATGGCTCTTCGTCTTCCGCGAAGCGTGGCTGCGTACCGCGGTTTTGGATTTCGCCGGCGCCCGCCAGCTGTGTGAGGGGATCATGGCAGGGAGCGCCAACGCATACTGGCGCGGCCCATCACAGACCATCGGCGGCATCGCCGGCGGGTACGCCGCTCTGGAGCAAGGGAAATACGACGAGGCGTCGCGGAGTTTCGCCAACGTGCTCGACCCGACGAAGACCCCCAAGTTTTTCCTCCATTGGTACTGGCGTATGAACGCCGAGCTTGGACTGAGCAACGTGTGGCTGGCTGCCGGAAACCTCCGCAAAGCGCGCCCGGGCGCCGATCGCTTTCTGCAGTCCGCCTTGTCCACTGCCGAGCCCAACCTGCACGCGCTGGCGTGGAACATGGACGCGCGAGTTGCGATGGCGGAGAAGGATTGGAAAGGGGCGGAGGAGAAAATCGAGAAGGGTCTTGCGGTTCTGCACAAGTGTGAGATTCCCACGACGGCGTGGCGCGTGCATGCCACGCGGTCCGATCTGTACCGACAGGCAAAGAATGAAACCGCTGCGGAAGCCGAGCGGGCGCGCGCCGAAGCGATCATCCTCGCCCTCGCGAACTCGCTCGCGCTTGACGACCCGCTGCGTCAGGCGTTTCTCGCTGCGGCACCGGTTCAACGGATTCTGCAAAACGCAAAGAAGTTACGGACAAGGAATCTATCCGCCTGAGGCTGCGGGTCAGCGCGGGATCTCGAGCGGCTGCTGCGCCTGGGACTTGTTCATAGCGCTAAGTTCGTGAGAATGGCGTGACGCCTCTCGCCCTATAGACACGTGAACTTCTGGACGTGATGCCCCTCGTCGCTGACGAAGATGTTGCGATCAGCGTCCACCGCCACGCCGACCGGCGAGTTGAACTGACCCCTCTGATTTCCCAGGCTGCCCCAGGTGGTGAGGAACTGTCCCACACCGGTGAATTCCTGGATCCGGTCGTTGCCGTCATCGACGACGAATACTCGGACGTCGGCCGCCGCAGATACGCTCCCATTTCGATCGACAGCGATACCCATGGGGCCACTCAGTTGCCCGTCCCCGCTTCCCGTGCTGCCCCACTTCGCGAGAAAGGTGCCGGCGTTGGTGAACATCTGGACGCGATCATTGAAGAAATCCGTCACGAAGACGTGCCCGAGGGTATCCGCGGCGACCCCCATGGGGTTGGCAAACTGCCCGTCGGCGCTGCCGACCGTGCCCCATTTGTCCAGGAAGCGCCCGGTGCTGGTGAACTTCTGAATACGGTTGTTGAATCGGTCGGCCACATAAACGGTCCCACCCGCGTCGACGGCAACTGCAACCGGGCCGCTGAACTCGCCGTCGCCGTTGCCCGGGCTGCCCCATGTGGTGAGGAACGTTCCCGTGCGCGTGAATTTCTGGATGCGGCTGTTGTTGGCGTCGGCGACGAAGACGTTGTCATCCGCATCTACGGCGATGCCGGCGGGGGCGTCGAATTGCCCGTTACCGGTGCCACCGCTGCCGAAGGTGGCGACGAAGACTCCGTCGTTCGTGAACTCCTCGATGCGGTTGTTCCCACTGTCGACGACCAAGACGCGTCCGCTACCCGTCACTGCGACGCCCGACGGAAAGGTGAACTGCCCGGCGCCGCTGCCGAGGCCGCCCCAAGTCGTGATGAAGCTGCCACAAAGCGCGGGCATCGTTGTCGGCGTTGGCGTTGGCGTCGGCGTGGGCGTCGCGGTCGGCGTGTTGGTGGCCGTCGGCGTAGCTGTGCCCGTCGCTGCCGGCGTCGATGTCGGACTGATGGTCGGCTCTGCGCTGCACCCATGCAGCGCCGCGCCGACCGCTTGGATGATGCAGTCGACCGTGACCTGACCGGCTCTGCGACAGTCGAAGCGCCGGCACTGGTCGAGCGACAGCGAGCCCAGGGCGATGTTCACTCCCTCCACGACCTCGGCGACCGTGACGGCGCCGCTGTTGTCGCAGTCGCCAACGCACGCCGAGGCGACCCGCGCACTCGCGGTCACCGCCGCCGGGACGCCCATGGTCGAGACAAGCGCGGCACAGAGCGTCAGCAGACAGAGCTTGTTGGCGATCATGGAAGTTCCCCCTTGAAAACGCGATTGCCTAGCGGGCGCAACGAAGACCGACTTGGATGTCCGAGAAGTTCGGCTGGCCCCAACGACCGCGAGCGGGCCGACAGCCGCGCAATTCCGTTCGAGATAGGTCGCATGATTGGCTCCTCTGCATTCGTTCGGAGTACTCGCAGCCTGGGGCGTGCGCGCGGATCAGCGGGCACAGCGGAACCCTATGATGTCGAACGATATGGATGGTCGGACCGCAGTGACGGCGACTGGACCGGCAAACAACCCCGTGTGGAAGTTACCGCCTCGCGTCAGCACGGCAGGTTCACCCGTCTCGGCTGCACCCGCCAAGCACTGCGCGTCGCCCGTCGGACTGATGCCGCTCGTCCAGCTGCTGCACAGAGTCGTCGATGGCGGCACCCAGTCGGCCACGTACTCCTCCACGTTGCCCACCATGTCGAAGGCCCCGGCCGACGACACGCAGTCGCGGCGCGATCCTGTGGGGACCGCCACGGGCTTGCGCGTGTTGCAGTCGGTCGTTCCGTTGTCCGGTCCCGGATCGGGTGTCCCCGCCACCGCCGCCTGCCATTCGACGTTCAACGGCAGCCGCTTGCGCGCGTTGGTGCATGCCGCCAGCGCTTGGAACCACGTGAGGTTGGCCGACGGCATCACGCCCGGCAGGCTGACTGCGTAGATGTCGTTGGCGCAGTTCTGGCCGCTGTCGGCACACGGCGAATAGTCATCGCTGCCGAACACTCCGAGCTGCGTCGCGCCGCCTGCCGTCAAGTCGGCTTGGGTCGCCCTCCCCAGCTGGATTCTCCTCACGAGGCCCGCGTTCGTCGTCGTCGGATCGGGCACCCGCCACACGCTCGCCTCGTACTTGTCGAGGCACACGGTCCCTGCCGGCACCGCATCCGGCGCACAGCGCCTCACGGGGGTCTCGGGAAAGCCCACGGCCGCTACAGTCGCGGCCGGCATCGCTAGTCCCACCGCTAGAGAGATGTTCATGATGCTTCGCTTCATCATCATTTCCTCCAGATCGATCAGCTGCTTTGCGACTGGTCACCGTGTCAGTCAGCGGGAGAACGTTCGCCGCTCAAGTCGTCGTGTTTGTTGCGGCGCTGATCACTGACCGTGCGCTCCGCCGGGCAGGCAAACCTTTGCACTCGTTGGCTTTCGTCGGTGACCAATATTTCGCCATTCGCATCTACTGCCACGGCGGTGGCGGAGTTGAATTGCCCGCTGGCCGTTCCGGGGCTGCCCCACGTGGTGAGAAAGGTTCCGGTGTCGGTGAACACCTCGATGCGGTCGTTGCCATCGTCGACCGCAAACACGTCGCCGCCCCCATCCACGGCGACATTGCGGGCGTTGATGAACTGCGCGTCGCCGCTTCCTGTGCTGCCCCACTTGGCCAGAAAGGTACCGGTGGTGGTGAATTTCTGAATGCGATTGTTGAAGAAGTCAGTGACGAATACGTTCAGGTTCTGATCCACGGCGACGCCGACGGGATTGGCGAACTGACCATCACCGCTGCCGACGGTGCCCCACTTGGTGAGGAAGGTGCCGGTGTTCGTGAACTTCTGGACGCGGTTGTTGAAGCGGTCGGCGACATACACGTTGCCGGTCGCATCGGCGGCAACGCCTACCGGGCCGCTGAACTGCCCGTCGCCGTCGCCGGCATCTCCCCAGCTGGTGAGGAAGGTCCCAACGTTGTCGAACTTCTCGACGCGGTTGTTGTTCAAATCGGTGACGAAGACGTTTCCCCCTCCGTCTAGAGCAACCCCTTCCGGGCTGTGGAACTGCCCGTTGGCGGTACCCATGCCGCCCCACTGGAGCAGAAATGTCCCGGTGCTGGTGAATTTCTCGATGCGGTGGTTGCCGGTGTCGGCGACGAAAACGTTCCCGTTTTGGTCCACGGCAATTGCTTCCGGATCGAAGAACTGCCCGTCCCCACTGCCTTGACTGCCGAACTTGCCGAGGAAGGTCCCGCATGAAGCTGTCGCGGTGGTCGGCGTGGCAGTTGGGCTGCTGGTCTCTGCGGATGACGGCGTCAACGTCGGGCTGCGCGTCGGCGAGGGCGTCGAGGTCGGAGTAGACGTATCCGTCGGCGTCACGGTGCCGATGTCGCGTGTCGGGGTACTGGTTGGTGGCGCTTGGCATCCGCTCAACGCCGCCGCGACCGCGTTGATGATGCAGTCGACCGTGACCTGCCCGGTCCCGTTGCAGTCGAATCGCGGGCACTGGTCGAGCGGCAGCGCGTCCAAGGCGATGCTCACCCCAGTCACGATCTCGTCGACAGTGACGCTGCTACTGTTGTCGCAGTCGCCAACGCACGGCGGCGCAGCGGGCCGCGCTGTAGCGTCGATTGCGCGCGCGGTAAGGGGCGCCGGCGCGAAACCCACGGCCGCCGCAGTCGCCGCACCCATCGCCAGCCCCCTCAACGCAAGAGTGACCCTCACACTACTGCGCTTCTTCATCGTCGCCTCAACTCTCGTCCATCCGCGCGGATTGCGACGCTCACCCCCGCTGCCGGCGCGTCCACCACAAGACCGCGACCGGCGCCAGCAGGAACCAGAGAGTTCGGTGGTTTGCTGACGGGGCACTACCTATACTGCAGTCGCCGCTACCGTTGTTGCTTACCGGGTCTGTGGGAGTTGCCGTTGGACGCGGGGTCGCGGTAGGGGTCGGCGTTTCGCCCAGCCCGGTGGTCTCGCCAGCCAGGGAAAAAGCCATGTTGAACGTCTGTGCGGGGGTGCCGCCAATGATGTCGGTACCGATGCGGAGCCAGTCCGGTTTCAAGTCGGAGTTGCGGATCCAGGCTTGCAATTCACCCGTGAACGGCGTCCCGGGCGCCACGATCGGCTTCGGTGCCGAGAGGTAGAGGAAGCCGCCGTCCACCTGGACTTCCGGGCGGAAGAAATAGTGATCGGCCGGCAGAACGATCGGGGGCGTGAACGTGATGGCGATTTGGACTGCTTCGCCGTTCGCTGGTCCCTCGCCACCGGGCACGGCGTCGGGCAACTTGATGTTGTGGGCCACGGTGTTCTGGACCGAGAGACTTTCGTCCAAGAGAGTTGCCGTGAAAGTGAGCGTTCCCATGCTGCTGTCGCGCGTGGCGGTGTCGATCTCGACATCCGCGGGCGAGTTGGCTCGCGCCGGCACGTTCCCCGAGGGAGGATCCGCCGAGTCCTTGGGGAAGATGTGATAGATCTCGACCTCAACGTTGCTGATGTCCGCCAGCGGAGTTCCCCGCTGGACCAGCCCCGTAATGGTTGCCTGAGCGATGCTCGCGGTTTCGGTCAGGACGAAGTCGTCGGCGGTCTCGGTATCGAGGCTAACGGTGCTAGCCGGCTGGGAGAACGCTCCGAGTAATCCGTCGGCACTCCCGGTGCTGAAGAAGAACGGGTCTGCCCAGGCGGGCGGTACGAACCACACCCCGGCGGTTACCGTGGCAGCTACTAACAGGCGTTTCAGTTTCATATGAACCTCCTTTGGGTTTTCGGTTCTGGCCAGTTCGACCAGAACGGTTGCACGGTTGGTTTGTGCTTGCGGTTTCGTTCCATGCGGATGAAAATACTGCGCGCGGCTGGGCATTGACGAGGGAACGGACGTGAGATTGCGGTTAGAAGGCGGTTAGAAAGTGGTTCTCACCGGCTGCCACCATGGAAGCGGAGCGACGCCTCGCATTTGGTGATTTTTGCCTGGATCCTGCCGGCCAGCAGCTCTGGTGCGGGGACGAGGTTGTCGCCCTCAGTCCGAAGGCATTTGTGGTCCTGTGCCGGCTGGTCGAAGACGGCGGGCAGCTGGTCTCCAAGGAGGAGCTGCTGCGAGTCGGGTGGGCAAACACCCACGTCGGCGACGGCGTGCTCAAGGTGATCATCCTCGAGATTCGTCGCGCGCTCGGTGACGATCCGGCAGCACCGTCTTTCATCGAGACCGTGCCGCGCCGCGGCTACCGCTTCATCGCCTCCCGCGCCCGTCAGGCCACGGTTCCGGTGGCGGTGGATCCGCGCGCCGCACTGGTCGGTCGGGACAGAGTGCTCGCACAGCTCGAGGACCGGCTCACGAGCGCCCGCGACCGCCAGCGCCAGCTCGTGTTCCTCTCCGGCGAGGCGGGCATCGGCAAGACCACGGTGCTCGACGCATTTCTGGCCCGGGCAGCGTCTGATCCGGATTTGTTGATTGCGCGCGGCGCCTGCCTCGAGCACTACGGGGCGGCAGAGGCGTACCTGCCGGTGCTCGAGGCGTTTGGACGAGTGCTGCGCGAGCCCGCGGCGGACCGGGTCATCCGTGTTCTGGAGACGCACGCGCCCACATGGCTGGTGCAGCTGCCCCGGCTGGAGCATCGGGACGATCGCGAAGCCTTGCGCCGGCAGTTGCTCGGCGTCACCAAGGAGCGGATGTTGCGTGAGATGGCGGAGGCCCTCGAGGCGCTGTCCGCCGTGATCCCAGTTCTCTTGGTGATCGAGGATCTTCACTGGAGTGACTACTCGACGCTCGATCTGCTGGGGATGCTCGCGCGGCGCCAGGAGCCGGCGCGCCTGCTGGTGCTCGGCAGCTATCGTTCGGTGGATGTCATCGTGGCGGGACATCCGCTCCGGGCACTCACCCAGGAGCTGCGGGTGCGGCGCCTGTGCGAGGACATTCCCCTGGCGTTCCTGCGGGAGCCGCATGTCGCCGCATATCTGGCGCAACGGTTCGGCGGGCATGCATTCCCGCCGGCGCTGGCGCGCGCCGTGCACCAGCGGACGGACGGCAATCCGCTCTTCATGGTGCGGGTGGTGGACGAGCTCGTTGCGCTTCGCGTTCTGGAGCCTGAGGACGGGCGCTGGCGGCTGAGGAGGCCCCTTGACGAGATTGCGCGCGCGGTCCCGGAGAGCCTCCGCCTGCTGGTCGAGAAGCAGATTGCTCGCTTGGACCCGGAGGCGCAACGCGTGCTCGAGGTGGCGAGTGTTCTCGGGGGGGACTTCACTGTGGCCTCGGTGGCGGCGGGCCTCGCCACGGATCCGCTGGCGGTTGAAGAGTGCTGCGACAAACTGGAACAACAGGGGCAGTTCCTGGCCGCGTCGGAGCTATTCACACGGCCCGACGGGACGCAAGTGGCCCGCTACCACTTCACCCATAGTCTCTATCCAAGCGTCCTGACTGACCGCGTGTCCGCGGCGCGCCGCCTGCGGTTGCATCAGCGACTCGGTGAATGGCTCGAGCAGACCTATGGCGCGCATGCGGGTGTGATCGAAACGCAGATGGCGCATCACTTCGAGGAAGCTCGCGACTACCCGCGTGCAATCGAGCACCTGCGGCGCGCCGCCGACCGCGACGTGCGGCGTTGGGCGCATCAGGAGGCCGCCGCACGGCTGACGCACGCCGTCGCGCTGATCAATCATCTTCCCGCAGCGGCTGCTGCGGCGGTGTATCCCCTCCTTCTCGATCAGCTCGGCCGGGTGCGCCGCGGGCTCGGTGACCTGCCGGGCACGCTGGAGGCATGCGAGACGCTGGCAACGTGGGCGCGCGCTCACGGCGAGATCGGATGGGAGGCGAGCGCCGCGCTCCACCGTGCGACCGTGATCGCATGGGTTGATTCGGAGGGCAGCCGCACCGCGTCCATGGAGGGGCTGACGCTCAGCCAACGCGTCGATGACCCGCTGGTGCGCGCCAACGCGCAGGGACATGCAGCGTACTGGCAGCTTCGCCTTCAGGGGGCGCGCAGGGCGGATGTGCCGATCGTCGAGGCGATCGTCGCGGCGGCGCGGACCGCAGGTGATCGCGACCTCCTGGCGCAGAGTGTGGTGATGCTCGCCCTCCTTCAACTTGCACTTTCAGACTTGCGGGCGGCAGCACAAACGGCAACCCAGGGCATCGAGATCGCCCGCGACACCGGGAACGCCTACATGTGCCTGTGGTCGTACCACATGCGCGTCGGGGCTCTCCTGCAGCTCGGAGACTGGGGCCTCGCCCTCGCTGCCATCGACGAGGGATTGCGCACCGGTGCCCCCATCAGCCATCAGCACTTTTCCAGCCTCCTGAGGTCGGAGGCCGCCGCGCTGCATGCCGAAGCACTCGACTTCGGCGGTGCGGCAGCTCGCGCACGCGAAGAGCTGCTGCACGAGGGGTTGACCGATGCCGCCCGTCAGGCCGCACTGTTCGAGCTGGCATTCGCGCTCCTCGGCTTGGGGAACGTCGACGAAGCGTTCGCGACATTCAGCGCGCCGCAGCTCGCCGCTGCGGCCGAAGGGACGGCCATGCCGTGGTCTGGGAAGCTGCGCCTCCGCCAAGGGCTGGCGCAGGTGTGGTTGGCACGTGGTGACCTCGACCGTGCTCGCGCCGAGGCCGAAGCACTCCACGCACTGGCCGCCACTGCCGACGAGCCGCGGCCGCGCGCGGAGGCCGCGCGGCTGCTGGCGGAGATCGCTCTGCAGGGCGGGCATCCGTCAGACGCCGAGATGCATCTGCGCGAGGCGCGCAGCGCCATCGCGGCGTGCGAACTGCCGCTCGTCGAATGGCGTCTCGCCGCTACCGCCGCCCGCGTGCACGCGCGGCAACGCCGGCACGCCGACGCACAGGCCGCCCGGCAGCGGTCCGCCGCCCTGGTGAACCAGCTGGCCGATTCCTTGCCGCCGGGGCACGAACTGCGTCGATCGTTCCTGGAGCATCCTGCGCTCCACCCGGTGCTGCGCCCGCGTGCGCTGGGGCCGCGGTCGTAGCGACAATCGGCGAGTCGACAGGTCCACAGCCGAGCGTGCGATTCGCCGCCAACGACGGGCCTGCCGGACCGCCACACCGATGCAATTGCCACCAGCATGGCTTCTCATCTGAAGGCCAGCTCTCCCGACGCTCAACTGTCGACTCTTGACTCACAGTATCTTCGAATCAGCTCTTAAATCCTAACCGCAGAGTTTACCGAACAAGGCTCTCTCTTTACCGTCGGTCCCCCTACACTGCGTCTCCAATTCGATAAGAACGACCCGCGTTACCGCGGGAAAAGGAGGAGCAGTTCATGGTCAGAGTCCGTTCCATCGTGAGGTTGAACATTTGCTGCGCGCTCGTGGCAGCCACCGCGTTGCCGTTCATTTTCGAATCGACCACGGGTTGCGGCTTCCGCTCACCCGCAGGGATAGCACCGGTCGACACCAACGCGTACACGTGTTCCTGCAGTTGCGGTCCCCCGCTGCGGCAAGGCTCGCTGCGCGTCGCGGCCAGTGCCGACGACGCCGAGCAACAGCTCAACGGCACGATCCTGCTCAACAGTCCGGACCTCGACTTCCAGAACGGTCGATTCGTCGCTCTGCGCTTCCCAGGGGTCCAGATCCCGAAGGGCTCGCAAATTGTCGGTGCCAAGGTGCAATTCACCGCGGCGCCCGGATCTACGGTAGGGGCGCTCACGGTGCTCATCACGGGAGAAGCCACCGCCAACGCCGCTCCCTTCAGTACGGCTCCGGCCAGCCTCGCCGCGCTCCCCAGTACGGCAAATGCCGTGCAGTGGGACTTGACCACGGCTTGGAACACGGGCGACGCGGGGGCCGACCAGGCGACCCCGGACTTCAAGACAGTGCTGCAAGAGGTCGTGAACCAACCGGGGTGGGCCCCGGGCAATGCGCTGGTCGTGCTCTTCAGAGGCACGGCGGGCGCGGCGATTCGCAAGGCCTTTTCGCAGGACGGGAACCCGGCGGCGGCGGCGCTGCTCACGATCGAGTACCACGAACCCTCGCCGCCCGTGGTGGGCCCGCAAGACCTGCCGGTCTGTCTGCCTCCCGCTCTCGTGCCCAATCGTAGCGAGGCTGATCTCGTCAATGACTGCGCGGGGCGCGTTCAGCAGACGCTGACCGGATTGGCGGAAGCCTGCGGATATCCTTCCGACTGCCACTGCGGCCTGCAAGCCAATGCGACGAGCTTTTCCGAGTCCCTGCAGTGGGCCGACAAGTGCGACATGCCGTGCACCGAAGAAAAGGTGGATGTCGCCAACGACTGCAGGAACTTTGATCCCATCCACGGCCTCACTTCGGCAACCAACGCCGATGGCGGCCAACCGGTGTGTCTCGCCAACTCGCCACTGAGCGCCGAGGTCTTTGGACGGCGCACGATGTGCGAGGTCGCCGGCACGGCCCACGTCCAAGTCGGGGACGACTCGAAGGACCCTCACGCCGAAGGCATCGTGCAGTTCGTCGGTGACCCATGTCCCGGGGAGAACTGCACCGTCGGCATGCAATACCAACTGAATATTGACCCGGTCACGTTCGGGAACTTCTTCCATTCGGAGACATTCCACGATCTCGGCGGCATCGGCGAGACCAGCGCCGGTGGCGAAGCGCTGCTGTCACCGAACGGCGATGGGTCGTTTGCGCGCAACGCCGCCGCGGTCTCGGCGCAGGGCCGCAGGGGAAGCCAGTTGAACGGCCTGGCGACAACGAACGACGACCCGGTCGATGTCAACGTCGGCTGGGGTCAGGCCGTATCGACCTGCCGTGTGAACGGCACGCTGATTGGCAGCGTCGATCCCGAGCTCAAGCGCTGCGAGAACGCCGGGCCAGATGCCGGCAAGATCTGCCAGGACGACTCGGACTGCACCCAAGATGACGCCTGTTCAGACAAGGTCTGCAACTGCCTGGCGCAAGGCGACGCCGATTTGTCCCTGAGCCTCGATGTATCCGGCGCCATCTTGAATCAGCCGCCGACCGCGGATGCTGGACGCGAGCAGACGGTGGAGTGTGCCACGGCGGCCGTGACCAACGTGGTCCTCGACGGCAGCCGTAGCAGCGACCCGGACTCGAACATCGCTCTCTATAGCTGGATGCTGGGAACTCGTACCGGCACGCAGGTCGGCTTCGACCCGATCTCGAACGTGCAGCAGTCTCTCGGCACGCAGAAATATGTCCTGCGGGTGATCGATGCGCACGCACAGGCGGATGAGGACATCACCCAGGTCACGGTCGAGGACACCACGCCACCGGTGGTGACCTGCTCCGTGGTCACGCCCGTGCTGAACCAGACCAACCACAAGCTGGTCACCGTGGGACTCATGAGCAGCGCGGTGGACCAGTGCGACGGGGTGCTGCCCGTCACGGTGAACGTCTTCGCCGACGAAGACGATGACGGCACAGGGGACGGGAACAGTTCGCCCGACGCCGAGGAGATCGCCCCCGGGTCTCTGCAGTTGCGCGCCGAGCGCAAGGGCAACGGCGACGGGCGGGTGTATCTGATGATCCCTGAGGCGACCGACAGCTCCGGCAACCGCGGATTCGGCTGTTGCACGGTGACCGTGCCGCACTCGAGCGCGCCGTCCGCGCTGCTGTCGGTGCAAGCCCAGGCGGCGGCGGCGCGTGCATTCTGCCAAGCCAACGCCGGCACGCCACCGGCCGGATACTTCGTCGTCGGCGACGCGGCGGCACAGGGTCCAAAGCAGTGACCCCAGGAGATGAATCCGACTCGATACCGACGACCCGCGCTACCGCGGGCAAAGGAGGAACGGTTCATGGTTAGTATGAAAATAAAAGTTTGCTCTGCTCTCGTGGCAGTCATCGCGTTGCCCTTCATTTTCGAATCAACCACGGGCTGCGGCTTCCAAGGGGAGGAAATAGGACCGGTCGACACCAATGCGTACACGTGTTCCTGCAGCTGCAGTCCCGGACTGCGCCATCGTTCGCTGCGCGTGTCGGCCAGTGCCGACGACGCCGAGCAACAGCTCGACGGCACGATCGTTCTCACCAGTCCGGACCTCGACTTCCAGAACGGCGGATTCGTTGGTCTGCGCTTCCCCGACGTCCAGATCCCCAAGGGCTCGCAAATCTTCGCCGCCAACGTGCAGTTCACCGCGGCCCCCGGATCCACGGTGGGGGCGCTTACGGTGCTCATAACTGGAGAAGCCACCGCCAACGCCGGTCCTTTCGGTACGACTCCGGGCAGCCTCGGTGCGCTCCCCACTACGAGCAATACCGTGCAGTGGAACCTGACCAACCCGTGGACCGCAGGGGCCGCCGGGGCTGACCAGCTCACCCCGAACTTCAAGACGGTGGTGCAAGAGATCGTGAATCAACCGCAGTGGGCCGCCGGCAACGCGCTCGTATTGCTCTTCCGGGGTACGGCGGGCGCCGCGATTCGCAAAGCCTTCTCGCAGGACGGAAACCCAGCCGCAGCGGCGCTGCTCACCATCGAGTACCAGGAACCCACACCAACCACGGTGGGCCCCCAAGACTTGCCGATCTGTCTGCCCCCCTCTCTGGTGCCCAATCGCACCGAAACGGATCTCGTCAACGATTGTAAGGATCGCGTTGCGCAGACGCTGTCAGGATTGGCGGAAGCCTGTAACTATCCTTCCGACTGCCACTGCGGCCTGCAGTTCAATGCGACGAGCTTTTCCCAGTCACTGGTGTGGGCCAACAAGTGCAGTCTGCCGTGCACCGAAGAACAAGTGGATGTGAAAGACGACTGCGCGAACTTCGATCCTGTCCGCGGCCTCACTTCAGCAACCAACGCAGATGGTGATCAACCGGTGTGTCTCGCCAATTCGCCTCTCGCGGCCGAAGTCTTCGGGCGGCGCACGATGTGTGCCGTCGAGGGCACGGCGCACGTCGAGGTCGGCGATGAATCCAAGAACCCGCACGCACAGGGCATCGTGCAGTTCGCCGGAGATCCGTGTGTCGGGGGAGGCTGCGCCGTCGGTATGCAGTACAAGCTGAATATCGACCCGGTCACGTTCGGGAACTTCTTCCATTCGGAGACCTTCCACGACCTCGGCGGAATCGGCGAAACCGCCGCCGGTGCCGAAACGCTGCTGTCAGCGGGCGGCGACGGCTCGTTCGCGCGCGATACCGCCGGCGTCTCGGCGCAAGGCCGCAGAGATAGTGACTTGAGGGGCTTGGCGACGACGAACGACGATCCGGTCGACGTCAACGTCGCCTTTGGCGCGGGCGCGCCGACTTGCCGTGTGAACGGCACGCTCATCGGCAGCGTCGACCCCGAACTCAAACGCTGCGAGAACGCGGGCCCGGATGCGGGCAAGATCTGCCAGGCCGACTCGGACTGCACCCAGGACGACGCCTGTTCCGACAAGGTGTGCAACTGCTTGCCCGTCTCCCAGGCCGGTCTGTCGCTGGGCCTCGACGTCGCCGGCAACATCCTGAACCAGCCGCCGACGGCGGACGCCGGACCGGAACAGACCGTCGAGTGTGCAACGGCCGCAGTGACCAACGTGGTGCTCGATGCCAAGGGAAGCTCCGACCTGGATTCCAACCTCGCTCTCTTCACCTGGCTGCGCGGCACGCGCGGCGGGCCGGTGGTCGGGTTCGACGAGGTGTCGAAGGTCGAGCAGAGCCTGGGAACGCAGAGCTACGTTCTGCGGGTCATCGACGCGTTCGGACAGACGGACGAGGACACGACGCAGGTCGATGTGGTCGACACGACGCCGCCGGTAGTGAGCTGCTCCGTGGTCACGCCTGTGCTGAACCAGACCAACCACAAGCTGGTCAAGGTAGGACTCATGAGTAGCGCGGTGGACCAGTGTGAAGGGGTGCTACCCGTGACGGTGAACGTCTTCGCTGACGAAGACGATGACGGCACAGGCGACGGAAATAGCTCGCCAGACGCCAAGGACATCGCCGTTGGCTCCCTGCAGTTGCGCGCCGAGCGCAAGGGTAACGGCGACGGGCGGGTGTATCTCATCATCCCTGAAGCGACCGACAACTCCGGCAATCGCGGCTTCGGCTGTTGCACGGTGAGCGTGCCGCACTCGAGCGCCGCGTCGGCGCTACTGTCGGTTCAAGCCCAGGCGACGGCGGCGCGCGCGTTCTGCCAAGCCAACGCCGGTACGCCGCCGGCCGGATACTTCACCGTCGGCGACGGCCCGGTGCTCGGTCCCAAACAGTAGGCTCGGGATTGGAGCACGTGGCTGCGATGCACCTCGCCGTAGCTCGGCGCTTCGTTGCGGCGCCGAGTTGCGGCGAGGGTGTCATCTTCGTGTGAACTGATGAGGCCAGTCCTCTTCCACCTGGGCTCGGTGCCGATCTACTCGTTCGGTGTCCTGTCGTCGCTCGCCTTCATCGCCGCGGGCTGGGTGATGCAACGCGACTTCGCACGCAAGTACGAGCCGCGCGACCTCGCCTGGGAGATCGTCGGCTTTGGAGCCGTAGGCGGGCTGCTCGCCGCTCGCTTGCACCAGGCCCTCCACCACTGGCCGGAGTTCGTCGCTGCGCCGCTGGCGTTCATGACGAACCCGACCGGCCTCGTCTGGTACGGCGGCGTGCTCGGCGGGGCGGTCGCGGCCCTGTGGCCCATTCGGCGGGCGCGCGTCCCGTATGCGAGCGCGCTCGACACCACGGCCCTCGGGCTGACCATCGGCCTGGCGGTGGGGCGAATTGGATGTCACCTGTCCGGCGACGGCGATTGGGGGACGCCGACGACTCTTCCGTGGGGCGTGGCCTACCCCAACGGAACCGTACCCTGGCCGCATCCGCCCGGTGTGTTGGTGCACCCGGCAGCACTCTACGAAATGCTCGCCCTCATCGGAATCTTCGTGTTTCTTTTGCGCATCCGTTCCCGATTGGCAGCTGCGGGAGCGACCTTCGCCATCTATCTTGTCCTGTCGGCGACGGCTCGCTTCCTGGTCGAGTTCATCCGCACCAACCCCGCAGGGTTGCTCGGTTTGACCGAGGCGCAATGGACGAGCATCGCGCTGGCTGCAGGCGCGGCGCTCTGGCTGTCGCGCTGCGCGGTGCATTTGCGCTTCGAGCGGTTGCAGGCGCGCTTGTGATTGTGTCGCCGGGTGACGATGCGGGGCTCCTCTCCCGCTCACCCCGCCAGACCGAGGAGGCACGTCGCACCTCGGCCTTCCTTGTGCCAGCTGGCTCGCGAAGGGGTCGACTTCCGCTCATGTTCCTGCGAATGATTTCGTGTAAGAGAATTCCGCTGCCAACGGAGTCTAGAGATGGTCACTCGGGTGATATCCGCAACCGGTGGGCCCGCCGGCCCAGATGTCGAGGTTGTCGTTGTAGGTGCCGGCTTCGCCGGCCTGTATCTGCTCTACCGCCTGCGCAGGCTGGGCTTCTCGACGAAGGTGATCGAGAGCGCCGACGACGTCGGTGGCACCTGGTACTGGAACCGCTACCCGGGGGCGCGCTGCGACGTCGAGAGCATCGACTATTCGTACAGCTTTGATCCCGAGCTCGAGAAGGAATGGCAGTGGTCCGAGCGCTACGCGACGCAGCCCGAGATCCTGCGCTACCTCGGCCACGTCGCCGACAAGCACGATCTCCGCCGTGACATTCAGTTCTGCACGCGTGTCGAGGCCGCCCACTGGGACGGCGACGCCGCGCTCTGGCGCGTGCGCACCGATCGCGGCGACGAGATCCGCTGCCGCTTCTACGTGATGGCGAGTGGATGCCTGTCGCTGCCGAAGACACCAGACATCGCGGGCGCCGATCGCTTCAAGGGCGAGTCGTACTACACCGGCCGCTGGCCGCACGAGCCGGTCGACTTCTCGGGCAAGCGGGTGGCTGTCATCGGCACGGGCTCCTCGGCGATCCAGGCGATTCCCATCATCGCCCAGCAAGCGGCCGAGCTCACCGTCTTCCAGCGTACCCCGAACTTCTCCCGCCCGGCCAAGAACGGACCGGTGTCCGCCGCGAAGAAGGCGGGGTTCGATGCGAATCCCCGTGCTTACCGCGAGGCCGCGAAGCTGTCTGCCTCGGGCATTCCCAGGGAGCTGCCCCTGATGAGAGCGCTGCAGGTGTCAGCAGCGGAGCGCCTGGCCAAGTATGAGGAGGCGTACCAATCCGGCGATCTCCTCGCGATGAGCGCGACGTTCGCCGACATCGGTGCGAACCCCGAGGCCAACGAGACCGTGTGCGAGTTCCTGCGCGGCAAGATCCGCTCGATCGTTCGCGATCCCGAGACGGCGGAAGCACTCTGCCCGAAGAACCACTTCTACGGGACCAAGCGGCCGTGCCTCGACACCAACTACTACGAGACGTTCAATCTGCCGCACGTCCACCTGGTAGATCTGCGCAAGGACCCCATCCGCACCATCACCGAGGTCGGCATCGATACGGCATCGCACTCCTTCGAATTCGACGCCATCGTCTTCGCCACCGGGTTCGACGCCATGACCGGTGCGATCGTCGCCGTCGACGTCAAAGGGCGCGAGGGCGTGGCGCTCGCCGCCAAGTGGGCCGACGGTCCCAAGACCTACCTGGGTTTGATGACCAGCGGCTTCCCGAACTTCTTCACCATCACCGGTCCGGGGAGCCCGTCGGTGTTGTCGAACATGGTGGTGTCGATCGAGCAGCACGTCGACTGGCTCAGCGCCTGCCTCGTGTACATGCGCGACGAGCAGCTGACCACGGTCGAGCCGACGCCGGTGGCCGAGGCGGGGTGGGTGCAGCACGTCAACGACTTCGCCGACATCACTCTCTTCCCGCGGGCCAACTCCTGGTACATGGGCGCCAACGTGCCGGGCAAGGCACGCGTGTTCCTGCCCTACATCGGAGGAGTCGATCGCTATCGCAAAGCTTGCGACGAGGCGGTGCGCAGCGGCTATCTCGGCTTCGCCTTCGATGGGCCCGGCGGGGCGCGCTGCAACGACGGCGTCATCCGCCGTGTGCAGCCCGACGTGGCGATCGTGCTCGAGCTCATGCAGCAGTTCGGCGTGCCTGCGCTCGACACGCTTTCGGTCGCGGAGGCCCGCGCGCTCACGGTTGCGATGGCAGCCCAGCGGCCACCCGGGCCGCAGGTGGGCGAGGTGGTCGACGGCCGACTACCCGGCGCCGCCGGCCCATTGACCTACCGCGTCTACCGGCCCGCCGGCGCAGGTCCGCACCCGATCGTCGTCTACTTCCACGGCGGCGGCTGGGTGCTCGGCGGCCACGATTCCGACGACCCGTTCTGTCGCGACCTGTGCGTGCGCTCCGGCGCCATCATCGTGTCCGTCGACTACCGCCACGCGCCCGAGTCGCGCTTCCCCGCCGCGGTCGACGACGGCTTCGCTGCCGTCCGCTGGATCGCGGCCAACGCTGCAGCCTTGGGTGGGCGCCCGGGGCAGTTGGCTGTCTGCGGCTGGAGCGCCGGCGGGAACATCGCAGCGGTCGTCTGCCAGATGGCCCGTGATGCGGGTGGTCCGCGCATCGTCGGGCAGGTGCTGGTGACCCCGGTGACCGACTGTGACTTCACGCGCGAGTCGTACGTCGCGAACGGTGAGGGCTACGGGCTCACCGCTTCATTGATACGTTGGTTCTGGGACCACTATGCCGACCCGGCGGACCGGCCGCACCCCAAGGCGTCGCCGCTGCGTGCCGCAGACCTGTCCAACCTGCCGCCGGCGCTCGTTGTGACCTGCGAGTTCGACCCGCTGCACGACGAGGGAGCGGCGTACGCCGCGGCCCTGGCGGAGGCGGGCGTCGAGGCGCGCCACCTTGCCTGTCGCGGCCAGATGCACACGTCGCTGCCGTCGGTGGACGTGATCCTATCGGCCGCCGCAGCACGGGCCGAGATCGGCACCGCGCTACGGCGTTTCTTCGGTAGGTCCGCCCCGCCTGCGGTCGAGTCGTGAGCGCGCCGACGCCGTTGATGGCGAGCGGCTCCCGGCGACGACCCCGCTGAGTCAAAACGAGCATAACCTGATCAATGTCGCGGCGACTGGAGTACTCCGACGGCGGGGTCGATGCGCTTGGTCCTATGACGCCAGTGCTTCCACGACGGCCTTCGGCCACCCGGGCGTGGCGCGCGTCTCGCACGGTTGAGGCGAGGGTGTCAACGGCGGAATCAAGTCTTCATCTCCACAAGCTGCAGCCCATCACTCCTTGTCGGCTACCTCTTTTGCGCTCCGCTTTCCGAAGAGGTCGGCGAAAGACGCTACTACCCAGGCACTGACGGCGCGTACCGGTGCCAGGGGGCGCAGGTCGCGGTGGACGAGGAGCCACGGCGTGCGTGGCGGAATCGGTTGCGGTGCGGGGATTGGTACCAACGTCCGCTCGCGTGCCGCGAACACCTCGGGTAGCAACGCGATGCCCGCACCGGACACCGCTGCCCGCAGCAGTGCCCGCGTGCTTGCGGTCCGCATCCATACCGCACCGGCCAGGTCCGCCTCGCGCACCCACTCCAACTCCGGAATTCGCCCGTAGCTCTCGTCGTAGAGCAGCAGCCGCGCACGCGTCAGGTCGAGTGACGCGGGCCGGTGGCCGGCGAGGAAGTCGCGGCTGGCGTACAAGCCGAGACGGATCGTCCCGAGCTGTCGCATCACCAAGCTGTCGCCGCTCGGACGCGCCATGCGAATCGCGAGATCGGCCTGGCGTTGGGCCAGGCTGACGACTTCCGGCTGCACCACCAGATCGACGCGCAACGTCGGGTCGCGTTTCCACAACCGCGGCAACGCTGGCGCAAGCACGTCCGACACCACCGCTTCCGTCGCCGAAATCCGAATCGGCTCTGTCCACGCACCTTGCCGCAGCGACGCTGCCGCGCGTTCGACCTCCGCGACCTCACGACCCACGCCCTCCGCCAGCCCCGCCACCCGCCGCCCGTGCTCGGTCAGCAGTGCTCCATCCGGCCGCCGGTCGACCAGCCGCAGCCCGAGCGCCCGCTCCAGCGCCGCAATGCGCCGCGCCACGGTCGACGTGGCGACGCCGAGCTGGTCCGCGGCGCCGCTCAACGAGCGCGTCTGCGCCACCGCCAACAGGTAGGCCAGATCGTTCCACTCCATGGGCCTGACGCTATACCGCGCATTGCAAGAAAGGAAATCCGGTTTCCGCAAACAGATATTCCCTGTCGCACCATCCGCCCCCTAGGCTTGCGGCGACGAAAGGAGACCGCCGATGCCACACGCCGATGGTGCCCACACCATGCCGCAACTCACTCGCATCGAGCCGGGCCGGCTGGCCTGGACGGAACGCGCCGTTCCCAAACTCCAAGGCCCGCGTGAAGCGCTGGTGCGCCCGCTCGCCGTCACCCTCTGCGATATCGACCGCCCCATGGCCGACGGCCGCTTCCCGGTGCCGGGCGAGATCGGCCTCGGCCACGAGTTCGTCTCCGAAGTCGTCGACGTCGGCGACGCCGTCGCGACCGTATGTGTCGGCGACCGGGTCGTCGTCCCGTTCCAGATTTCGTGCGGCGAGTGCGACCGCTGCCGCAGCGGGCTGACCGCGCACTGCCGCGCCGTGCCGCCGCGCTCGCAGTACGGCTTCGGTCCCTTCGGCGGCGACTTTGGCGCGGCGTTCTCCGATTTCGTTCGTGTCCCCTTCGCCGACGGTATGCTGCTGCGCCTCCCCGACGGCGTTGCACCCGAGGCGGCGGCCTGTGCCAGCGACAACCTCGGCGATGGCTGGCGTGCCGTCGCGCCCGCACTGCGTGACCGGCCGGGCGCGGATGTGCTCGTCCTGGGCGGGATCGGGAGCGTGCCGTTGTACGCGGTTGACGTCGCGCGTGCCTGCGGCGCCGGACGCGTCGACTACCTCGACAACGACCGCGGCCGTCTCGAGGTTGCACAGAAGCTCGGGGCGCGGCCCCTGGAAGGTCCGCTGCCCGAATCGGTCGGCGAGTACGACATCACCGTCGATGGGACGCTGTTCGAGCCGAACGGACTGGCATGTGCGCTGCGTTCGCTGCGGCCCAACGGGCTGTGCGTCGGCGTCACCATCTATTTGCAGGATCCGCACCTCCCATACTTCACGCTGTACACGAAAGGCGTGCGCTTCGTGACCGGGCGCGTCAACGCGCGCGCCGCCATGCCCGCGGTGCTCGAACTGCTGCAGGCGGACCGCATCCATCCGCTCACCGTGACTCAGGCGATCCTGCCGGTCGATACGGCGCTCGAGGCGTTCCACGAGCCGACGCTCAAGCCGGTGTTCGTGCGCCGGTCTTCAGCTTCGGCGCCGACCGACCGTCAATAAGCGACAAACCGAGCCCATCTGCAGCGCGTGCTTCCGCAGCGAGGGCGGGCGCGCTCGCTACATCAATCATCCGCAGTCCTTGGCTTCCACACTCGTGCACCTAGGCCTGCAATCTTTACCACAGTCCTTACCGCAGAGACGTTCCTCTTAACCAACGCGGGGCCTACCTTCTGCTCTGCGGTTGCAACCGCCGTCAATGCATCAACTCCGGAATCAGAGAAGCGCTCGCGGGCGCATGCACCCCCGCCTCAGGCTCTCGTCCGGGCTGATCGGGCGGGCGGTCATCACCGCGCTCAGTGCCGCAATGGGAGGAGAATCGTCGTGAGAAACACCATCATTGCATTCGCGCTGCTGACGGCGTTTGGCGGCTACGGCTGGTATGCGCTCGCAGGTCAAACCGAGACCGACACGATCGTGCTCACCGGATTTGTCGAAGGCCAGGAGCGCATCGTGCGCAGCGAGGTTGCCGGCAGGGTGCTCGATGTGCAGGTCCGCGAGGGCGACAGCGTCGACACGGGCCGCCTCCTCGTCCGCATCGACCGGCGCGACGCCGCGTCGCGCCGCCGCCAGCAAGAGCTCGCCATTGCCGCGCTCGCAGCCGAGATCGCCAAGGCCGAGCAAGGCGTCGCACTGGTCTCCGCTCAGGTGCCCGCGGCGATCGAGGCGGCGCGCGCCGAGCTGGCGCAAGCGGAGGCCGACGCGCGCCTCGCTGGCACCAACATGGAGCGCGAGCGCAAACTCGTGGCCAGCAAGACGGAACCCCAGCAGGCGCTCGACGACATCAGCGCCAAGCTCAAGCAGGCCGAGGCGATGGTGGCGCGTCAGCAGGCGGCGCTTGAGCTCGCACATGCCCGCGAGAACGAAATCCGTGTCGCTGAGGCGACGCTTGCCGCACGGCGCGCGCAGCTGCCGATCGAGCAGGAGAAGCTACACGAGCTCGACCTGTTGCTCGAAAAGCATGAGGTCCACGCCGATGCCGCCGGCACGGTACAGGCGAAGCTCATCAACGCCGGCGAGCTTGCCCAGCCAGGCAAGGCGCTGATCGCGCTCCTCGACGAAGAGGACAAGTACGTGCGGGTCTACATCCCCGTGCCCGACCTGCGCGTCATCCACGTACACACGCCAGTCGAGGTGCAGCTCGACTTCTTGCCAGAGTCGAAGATCCGCGGTGAGGTGGAGTGGATCGAGTCGCAGGCGAGCTTCTCGCCGCGCGTCAACGTGACCCAGGACGATCGCGTCGAGCAGGTCTACGAGGCCCGTGTACGCCTCGCGCCTGGGGCGGCGCGCACGATCAAGGCCGGCGCCGAAGCGAACGTGCGCATCCTGCCGGAGACGGGCGCCTGAGATGACCGTGTCGCCGGACGATGGACCGCTGCGCGTGCATGTTGCGGGTCTCACAAAGCGCTTCGGTCGCACGCTCGCGCTCGACGGCTTCGGCCTCGCGGCGGAGGGTCCGCTCGTGTTCGGCATCGTCGGTCCCGACGGCGCCGGAAAGACGACCCTGCTGCGCATCCTCGTCGGCCTCCTCGGCCGCGACCGGGGCAGCGTCTGCGTCCTCGGCGTCGATCCGGGGCGCGACGCGACGGCGCTCAAGGCGCGCCTCGGCTACGTGCCGCAGACCTTCAGCATGTACCCGACGCTCACCGTCGATGAGAACCTGCGCTTCGTCGGCCGCTGCCACGCCATGCCGCCCGCCGAGTTCGCGGCGCGGCGCGCGGCGCTTCTTGCACTCGCCGATCTCGCGGGCTTCGCCGATGCGCGCGCCGATACCCTCTCCGGTGGCATGAAACAGAAGCTCGCCCTGTGCGGCGCGCTGCTCACGCGCCCGGCGCTCTTGGTCCTGGACGAGCCGACGACCGGCATCGACGTCCTGGCGCGTGCCGAGCTGTGGACGACGATCCGCAATGCAGCACGGCACGCACTGGTGATCGTCTCGACCAACTACCTCGAGGAAGCGGAGCGTTGCGATCGCATCCTCTACATGGTGGGTGGCCGTGCCGTCGCGACTGGGACACCGTACGCGCTGCGGCGCGCCGCCCCGATCCACGTATTCCACCTGACCCTCCTGGAGCCGCGGCCCCTGCTGGCGCGGGACCTGCGGCGGGCTGGGCTCGAACGGGTGGAGCCGACGCCGCGCGGCCTGCGTATCGAGACCCGCCGCCGGCACGCCGAGCTGCAGGCAACCGCCGCCGCACTCGGCCTGGGATCCGACGCGTTCGAGATCGAGGCGCTCGACACTGATCTCGAGACCGCGCTGTTGGCGTTCATGCACGGAGTGCCCAGGGATCCGGAGAACCCGTCATGAGCGAGAGCGTAGAGGAACGCGGAGCACACCTTTCGAGACGGTCCCAGGAGAAGGGACCTCCTCAGGGGGAGCGGACGTTTGCTTGCAAAAACGACAATGGGACCGCTCGGCCTGAGCAGCCGCCGTCTTTGTGGCGGCGTCTCGAAGCACGTTGCTCGCGTGTGTCGGCGCTCCCCGGCGCCGGCGCGGCCATCACCTGCGATGATCTGGTGCGCCGCTTCGGTACTTTCACCGCCGTCGACCACGTCTCGTTCGCGAGCGCGGCGGGCGAGGTGTTCGGGCTCCTCGGCGCCAACGGCAGCGGCAAGTCGACAACCATCCGCATGCTCACCGGCA
Source organism: Candidatus Margulisiibacteriota bacterium (assembly GCA_035541735.1). Lineage (GTDB taxonomy): Bacteria > Desulfobacterota > Binatia > HRBIN30 > HRBIN30 > DATKMS01. The sequence continues at coordinate 40,955 of DATKMS010000107.1, forward strand.
TCCTGGCCCCGACCGCGGGCCGCATCGTCGTCGACGGCGTCGACGTTATCCGTGAGCCGCACGCGGTGCGCGCGCGCATCGGCTACGTGGCGCAGAAGGTGTCGCTGTACCCCAACCTGCGCGTCAGCGAGAACATCGACTTCTACGGCGGCATCTACGGCCTGACGCGCCGGGCGGTGCGGGTGCGCGTCGAGGAGTGCGCAGCCTGGCTCGGGTTCGAGGCCGGCGACATGCGGGCGCTGGCGCGCGAGCTGCCGGCAGGCGCGCGCCAGCGGCTGGCGATCCTGTTGGCGCTGCTGCACCGGCCGCGCGTCGTGTTCCTCGACGAGCCCACGGCAGGTGTCGATCTCGGCCACCGCCGCGCCTTCTTCGACCTCATGCACCGGCTTGCCGCCGGCGGCATCGCGCTCCTCCTCACATCGCATCACCTCGACGAGATGGAGCGCTGCTCGCGCCTCGCGCTCATCGACCACGGGCAGCTCCTGGGCGTCGGCACGCCCGAGGGGCTGAAGGAGACCCTCAGCGGCGGACGCCGTTTCGCTGTCCGACCCCACGCGGCTGATCGCGCGGCGGTCGCAGCGGTGCTGCGGGCGCACGGTGTGCGCGTCGAGATGGCGCCCGCAACTCCTGGTGACGCCATGCTCGTCTGGACCACAGCGGGCGATGAGGCTCGACTGCACGCCGCTGTCGCAGGCATCCGCGGCGGCGCCACGTTGACGCCGGCACCACCCTCGCTCGGCGCAGTCTTTACCGAAATCGTCGCGGCACGCCGCGCGCGCGCCCGCGGCGCCGAGGCCGTGCCATGATGGGTGCGTCCCTGACTCGCCTTTGGATCCTCGTTCGCCGCGAGCGCATCGAGTTGCTGCGCGACCGCATCTCGCTGGCCATCCTGGTGGGGCTGCCGCTGCTGACCTTGGTGCTGTTCACGTTCGCGCTCGCCACCGACGTGAAGCACATGACCATTGCGGTCTTCGACGCCGCCGACTCGGCGCACAGTCGGGCCGTCGTGCAGGCCATCCGCGCGACCGGCTACTTCGACCTGCGGCGCGCCGCGTCGCTCGCCGCCATGCGCGCCGAGATCGCCGCCGGCGCGGTGGGCGGCGCGCTGGTGATTCCGCCCGGGGTCGAAGAGCGCTTCGCAAAGGGAGAGGGTGCTGACGCGCAACTGGTCCTCGACGGCTCGCAGGCGGCCCTCGCCGCCAATGCCGAGGCCATCCTCGTCGCGACCGTCGCCGCGTTCGACCTGCGCGTGCGGCGCGAGTTCGCGGACCCGGGCGGGGCGCCGGCGGGCGACGGCCCCGTCGGGCGGGTGCAGGTGGTGGAGCGTGCGCTCTACAACCCGCGCCTCGACAGCGAGCACTACATGATTCCCGGCCTTCTCGGGTACATCTTCACGTTCCTGACGATTCTGGTGGCGGCGGTGTCCATCGTCCGTGAACGCGTCGTCGGCACGTTCGAGCAGCTCATGGTGACACCGGTCGAACCGTGGGAGATCATCGGCGCCAAGCTCATCGTCCTGGCGGTCGCGCTGCTCATCGACGAGGCGATTGTGATGGTGATGGGCGGGACGCTCTTCGGAGTCTGGCCACGCGGATCGGTGGTGCTGCTCTTTGCAACGACGGCGGTGTATCTGCTGGTGACGTTGTCGATCGGTCTCATCATCTCTGCCGGGTCGCAGACCCCGGACGAGGCGGTGCAGAAGTCGCTCTTGGCGTCGACTCCGCTGCTCAACGTCAGCGGCCTGGTCTTTCCGGTGACGTCGATGCCGTACGCGTTCCAGCTCCTTGCGAAGGCTCTTCCCGTCTACCACTATCTGCGCACGTCGCGGGCAATCTATCTGACCGGAGCAGGCGCGCGCGAGCTCGCGGGACATCTCGCCGTGATCGCGGCGTACCTCGTGCTGCTCGGACTCATCTTGTGGCGCCGCTTGGCGCGCGCGCGTGGCATATGAGGGCAATGACGACGATACTCGCCGTGGCGAGCAAGGAGTGGAAGGTGCTGTGGCGCGACCACACCATCGTCGCCGCCTTGTGCCTGCAACCGATCATCTTGACGGTGATCTTCGGTTACGCAGTGCGCAGTCAGGTGCACGACGCGCACTGGGCGGTTTACGATGCCGACCGCAGCGCGACCTCGCGCCGGCTGGTTGACGAGCTGGTCGCGACCCGCAAGTTTGCGCCGCCGCGTCGAGCAACGAGCTACGCCGACACGGAGGGTTTCCTCCGCCAGGGGGAGGCGGCCATCGGTCTCGTGATCCCACGCGACTTCACGCGTACCCTGGTGCGCGGCGAGCCGGCACACGCTCAACTGCTGCTAAACGGCGCCGACCCGTTGGTTGCCCTGCGTCTCTCGGCGGTGGTCCGCGAGGTGACGTCGCGGTTTCGCGCCGATGACGCGCGCCACGTCTCGGGCGACCCGCCGATTGAGCTGCGCCGCACGATCCGCTTCAATCCCGCGCTTACCGACCGCCTCTTCTTCGTGCCGACGATCCCGGCGATTCTTCTCACCCAGGTCTTTTTCGGTTTGGCCTGTTTCTCGATTGTCGGCGAGCGCGAGCGTGGGACCTACGAGCATCTGCTGGCGTTGCCGCTCGGGCCGGTGGCGGTCCTGATCGGGAAGGTCCTGCCGTACTTCGTCATCGCCTACACGTGGATGCTCATGTACTACGCTGGCGCCGACATCGTCTTCGGCGTGGTGGTGCGCGGCAGCATCGCTCTCCTCCTGTCCGCCACGCTCGTGTTCCTGCTGGCGTCGTACGCGATCGCCGTCCTCTTCTCGACCGTGGCGCGGAACACCCATCAGGCGGTGTACCTCACCGTGTTCTCGGTTCTGCCCTCGACCGTGATATCGGGCTTCCTGGTTCCAGCCTCCACCATGCCGCGCGCCATTCAAATCGCTGCCCTGGGCCTGCCCGCCACGCATTACGTCACGATCCTGCGCGCCGTGGTGGTGCGCGGCGCGCACCTCGCGGATGTGGCTGCCCCGCTTGGGGCGATGACGGCGATTCTCGCCATCGTCATCGTGTGCACCCTCGCTTTCTACCCGCGCCACCTCGATCGCTGAGACCGGCAACGGCGGTGATCCCTCCGTGTCTTCAAGATGACCCAGAATCTTCTTGATGACGGAGACGCGAACCGGCGTCGGCGATTTCGTGCTCGATCCACACGTTCCCGTCCCACCGGGCGTAATGAAAGCGATGATACATCCCGCCCTGTCCGTGAGGGAGCGCCGCTCCGTCGATCCGCGGCTCCCGGTTGTGCCTCGAATAGGCGGCGAGATGCCGTCCGTCGGCCAACACCAGCAGGCCGGGCCCATCGTGGTCGTCCTGTTCGAGTCCTTTGTGGCGGACCACTACACGGGTGTCGCCGGAGTTGAGGTCGAACACTGCGAGTTCCACGTTGCCCCAGCCGGCATTTGTCGAGTCCTCGACTTTTCCGTTGGCGCGCACCGAGCCGACGATCTCGGAATGAATCGGAGTCTCCACAGGCAATGCCGCATTTCCATCTCCTTCGACCCGGTGTTTGGTTGAGACAAGCAGGTAGAAGGCGGTCGAGGAAGTATCCTTCGCGCTTCTACCGTGTGTTCGCATAGGCCCGCTGCAGACAGACGGGCGACACGCCGCAGAAGTACAGAGCACGCAGGGTCCACATCAGCAGGATTGTCCGCACGACGCCGTTCTTCGTCCAGCGGCGTGCGGAGGTCGTGACGCGATCGTGCAGGCAGGCGATGCCGCCGGCGCGCTTCATGCGCCGGCTGAGGTCGACGTCTTCCATCAGCGGAATGTCGGCGTAGCCGCCCAGACGCTCGAAGACGTCGCGGCGGATGAAGATGGCCTGGTCGCCGGTGCTGATGTGTGTCAGACGCGAGCGCCAGTTCATGAGTGCGCCGGTGAGCCGGAGCAGTGGTGTCGGCGGTTGCAACTCCACGTCGAAGCGCCCGCCGATGACCCCCGGCTGCTGGCACGCTGCGAGCGCTGCCTGCGCAAATCCGTCCGGGACCAACGTGTCGGCATGCAGGAAGAGCAGCACCGGGCTGCGCGCGCGTTCCGCCCCGGCGTTCATCTGTGCGGCGCGGCCGCGCCGCGCGCTGAGCACGGCATCCGCGTGGTCCGCCGCGATTACAGGCGTGGCATCGCTGCTGCCGCCGTCGACGACGATGATCTCCTGCACCCCGGGTTGCCGCGCGCGGGCGAGAGCTGCGCTGAGGACACGTGCTTCGTTGAGGGTCGGGATGATGACCGAGACGGTCACAGGAGCAGGCTCGTGTTCGTGCTCCGGGTGCGCCGCCCCGAAGTCCGTTTCGTGCGTTGGTGACGAGCACGAGGCACGAGCACGAACACACCCGCTATACCTTGAGGAAGATGTCCCGTCCGGCCTCACTGGTCAGCTGGCTGATCGTCGTGATCCTATCGCTGAAGTCCTTCAGCGTGCCGAGGGAGTTGGAGCCGACGTCGATGAGCACGGAGAACAGGGAAAAACCGAGCCGCTCCTTGGCACGCCTGAATTCACCGAGCCAGGTGGCGTCGACGCGGCACTCGCCGTCGGTGATGAAGACGATGTCGCCGCGCTTGTAGCGCGCCTTCTGCAGGCAGTCGAGCGCCGCGCTCAACGGCTTCTGGAAGTCGGTGCCGCCGCCCGGAAAGTACTCTGCCAGTTCGAAGACCTTCTGCATCTCGGCGACGTAGCGCTGGTGCCCGTTGAGATCCAACACCTGCAGCGGCATGTCGGCGGCGGCAAAGCAGATGGAGCGGAACAGGCGGCGCTGGCGCTGGGCGATGTCGAGCAGCGTCAGCGACACGGCCTTGGACCAGATCTCCTTGTCACCGGCCATCGACGAGCTGCCGTCGATGCAGACGATCATCGGTCCGCGGCCCTTTTCCTCGAGCGCGCGCAAGCTGTACTGCAAGAGCTCGGCGTCGACGAAGCGGCGGGCGAAATCGCGCCGCAGCAACGGATGGCGCAATGCCAGCAGCTCATGTGGCAGCAGACGGCTCAGCTCGGCGCCCAGACCGACCTCATACATCTCTTCGTTGGCACGCTCGAACAGCGTGCGCCGCAGTGCCAGAGCTTGCTCGCGCATGCGGCCCACCATGACGGCGAGCTTCTTGAGTTTGGCGTTGCCTGCGAGCTGCTTGCCCAGCTCGATCTGCGCGCCGGCAGATGACCGCCCACCGGCGCCGAGTTGCAGGCTCCAGTTCTCGGCGTCCTGCGCGGACTGCTCGATGTCGTGCAGCACGCGTTGCGCCTGCGCTTCGAGGCGTGACTTGTTGCGGTCGGCGCTCTCGGTCATGGCGGTGCGCACTTGCCGGGCCTTGTGATGCAGTCGGCGTGCCGCACCCTCGGCGTCGCGGCGCAGTCGCTGCGCCAGCTCCTCCAGTTGCCGCTGCTTTGGTGCAGCCGCTTGCGCCCGCAGGTCCACCGCCGTCTCCGCGTGTGCTTGCTGGTCGGCGATCTCGCTTTCCTGTTGATCGAGATTCCAGTAGTCGAGCATCTCGGCGCGCGTGAGGATGCGTTCGGACTTCAGCAATTGCAGCAGGCGTTCGCCGAGAAGCAGCGTCGCCAGTCCAGCGCGCGTTTCATCCAGCACGGTTTGCTGCCGCAGAATCTCCACTGCCGGCGTCAGGCGCAGCTGGTCAAGGATCGGGCGGTAGAAGCCGGCGCTGGGCACCACATCTTCCTCGGCGTACACGACAATGTTCAGTTTGAAGAGCAGTGCGAACAGATCCAGGAGAAAGGCGTCGAAGTGCGGCAACAGCTTGCTGCCGCTCTCCTCGAGCGCCCGCATGGATGGCGAGTCGCGGTGCAGCGCGCCGAAGGCACTGCGGTCGTAGGAATCGGCTTCGATCCAGTGGGTCTTCAGCTTGGCGATCGGTTGCGGCGGCTGCATGGAAGCGGCTACGGCGACGCGATGGGTGATGTTGCCGCCGTCAGAGAGCTTCCAGCATACGTTGCTGGATCGTCTCGATCTCGTCCTTGACGGCTTGCACGGTCTCCACCGGTCGGCCAACGGTGCGCGCCTGCTCGAGGATGGTGGTCACTTTGGCGAGGATGTGGCGAATCTTGGTGTGCGCTTCGACCACGGCGCGGCTGCGCAGGTCATTGTTGTCCCACTGGCGATGGGCATAGTCGCGCAGCTCCTGCGTTTGGTAGAGCAGCGCCTTCACCTCGTCCTCGTAGCCGCGCAAGAGTTGGTGGATCGTGGCGCGCACCTCGTCGCGCTCCTTCGGGTCGCGCCAGAAGACGTTCTCGAGAAAGAACAAGTCGGTATCCGTCACGCTGTCGCGATCGTCGAGCAAGCTGCGCGCTTGCAGCAGCCGCACCGCCTGATGGTAGCGGCGATCGGAGGCGACGATCTGCTTGCGCCCCAGCTCCCGCCGGATGTCGGCTAGTGACCGGAAGATGTGTTGCGGGACGCTGACGCGGGCCGTGGTCTCCTGCAGGGTACGCAGCTCGGCGAGCGACAGCGTCGTGCGGGCGCCGGCGGGTTTGCCCTGGAGCATGCGCAGGAAGCGGAAGTCATCGGCGATGTAGCCGACCACGAAGCGCACCAGGAAGCGGTCGTACAGCGCCTGCAGCTCATCGTCTTCGGGCAGTTCGTTGCTCGCACCGACGAGGCTGATCAGCGGCACGTCGAGCACCTCGCGGCCGTTGTGGAAGCGGCGTTCGTTCAGCACCGTGAGCAGCGAGTTCAGGATGGACGAATTCGCTTTGAAGACTTCGTCGAGAAAGGCGATGTGCGCTTCCGGCAGCTTGCGGGTGGTGACGCGGCGATAGTCGTCGCTCTCGAGTGCCCGCAAGGAGACGGCGCCGAACACCTCCTCGGGGGTAGTGAACTTCGTCAGCAACCATTGGAAGTAGGTGCTGCCGTCGAGCCGCCGGCAGAGTTCATCGGCGAGCATGGACTTGGCGCTGCCGGGAGGGCCGACGAGCAGCACGTGCTGCCCGGCGAGCAGCGCGGCCAGCGCCCCATCGATCACCTCGGAGCGCTCGAGGAACAGCTGCCCGAGTTCCTCTCGAACCCGCCGGAGCCGATCGCGAGCGGTCATATCAGCCGATGCTAAAGATTGATTGCTGGGGATTCAAGCATGAAGGGGGCGGCGCGCCAGCACGGCTTGCGAGCACGTCGGACGCGGATGTGGCGGCTGACCAGCGCGGCTCGAGCGCGCGCTTCAGGGATGTACGGCGCCTGTTGCCGCGGTATCGGGTGCGGGAGGTGGTGCCGTCACCCGGTAGATCACTTCGTCGTGCTTCACCAGACCCAAACGCTCACGCGCCAACTTTTCGATGTAGGCATCATCCGACTGTAGCCGGCGGATCTGCTGGCGCAGTTGCTCATTCTGCTGCTGCAGGTTGAAGGCCAGATGTTCCAGTTCCTGCTGCTCGCTGCGCATGCGCTGGAGATGAACGAGGCCATGACCGCCGAACACCGCGGCGATGACGAAGAGAATCAAGCCGACGACGCCCGCTGCGAGAGTCCCTTTGTATTTCCTGGGCAGCGGCGGTAGAAGGGCCATCAATGTTTTTCCAAATGCGCACGCATCGTATACGTGAGCATGGGGCGCTTGGCAACCCGAGGTGGAGCATGAAGATTCGGAAAATAGTGGCACGCGAGGTGCTCGATTCGCGGGGCAATCCGACGGTTGAGGTGGACGTCATCTTGAGCAATGGCGCCTGCGGTCGGGCAGCGGTTCCGTCCGGGGCGTCGACCGGGTCGCACGAGGCGCTCGAGCTCCGCGACGGCAAGAAGCGCTACGGTGGCAAAGGCGTACTGAAGGCGGTCGACCACATCACGCGGCACATCGCGCCCAAGTTGCGTGGTCGCGATGCGCGGCGCCAGGAGGAGATCGATCGCCTGATGATCGATCTCGACGGCACGCCCAACAAGCGCCGGTTCGGGGCCAACGCCATTCTCGGGGTGTCCCTCGCGGTAGCAAAGGCGGCGGCCGCCGCCGCCAAGCTGCCGCTGTACCGCTACCTCGGCGGGCCACGTGCCACGACTCTGCCCGTGCCGATGATGAATATCCTCAACGGCGGCGCGCATGCGGACAGCTCGGTCGATCTGCAGGAGTTCATGGTCGTGCCGGTGGGCGCACGCAGCTTTGCGGACGGGTTGCGCATGGGTGCGGAGACGTTTCATTCGCTCAAGGCTGTGTTGAAGGAGAAGGGGTACTCGACGGCGGTCGGGGATGAAGGGGGCTTTGCGCCCAGCCTTGGTTCCAACCAGGAGGCGATCGAGGTCATCCTCACGGCCATCGAGCGCGCCGGGTATCAGCCGGGGAAGCAAATCGCGCTGGCGCTCGATCCCGCGGCCAGCGAGTTCTTCGACGGCGGTGAGTACGTGTTTCGCAAGTCGGACGGCAGCCGCCGCTCCAGCGCCGCGATGGTCGCATTCTATCGCGAGTGGGTCGACCGCTATCCGATCGTGTCGATCGAAGACGGTCTTGGGGAAGACGACTGGGAGGGCTGGGCGACGCTGACGCAGACCCTGGGGGCGCGGACGCAGCTCGTCGGGGATGACCTGTTTGTCACCAACCCGCAACGCCTGCAGCGCGGCATCGCGGCAGGCGTTGCGAACTCGATTCTCATCAAGCTCAACCAAATTGGAACACTGACGGAGACGCTGCAGACAATCGACATGGCCAGGCGCGCCGGTTACACGACCGTGATCTCACACCGCTCGGGTGAGACTGAGGATGCGACGATCGCCGACCTGGCGGTGGCGGTGAACGCCGGGCAGATCAAGACGGGGAGCGCGTCGCGCGGCGAGCGGACTGCCAAGTACAATCAGTTGCTGCGCATCGAGGAGCAACTCGGCCGCCGGGCGGTGTATCCCGGACGCGCTACCTTTGCGACACGGCGTTGACGGGCGGTGGGCGGCGGCGGATGCCGCGCCCTATGCGAATTGGTGCTCGGCGCTCGGCGCGGACTTTGCGTGTCGACGGCGGGAGGGCAGGCACGCCAGTGCAGGGAGGAGGGCGCGATGGCTACGGTGCTGCTGATTCTCATACTCGCCGCCTTGGTTGGAGCGGTGCTGACTTACAACAATCTTGTCGGTTTGCGGAACCGGGTGCAGAACGGTTGGAAGCAGATCGATGTCCAACTCAAACGGCGGCACGACCTCATCCCCAATCTCGTCGAGACCGTGAAGGGGGCGATGCAGTACGAGCGTGACACGCTCGAACGGGTCATGGAGGCGCGGGCCCGCGCGGTGGCGGCGACTGGCGTGCGTGAGAGTGCGGCGGCTGAGAATGCGCTCGGGCAGTCGCTTGGCCGGCTGCTGGCGGTGTTGGAGAACTACCCGACGCTCAAGGCCAACGAGAATGTCATGCAGCTACAGGAAGAGCTGACGACGACCGAGAATCAGATTGCCTTTGCGCGCCAGTTCTACAACGACATGGTGATGCAGTTTAATACGCGCCAGCAGGTCTTTCCGGCGAGCGTGATTGCCAACTTCTTCGCGTTCAAGCCAGCCGACTACTTCGCGGCCGCCGATGATGAACGCGCGACGCCACGGGTAGATCTCTCGTTGCCGAGATGACGGCGTCGCCGTCGGCGAACGTTCGCCACGGTTGGAGCGGCGTGCAGGAGATGTCGACAGTGACGTCGCAGAGCGTGCCGGCGAGCGCGGTGGACTTCTACAGCCGCCAGGCGCTCAACCGCCGGCGCACATGGTTGCTGCTTGCCGGTTTCGTGCTGTTCTTTCTTCTATTGGGGTTGGGGCTCGACACTGTGTGGGGCGGGTTCCTCAGTGCGCGAGGTGAGCCGCTGCCGTTGGCGACGTTGGGGACCCTGGGACTCGCCGCGGCGATGAGTCTGAGCGCGTACTTCGGTGGTGCACGCCTGGTGATGGCCTCGCTGTGCGCGCAGCCGCTGAATCTCAATGACCCCGAGCACCGCCAGCTCTACAACATCGTGACGGAGATGGCGCTGGCGGCCGGCCTGCCGCAGCCGCGCGTCTATTTGATTCCGGACCCGGCGCCCAACGCGCTGGCAACGGGGCGGGATCCACGCCACGCCGTGCTCGCGGTGACGCAGGGGTTACTGAACGTGCTCGATCGGGAGGAGACGCAAGGGGTAGTGGCGCACGAGATGGCGCATATCGGCAACCGCGACACCTTGACCATGACTCTGGTGGCCATCCTGCTCGGTGGGGTGGTGATGCTCGCCGACTGGGCGCGCCGTGTGCTGTTCCTTTCCAGCGACCGCCGCCGCGGCAACCCCCTGGTGTTTCTGGTTGTCGTGCTGCTGGTCGCTGTGACGCCACTGCTGTCGCGCCTCATGGCCATGGCGGTGTCGCGCCAGCGCGAGTATCTGGCCGACGCGACCGCCGCACAGCTGACCCGCAATCCGCTGGGTGTGGCACATGCGTTGGAGAAGATCGGTGCGGCGACCTCGCCGCTGCAAGCGGCGACACGCGGGACCGCGCATTTGTTCATCAGCAATCCGTTGCGCCGGCGCGTTGACGAGCGCCAAGGACAGCTGGCGGATCTGCTGAGTACGCATCCTCCCTTGGCGCAGCGCATCGCCATTCTGCGCGCCATGGTGCACGCGGCGTGAGCCATGGCGTTGTCGTGTCCGCAGTGTGCGACGGCGATGAACGAAGTCACGGCATCGGCGTCCGTTGGCTATTCCATCGTGCTCGACCAGTGCCCGCGGTGCGGCGGCATTTGGTGTGACCGGTGGGAGCTCTATCCCGTCACCGCTGCGGCCGCAGAGCGGCTCGATAGGGTGGATCAGGCGGCGCTTACCCAGCCGACGGCGACGCGAGGCGAGCCGCTCCAGTGTCCGCGCTGTGGCGCCCGCATGGGGAGGTTTCGCGATCCATCGCTGCCGGAGGACGCGCGCATCGAGCGCTGTTCCACCTGCGACGGCATGTGGCTCAACCGCGGCGAACTGCGTCGCGTCAAATGTCGCGACACGGCCACCCCTGTTCCGCGTCGGTTGACGGCAGCGCAGCTCGATCGCCTTGCGTCCCTGACGAGTCCGCCGGTCGGGGTGCGGCATCTCGCCGACGCTCTCGATGCGACCCCGGCGACGGGGGAGGACGTCGACGTGCGCAAGGAGATCCTGAGCGGTGCTGCTTGGTTCATCGCACGCGCCGCCCTGCGCGTGCTGCTGCACATCTAGCGCTGTGGACAAGCATTGCGGGATGCTGTGGATACTGCACTAGAACGTTCTGCTACCCGACACCGACGTCCAACCTGAACGCCATTTTAGAGGGCGAATTTCTCGCGTCCTGAATGGGAATGCCGGTTTAAAAAAAAATTTCCAAAATGGCATTCTTCTATTGACAGGATCGCCCAGGCATTCATATAATCGCCGCGAAACTGGTGGTGGGTGGCTGAACGAGGTGGAGGCAGTCTGAAGGGAAGGGAGCACATGCAGTTGTGGCTCCAAAGTTCAGAAGGAGGTCTCTATGGCAACAAAGAAAGCTGGCAAGACCAAGAAGAAAGCCCCGGCGAAGAAAAAGGCCGCTGGCAAGAAGAAGAAGTAAGTAAGACCCTACTTGAGGCCATTCACTAGGCCAGAGTTTTTTCCCTTCCCTCAGACTTGAGCTTTCGGGCTCAATGAGAAGGCCTTCCGAACTTGGAGGGCCTTTTCGTTTTTCCGCGATGATGCTGCGGCGCATTGGCAACGTGACCATCGAATCGATCGCCGCGGAGAGTGCCAAATTCGCCGCGCCGATGGTGTGTGTGCATGGCTTGTGGTGCACCGCCGCAGTGTGGCGCCGATTCATGGGGTATCTCGCGCACCGTGGCTGGAGCTGCCACGCCCTCAATCTCCGGGGCCATGGCGATGCCGCCGGCCGCGACGAGATCGGCACCGTCAGCTTTGCAGACTACCTCAGTGACCTGCAGCGCGTGCTCGCGGCATGTGATACGGCGCCCATCGTGGTCGGTCACGACCTCGGCGGGTTGCTGGCGCTGGCGTGCCCCCCGGCAGCTGCACGGGCTGTGGTAGCGCTGGCGCCGCTGC
>DATKMS010000108.1:0-3505 GCA_035541735.1 Candidatus Margulisiibacteriota bacterium
ACCGCCTGCTGCATCTCGCCGTGCACCTTCTGCACCGACGCACGCTGGCACACGTTTGTCCACCAGCTGCTCAGCTTGGGACGGCCCTCCGTGAAGCCTGGGGCGCCAAACAGTTGCAGCGTCAGCTGCGCATAGAACATCAAGGGTGCGAGCGAGCAGTCGGCGAGGGTGAAAGCGCTGCCCACGGCGTAGGGTCCGGAGGACAGCATGCCCTCCAGCTGGTCGAGGCGGATCTTCATCTCCGCGAGCAGCGTCGCGATCAGCTGCTGGTCCTTCTCCGGAGCAAAGACCTGCGGGAACAGGTTGTGAAACGCGGGCTCGAGATACAGGTCGTGGAAACGCCCGAAGCTGCGCGCGCGGGCGCGGCTCTCGGGATCGGGCGGCAACAACGGCGGATGCGGGAATTTCTCTTCGAGGTACTCGTTGATCACCTCCGACTCGCCGATGATCATGCTATTGACCGCCAGCGCCGGCGTCTTCCCCATCGGGTAGATCTTCAGGTATTCGGGTGACTTGAGATCACCGCCGGGAATCGGAACAATTTCGACCGGTGCACCCTTCTCGTAGATGACCACTCGGCACTTCGAGGCGAAGTGGCTGCCGTTCATGCTGTAGAGTTTCATCCGCCCTCCTCGCGTGCGGCGAGTATCGGCGCGCGGGGGAGCTACTGCAACCCGCTGAGTCGTCGGCCTCAGGCCCTAGCCTCAAAGCGAAAATACTGAACCACAGAGGCACCGAGGGCACAGAGGCCGGCCAGAGAAAATCGGCCGGAGTATTCCCAATTGGCAACCGCATCCGAATGCTGTTCTTCATCGCCAGCCAAGAAAGCTCTGTGATCTTGTCCTCTGTGTCCTCGGTGCCTCGGTGGTGAATCGTTTTCTTCGCATTGAGGCTAGCAGCCCGTTGAAAAGCTGGTCGCCATCGTCACCCCCGCGAAAGCGGGGGCCCAGAAGCATGCGGAAGATCTGGATTCCCGCGTTCGCGGGAATGACGGTCCAGGGCATCGGCGGACTTTTTCAACAGGCTGCTAGTACTAGACGGGGCGTGGCACCATCAGCATGGGCTGGCGCGGACGCAGGGTGACGCGAATCTCGTGCTGCACGGTATGGCCGGGTGCCACCTCGACACGGTAACGCTGCATGATCATCGCCAGCAGGATCTGCGCCTCCATCAGGGCGAACTCGTTGCCGATGCACAGGCGTGGGCCGCCGCTGAACGGGAAGTACGCAAAACGCGGACGTGCCGCCACCTGCTCCGGCGTGAAGCGCTCCGGGTCGAAGCGCTCGGGATCATCCCAGAAGGCCGGGTGGCGGTGCGTGACGTACGGGCTCAGCATCACGCCGCTCTTGGCAGGGATGGCATAGCCGTCGATCTCATCGGCTGCGTAGGTTTCGCGGCTGATCACCGCAACCGGCGGGTAGAGCCGTAAGGTCTCGTCGATCACCCGGCGCGTCAGCTCCAAGCGCGGCAGATCGGCAAGTTCCGGCGCTCTCCCGCCGAGCACCTTCGCCACCTCGCAACGTACGCTATCGCCAACCTCGGGGTGCTGGGCGAGGAGCAGGCAAGCCCACGCCAAGGTGACCGCGGTGGTTTCGTGTCCGGCGAGCATCAAAGTCATGATCTCGTCGCGCAATTGGCGAGCGCTCATGCCTTCGCCGGTCTCTTCGTCGCGCGCCGCCATCAACATCGCCAGCAGATCGTCGCCGCTGCCGGCGCTGCGGCGCCGGTCGATGATGTCGAACACCACGCGGTCGAGCGCCGCGCGCGCCCGTCGAAAGCGCAGGTTGCGCGGCGTCGGTACAATCAACCAGCTCTGAAAGAGGCTGAAGGCTTCCTCGGAGACGAACTGCAGTGCCGACAGCATAGCGCGACCGACACCGGCGGCTTCGCCGATCAAATCGACGCCGAAGAGTGCTTGCCCGACGACGCGCAACGTCACGCGCGACATCTGCTCCATCAGGTCGATGGGGCTTCCTTGGGCGGCGGCGGTCTCCCAGCCGTCGAGCATGCGCGCCCCGGCCGTACTCATGAGCGTTACGAAGCCTTCGATGCGTTGGTGGTGGAACGCCGGCTGCGCCAGACGGCGCTGGCGCCGCCAGAAGTCCCCTTCACTGGTGAACAGACCTTCGCCGATGAGCGGCTTGACGCGCCGCATGAGGTTGCCCTTCCAGTAGTTGCGATTGTTGTCCTGCAAGACGTGCTTGATGTGGTCGGGGTGATGCAGGACATGAACGATGAACGGCCAGGCATCGAAGCGCACGACGTCGCCGTACTCGCGTGCCGCCCAGCGCAGGAACTTCAGCGGGTCGCGGCGAGCTTCCATGAAGAAATGAAGAGCCGTCGCATACCGCTTGCCGGGCGGTCGCCGTACGCCATCTATGCCGAGTGTCCCTGCAGGCGCTGCGGTTTGAGCCATGCGTTGCATGGCTGCCATTATCTACATTTCGGGGCTCGGTTCAGCTGCAAATTTGGGATTACGGCCTCAGCCCTTGAGTTCGGGGAAATCCTCCTCGAAGAATTCCAGCGCCCCCCGCGCGCCGGCCTGACGCCGCGTCGCTTCATCGCCGCGCAGCTCGACGCGGCGGATCTTGCCGGAGATCGTCTTCGGCAGGTCCGCGAACTCCAGGCGGCGGATGCGCTTGTAGGGCGCCAAACGCGCGCGCAGGAAGGCGAAGATGTCCTTCGCCAGATCTGGTCCGGGACGGTAGCCCTGGCACAGCATGACGAACGCTTTCGGCACCGCCAGCCGCACCGGATCCGGGCTGGGCACGACCGCAGCCTCAGCAATCGCGGCGTGCTCGAGCAGCACACTTTCGAGTTCGAAGGGACTGATGCGGTAGTCGGAAGCCTTGAACACGTCGTCGGCGCGGCCGACGTAGGTGATGTATCCGTCCGCATCGCGGCGTGCGACGTCGCCCGTGTGGTACAGCGCGTTGCGCATCACCTCGGCCGTCTTCTCCGGATCGTCGGCATAGGCAGTCATCAGCCCAACCGGGTGCGGATCGAGCGCCAGGCAGATCTCGCCCTCGTCCGCCGGATTTCCGTCCGCATCCACCAGCGCCACCGTGTAGCCGGGGAGTGGCTTGCCCATGGACCCGGGCTTCACTGCCTGTCCGGGCGGGTTGCCGATCTGCGCGGTGGTCTCGGTCTGCCCGAAACCGTCGCGGATGGTGATACCCCAGCCCGCGCGCACGTGGTCGATGATCTCCGGATTGAGCGGTTCGCCGGCACCGACCAACTCGCGCAGCTTCAGGCGGTCGCGGAACGCCGCGAGATCTTCCTGGATCAACATGCGCCACACCGTGGGCGGCGCGCACAGCGAGGTCACGCCGCACTGCCCGAGCACGGTCAGCAGCGCCTTCGCATTGAAACGCCCGTAGTTGTAGATGAACACGCAGGCGCCGGCATTCCACGGCGCGAAGAAGCAGCTCCAGGCATGCTTGGCCCAGCCGGGCGACGAGATGTTGAGATGCACGTCGCCGGGACGGAGCCCGATCCAGTACAT
>DATKMS010000109.1:0-7813 GCA_035541735.1 Candidatus Margulisiibacteriota bacterium
TCCTGATCAGCCACCTGCACGGCGACCATTTCTCGGGCCTGCCCTTCCTCTTCCTGCAGTACATCTACGAGCAGAGGCGGCAGCGCCCCCTGCACATCGCCGGACCGCCGGGGACAGAAGAACGGGTCTGGGCGCTGTTCCGCGCCGTGTATCGCGACCTGGCGGCCGAGCCGTTGCCCTTTCCGGTGCACTTCACCGAGATGGCGCCGGGTGCTCCCGTATCGTTCGACGCGGTCCACGTCGACCCGTTTCGCGTTCCGCATCAGGAGAAGGACGTTTCGCTGGCGCTACGCGTCAGCCTGGCCGGCCGCAGCGTGCTCTACTCGGGCGACAGCGGTTGGACGGAAGCGCTCATCGAGCACTCGGACACCGACCTGTT
Source organism: Candidatus Margulisiibacteriota bacterium (assembly GCA_035541735.1). GTDB lineage: Bacteria > Desulfobacterota > Binatia > HRBIN30 > HRBIN30 > DATKMS01. Next base: position 380 of record DATKMS010000109.1, read on the forward strand.
CATCTGCGAGTGCAGTTTGTTCGAGACGCGCGTCGCCATCCATCTGGACTACCCGCGCCTGGCGGAGAACCGCTCCCGCTTCGGCGCCAAGCGCATGATTCTCACCCACCTGGGCCGTGAGGTGCACGAGCGCCGCAGCGAAGTAGAGATCGAGATGGCGACCGACGGGCTGGCGGTCGAGATCTGAGATGTACACCAGCGTACGCTACGGAGGCGCCCAGGGGTCGCGGATGTCTTCGGGGAGGCGAATTGCAGTTGAGCCGGTGGGCATGTGACCATCCGCGAGGCATTGTCCTACGCCGCATGGCGTGCCGAGGAGATTGAAGTACCGCTGCTGGTCCCGTGAAGCTGGTTGTCGATATGAGCCTCTCCCCAGACTGGGTAGCGGTTCTTCAACAGGGTGCGCTGGTGACGGTCGACGAGGCGCGATCTCGCGTGCGGATTCTGCCCATCAAGCGGAATGATCGTAGCTGAGAAGCGAAAGGAGGTCCCGATGTCGACGCTGCAGCTCTGGTACGCCAACGTCTTCGTCACCGACCTCAAGCGGGCCGTCGAGTTCTACCAAGGCACGCTCGGGTTGCCGTTGCAGTTTCAGGAGGAGCAGTACGGCTATGCGTCGTTCGCGCCCGCAGGCATCCGCTTCGGCGTCGCGCGTGTGGATCCGAACGCCCCTGAGTCACAGGCGCTCGTCGGCCGCCACACCGGCATCGGCTGGGGCGTCGCCGATCTGAACGCGGCGTATGAACGCTTGAAGGCGCAGGGTGTGCGCTTCACGATGGTGCCCAGCAAGCAGCCGTGGGGCGGCTTCATGGCGATGTTCGCGGATCCCGACGGCAACATCTTCTATCTGGATCAATTGCGCGAGGAGTGACATTCGCGCCGCCGGTGCGCTGGCGTCAGCGTCCGGCAGAGCGTAACGGCTCGGCGACTCGAGACAGATCAGGTGCGTCTTCAAGCGCCGCAACCGCGTCGACCAGAGCCTCGGCCGCTGCGGTGCTGATCGCCAGCGCGGCGTTGCGGTGGAACTTGTCGCGCACCGCGGCGTCAGTGAGCGGCTGCTCGGCGTGCCCGCGGTTGATGGGCTCGTGGTGTTCGAGGACGCGGCCGTCGTGGAGGCGCACGCGCATCCAGCCGGGGAAGTAGCGTGGGTACTGGTTGGCGGCATCCTCGTGGTAGGCCACCCGTCGTGCCAGGGCGAGGACTGCGGGCTCACGAATGGCCGTTGGGGTGAAATCGTCGACGGCGACATGGCCGCGCACGAACTGCGAGGCGACGGCGTAAGGCAGGCTGAACTTGGCGTCGTAGTCGTTCTGCGGCGTGTGCTTGCTCTGCAGCGGCTCGCACACTACGGGCACCTCGCGCGGATGGATGAAGCAGTCGATCTGCTCGATCGCGTCGGGCAGCAGCCCGTGCTGCGCTTGCAGCGCAGCAGCACAGTCGATGAAGGCGTGATTCATGTGGCAGCACGGGTACGGTTTGAGGCTGATGTCGAGCAGATGCCAGCGCGTGCTCAGGCCGCTGGTCAACACCGACAGATTCCACTCACCGTCGCCGAGGTGGCTGCGATAGAAACCGAAGCGCCCGTCGAGCACAGCGCGCGGGCCGGTGATTCCGGCCGCCGCCAGGCGCGCCGCCACGAGACCGCTGTGCGCCGCCCAGCCGGGGTGCATGCGCTTCACCGCCGCACCGTCGGTAAGGAACTCCATCAACCCCGCGGCCTGGCTGCCGGCGAGCCCCAAGGCGTCGGCCAGCTGTGCGCTGCTGAGCCCGGCGATCTTGCCGGCGACCAGTGCGGCGGCGAAGGCGCCGCAGACGCCCGTCGGGTGGAAGCCGCGATCGTGGAACGCACCGGGTGCCACCAGACCGAGGCGCACGTTCACTTCCATCCCAACGGCTAACGCAGTGAGGAAACTGCGACCGTCGCGATTCGCGGCCTCGCCGGCAGCTAGCGCTGCCGGCGCCGTGCTGGCACTGACGTGCACGACCGATTCGGCATGCGTATCGTCGTAATCGAGTCCGTGTGCCAGCGTCCCATTCACCAGCGCCGCCCATGGCGCCGGCAAGCGCTCGCGCCGGCCGATGACCGTCGCTTCTGGCGGCCCGCCCATGCCCTTGGCCACGTCGGCGATAGCAGGTGCGAAATCCATCGACGACGCCGCGAGTGCCACACCCAGCAGATCGAGAACGTGCAATTTCATCTTCATCACCACCGCCGGCGGCAACGCATCGAAGCGCAGGTCGGCAGCGAACGCCGCTATCGTCTCACTTGCGGAAGGCATGCTGGCAGTGTCCGGCAATCGGCGGCAAAGGCAAGGAGAAAGATCACCACCGATGGAGGTTGATTGGATCTGTGTATCCTTTGCGGGAAAGTCTTGATCGGGGTATATCGGCGTCCATTGGCAGTGACACTCTTCGGGAGGACAACATGGATCAGGCGCGCCGCGCGTTTCGTGACGTCATTCGAATAGGTACCGCAAGCCCAACGTCTGCGAATTCATGACGACGTGTGCGGCGCGAGCGCGCGTGTGCCCCCACGCGGCGCTCGCGACCCTCCTGATGTTGAGCGCTTTCGTTGCCACGACCGCGCACGCCGCACTATCAGACGCCGACAAGAAGAGTGTTGCCGAGATGGCGCTGCAATGGGCCATCGACGGCGGCATCGGCGACTTCAAGCTGGTGAAGGACCCCGCACATCTCGTGGTCGCGACCCTCAATCTCCCCAAGGGCGTGAAGCTCGAACTCCCCGGCCGTGCGATCGACCTCTTCTCACTATTGCGCATCCAGGCGGAAGCCGATCACGGTGGCGACTTTCTCTATTTCCGCTTCAACCGCCTCGACGGCGATCAGGAACACGCAAAGGTTGCCATCGCCCTCGTGTGGGCGGTCGGGCAGCACAGCAAAACACAGTACCTCAGCGGCGGCGGTGCGACCCTGGACCTCGAAAAACGCGACGGCAAGTGGCAGCTGCTGCCGGTGATGAACCGCTGGCAGTCGTAAACGCAGCGCCGCATCACGGCTTGGGGATCATTGGACCAGCGACCTCCTTGACGGCGTTGGTGGTCTTCTCAACCAGGACGGCACGCACGCCGGTATAGGAACCGGCGGGATAGAAGACAAACCCGCTCACCGGCAAGGCGGGTTTGAGCGTCTGCTCGCCGAAGTAGAGGCCGTGCAGCTGATCGATGATCTCCTGCTCGGTCTTGGTCTTCGATTCGTAGAATCCGCCGACCGCGCCTACGGCGATGCCGATGCCGGCGCCAATGGCGGCGCCGGCTCCGGCGCCCGAGCCGCCGCCCTGGGACGCGCCGATGATTGCCCCTGGGATGGCACCCAACAACCCGGTGAGCAACGCGCTGCCGCCGGCTCCTTCCAAACCGGCCACCAATGCCGTGGCGCCGCCAGCCTGACGTGCGGCCTCCTCAACGCTCAGCGGCGCGATGCGATTTCCCGCTTCGTCGACCGCGAAGATGCGATCCGCCGTGACCACGTACGTCGCCGTCTCACCGTTCGACATGCCGATGCCCAACGCCAGCATGCTCCCGAAGTTCTTACCGGGCGCGGCAGCGATGCGCAGCTCGGCCGACACGGTTTCTGGCACAACGGCGCGCGGGGCGGTGACGGGTTTCTTCACGCAACCGGCGATGCACAGGATGAACAGCAGCGCAGACGTCGTCCTCCACAGGGGCATCCTAAGGTCCTCCGATCGTATCTTCCATCATGGCTTCGTGCCTGGAGCAACCGGCGTCCGTGGCGGCAACTCTGGTCCCGTGGGTTCAACGCGCGGGCGGGTTGAAGGTTGCGCACGCTGCGGGGCGCGTGGCGTGGGCCGCGACCCTCCCCCGGCCGGCGCTGCAGGCCGCCGCCGCACGCTGCCCGCTTCCGGCTCGACCAACCGCAGGTAGCGGACCTCGCCGGGAAATGCGTCGACCGTGCTGCGCACGATGCCGGCGTTCAACGTCGAAGAGACCACCTGATTCTCCTTCTCCAACAAGCCGACATGGTACACGACGTCGTCGCGCAGGTAGACGACGACATCACCCGCCTGGGGCTTCTCGACCGGGCGATAGGTGGTCCCCGTGAGCAGGTCGGCTGTGCGCTGCAAGGGCACGTTCCAACCTGCGGCGCGAAACATCTGCCACACAAACAGACTGTTCGGCAGAAAGTTCCGCGAGCCGAACTCGAACGCGTGGCGGGTCAGCTCGATATCGACGTGGGTGCCGAAGACGTGGGGTGGCGGCGGCGGACCAATGATCCGCCAGCCCTCCTCGGGAGCATGCACGCGGAACGTGACGGTTTCGATATAGGCGTTGGTATCGAAGCCGAGGGCGGATATTTGCCCGACCACGGTGTAGTGGACGTCGATCGCGAGGCTGCCCTGTTCGGCAGGCCGCGGTGCGCCCACGTCGTAGCCGGTGATCACGATGGCGAAGTCCCAAGCCGGTTCGAACGGCCAGCTCACAAGCGGCAGCAAATCCGGCCAGCCGCCCATGCCGACGCGGCGGCCGAGCGCATCGGCCTGGCAGAATTGTCGGACGACACCCTGCGGTCCGCTTTCGACAGCGGCTGCGGGACACGCGCTTACCAGGGTCAGACACAGCAGTGATGCACACACCCGCCAGCGTGCATTCCGCGCGCGCTGCGGCGACCTTGGCACGTTCACACCTTCAGTTGCGGACCGTGATGCTCTTCGTTGCCTCCCCCGTGCGGCCGTCCGGAGCTGCTGCAATCGCCGTCATGTTCAAGATCGTTCCGTTTGGGGTATCCGCCGGGACCCGCTGGGTGATCTTGATCACCGCGTTGCCCGGTCCCGAAATCTTGCCCACGTTCCAGGTGATCGTTGTTTGGCCGTTCGCTGTCTGCACCGACGCCGGCGCGGGCAGGGCGGAGGAGAACTGCACTGCCTGCGGCCCGATCAGGACCACGGTGACGTTCGTGGCGTCGAGGGTTCCCGTGTTGCTGATCGAGAGTGTCGACTTCAAGGAACTGCCCGCGACCACTTGTTTGACCGTGGTCAGGGTGACGTTGAGGTTGCCCGGCGTCCCGCTCGGGCCCGCGCGTACGCTGCCGGTGAATGATGCTTGTATGCTGTTGCCCTGGTCGTCACGCACGGTCACGCTGTTCGTGAGCGATGTTCCCTCCGGGGTCTCGGGACGCAGGCCCGCCTCTACCAAGATCAGCGCGCTAGCGAACGGATCGAGCTTGGGGAAGGTGTAGGTCAAGACGTTCCCGTTCTCGGTGGTCGGCGCCGGTTCCGACTGCAGAAATTGGAGGCCGATGGGGACGGTGCTGGTGATGACCACATTCGTCACACTGGTCGGGCGGACGTTCTGCAGCTTGATGACGTACGTCTCGGTGGTTGCCACCCCGATCCGCAGGTTGCGGGGTGCACCGGCGAGGCTGAGCTGATACTGCCCGAACGGCGTGGCCGTCGGGGTCACCGTTGCCGTTGGGCCTGCCGTGCTGGTCAATGTGAGGGTCGGCGTCACGGTCGCGGTGGGAGTCGTCGTCCCGGTCTGTGTCTGCGTTGGAGTCACCGTGGCGGTCGGGGGCAACGTGTTCGTTGCTGTCGGTGTCGGGGTGCTCGTTTCAGTTGGTGTCGGGGTTGGGCTCGGTCCCGGTGTGGCCGTTTCCGTGGCGGTCGGCGTCTGCGTTGGGATTGGCGTCTCCGTGGGCGTCGGCGTGTCGGTGATGGTCGGCGTGACCGTTGGAGGCGATGTCGGAGTAACGGTAGGTAGGACGAGGGCAACGGTGACCGACCCGTCGCCGCCGGCAACCACCAGATTCAGTGCACTCGGATCTTGGGCAAAGGTATTGCCGTTGGTGAGCACCCGTACGCCCGGCGGCTCGCCCGGAAGGATGCCGAACGTGCACGTGTACAACGGTCCGTCGGGAATCGGGTTGTTGTTCATCGGGGGCCCCTGCACGAACACGGTGACGGTGGTGGTGGTCGAGGTAGTGTTTGTGATGGTCGCGGTCAGCAGCTTGCCGATGCTCGGTTCCACGACGCAGTTCGCCGGGTTCAAAGTGAGATCGGTGCTCGGGAAGGTAATGTCGTTGCCGGTCCCGGCGACCTGCAAACCGCCGCTCGCCAAGCTCACCGTCACCGCCGCCGTGCCGCCCGCCAAGCCGACTCCGTTGCCGATGTTAATCTGAGCGAATGGCGAACTCGTCGGCGTCTGCGACGGTGTAGCCGTCACGGTTGCTGTCGGTGTTTCGGTCGCCGTCGGCGTAATCGTCGGCGTCTCGGTTTCGGTCGGGGTCTCCGTCACTGTGGGTGTTTCGGTGGCGGTCGGGGTCTCGGTCGGCGTGTCGGTTGGGGTCTCGGTCGGGGTCTCGGTTGGGGTGTCGGTCGGGGTGTCAGTCGGGGTCTCGGTCGGCGTGTCGGTCGGCGTGTCGGTTGGGGTCTCGGTCGGGGTCTCCGTCGGCGTCGCGGTCGGGGTGTCGGTTGGGGTCTCGGTCGGCGTGTCGGTCGGCGTGTCGGTCGGGGTCTCGGTTGGGGTCTCGGTCGGGGTGTCCGTCGGCGTGTCCGTCGGCGTCGGTGTTACGGTCGGTGTGATGGTCGGGGTCTCGGTTGCCGTCGGCGTCGGGGTAAGGGTGGGGACGAAGAGCGCGACCGTAACGGTTCCGTCGGCACCGAAGACGGGCAGGCTGACGGCACTCGGATCTTCCGCGAAGGCGTTCGAGTTGACGATGGGATAGTCAGCGGGCGGTGCTGCCGGCTGGATATCGAACGTACAGGTGTAGAGTGGGCCGTCGGGAATCGGATCAAGGCTTGCCGGCGGACCTTGCACGACCACACTGATGGTGGTGTCGGTCGCCGTCACATTGGTGACCGTCGCTGTGAGGACTTTTCCCAGAGAGCTGAGGCTGGAGTCGAGCACACAGCTCATGGGATCGACGCTGAACACGGTGTTGGGGTAGCTGAAGTCGTTACCTGTTCCGGCAACCTGCAACCCGCCGGTAACCAGGTTCGTGGTGATCACCGCGCTCCCGCCCTGGAACTCTACGCCCGTGCCGATGTTGATCTGCGCGAACGGCGTGTTCGTGGCGGTTGGCGACGGCGTCTCCGTCGGGGTCTCGGTCGGCGTCTCCGTCACCGTCGGGGTCTCCGTCGGCGTATCCGTTGGACCGGGAGTGGGGGTCTCCGTCGGTGTCGGGCTGTCGGTAAAGGTTGGAGTGACCGTCGGGGTGTCGGTCGGCGTGTCCGTCGGCGTCTCGGTCGGTGTGTCGGTTGGCGTCGGCGTCACCGTTGGCGTCTCCGTCGATGTGGGGGTCTCGGTGGAGGTCGGAACGACGGTTGCGACAGTGACGGTTCCATCGAAGCCGAACACGGGCAGGCTCACGGCGCTCGGATCTTCCGCGAAGGGGTTCGAGTTGAGGATGGGATAGTCGGCGGGCGGCGCTGCCGGCTGGATATCGAACGTACACGTGTAG